>JAWWAG010000008.1:0-31014 GCA_033721795.1 Methylophaga sp. | reverse complement strand
TTTGTGCATTTTCTTCCGCAACGTTGGCGATACTCGTAATATTTCGGTTAATTTCTTCAGCTACAGCGGTCTGTTGCTCAGCGGCACTGGCAATATGAATATTCATATCATTGATGGCATTAACAGACTCAGTAATCTGTTGCAAAAACTGACCTGCTGTTTCTGCCTGTTGAACACTCACTTTGGCCTGCTCACTGCCAGACGTCATCACATTGACTGATTTATCAGCACTCTTTTGCAACCGCTCAATAATTTGTTTTATCTCTTCAGTGGATTGCTGACTGCGCTGTGCCAATGTTCTGACCTCATCAGCAACGACCGCAAATCCGCGTCCCGACTCCCCCGCTCTCGCTGCTTCAATAGCTGCATTGAGCGCCAGTAAATTGGTTTGTTCGGCGATACTTTGAATGACGGTCAGGACACTGCCAATATTATTGCTTTCCAGTTGTAACTCACGGATCGAATCAACGCCAAATTCGACTTGTTCAGCAAGTTTCTTGATGCCCTCAATAGCTTCACGCACAACTTGTTTACTTTTTTCAGCTTCTTCATCGGCCGAATTTGATGCATTGGCTGCCTGTACGGCATAACGGGCAACCTCCTGGACGGTTGCTGACATTTCATTCATTGCTGTAGCAACCTGTTCGCTGTCGCTTTGCTGCTGAATGACGCCCTGTTTATTCTGTTCACTGACAATGGTCAGTTGGTCCGCAGCAGTTTTTACCTGACGTGATGAATCAATCACTTCTCGTATGACACCGGCAAAGGCAATCATCATACTGTTAAATACAGCGGCCATTTCTACAATTTCATTGTTACCGTCCAGGTCAGATCTCACCGTTAAATCATTGTCTTGACGAGATTTTTTCATAATGTCAGCCAACAGGTTAATTGGCTGATTAATACTGCGGCTGAGTAAGTGAATTAGCCCCAGCATTATCACAATAATGAGCAAAGCAATAATGCTGGTAATCATAAATATTTGTTTTATTTTGGCGGCAGAGGCTTGCTGGATCTGTTCACTGATAGTGCGAAGCATCGTTTCACTCTGGTGAATCACTTCACGCATTTTGCCCAATTGCCCAGATTCGCTATCCAGCCCTTTTTGTTGATAGGCCGTCACTAGCGTCAAAAAGTCTCTACTGTAAGCCTGCATCAACGCATTTACACGTCGTTGTTCACTGTCACTCAAAAAGCTTTGTGCCAGATTATTTTCAAACAACCGTAAATTTTGCTTAAAGGTATCGCTGTATTTCAGATCCAGCCGCAGCATAAAGTCTTTTTCATTACGGCGCAGCATCAGCATATCTTTCAGCAAAGTGTCGCTATTAAAGCTTTTAAGTAGTGATTCGGCTTCATGAACTGATTGGCGGAGACTGCCATAGAGACCATCTGTTGGTGTCAAACCAATAACTTGCTGAATACTGACCAGTTGATTAAAAGCCTGAGAGTAGTCCTCAAAAATTTTGGCCAGTTTTAAAACATCGCTATCGTCAATATTTTTGGCTTGCAGTCTATTACTAAGCATTGCCAACTGCTGCTGCATGGCCGTGTAATTATCATTAAATTGTTGCTGATATTTCAGATCATTACGGGCCAAAAAATCTTTTTCATTACGTCGCAGAGTCAACATACTGGTTTCGATTTTTTCATTCATCAGCACGGCTTCTTCCGTTGCGACAACATCCCGTAAAGACCAATTCGTCAGCACTAATAAAGCACTGATAGCCAGCGAGACCAGCACACTGAGTAACAATAATTTGGTTTTGATAGTGAATTTGGCAAACATGAAACTGCTCCAACAGAATCAATGCAACAATTGCATCAGACACAATTTTTTATATCGGACTGTACGGACCCGACTTTAGTATTTTTGAGTGGGTTACAGGGAAAGTTTTTCGACAGTGACAGCGCCACTTTCAGCCAGCTTTAGCAAGATAGCTTCAGCCATTAACCGATAACCAATGGCATTGGGATGAATCGGATCGGATTTTAATTCCGGACTGCTGAGAATGTCGGTGATAATGTTGGCTTCCAGATTCAACTGATATTCATCTGCCAGTTCCTGATAAAAATCCGGTGGGCTCAGTAAAATGTTGGGTTCAGGCACCGCAACCAATAGCACTTGGGCTCCACTGGCCAGAATGGTTTCAATCATATTTGCCAGATTTTTTTTGATCTGCTGGTGATTAAGTTTACGGATAAGATCGTTACCGCCATGGCATAAGATCACAAACTGCGGCTGAACCTGTGCCAACAGCTCAGGTAATCTGGCCCTGCCCTCGCCACTGATTTCACCGGGTACCCCTGCATTGATAACCAGCTGACTTAGGCTTGCCTGTAATAACGCAGGGTAATCTTCTGTTTTACCAGCACCGGTACCATAGGTCAGGCTATCACCAAACGCTAAAATAACGGCATCGTCTGATAATTTATTTAACGGTGGTGCATTGTCACACCCTGTTATAAATGTAATTAAAAACAAAGCATAAAGCATTGTTTTTAATGTTTTTACCATACTAGGCTGCTTTAACGGTTGGAAATAACCGGTAGAAATTTTCAGTCGTTTGCCGGGCAATATCCTCGACAGATTCGCCTCGCAGATCAGCCAAAAATTCGGCAACATGCGTAACAAATACCGGTTTATTGGTTTTGCCTCGGTGCGGCACAGGTGCCAGATACGGCGAGTCAGTCTCGATTAAAATACGCTCTAGAGGCAGTTTTTTGGCGACATCCTGTAATTCACGGGCGCTTTTAAAAGTGACAATGCCGGATAACGAAATATAGAAACCGATATCTAAAGCACGTTTGGCGGTTTCCCAGTTTTCGGTGAAACAGTGGATTATGCCACCGGCTTCTTCAGCTTTGTGCTGTTCCAGCATTTCCATGGTGTCTTCTCGCGCTTCGCGGGTATGAATGATAAGTGGTTTTTGAGTCTGCTTGCCAGCCTCGATGTGTACACGAAAACGCTCGCGTTGCCATGCTAAATCACCTTCCGACCTGAAATAATCCAGTCCGGTTTCACCAATAGCGATTACTTTCGGATGACTGGCTACCGCCACCAATTCATCAACTGTAAATTGTTCATCAGCTTCAACATTGGGATGAATCCCGGCACTTGCAGTGACAGCAGAAAATTGATCAGCGATCTGTTGTACTTCCTGACAACTGTCTTTATCGATAGCAATACACAGAATGTGTTCTACTTTGTTTTGCAAAGCTTCATCGACCATAGCGGCAATACCGCCGGGCTGATCTGCCAGCATATTTAAATGACAGTGGGAATCTATATACATAATTGCAGAGATGCAGCAAAACCTACATCGTGTAAGTGGCTTTGTCGGATTTAAGTTTTTCGACCAGATAGTTTTCGATCTTGCCACGCACCAGCGAGGCGCTGCCATCGATATCACTGAAATGCACACCAATACCAGCGGCTTGATTACCCTGCGCACCAGTGGGTGTGACCCAAGTAATGTTACCGGCAACCGGGATTTTTTCAGGTTCGTCCATCAGGCTAAGCAGGATAAAGACTTCTTCACCCATCTGATATTCTTTGTTGGTAGGAATAAACAGCCCGCCATTTTTCAGAAAAGGCATATAGGAGTGATATAGCATATTCTGATCACTGATTTTCAGGGAAAGTATGCCTTTGCGAGGGTTCATGCTCATAGGGAAACTCGACTCAGCGGTGGTTTAATTGTTTGACTGGAACGACAAATCCGCATTACGGAAACCATAAAATCTTCAATTAACAAGGTCTTGTTGTAGTTATTAGAAGAAGATACTAGCTTTATTGTTATTTGTATGCAATCTAATATCTGCCAAAGTATGCCTGCTTCCAATGCTTCTGGTTGTTTTATCAGTCGATTTCTCAAATCATATTGCAGAATATGCATAACTGTCAGCAGATCATTCTGTTGCCAGTTAATCTGCATTTGCATTGGGTTTGCATTGCCTTGCATCAATTTCTGCATATCTGATTGTAACTGCTCAACAAGTAAATCGAGTCGACTTTCCAGCATTTGTTGCAGCATGAGAGGTGCACCTTTAGCAATCGGTGTCAGTTGGTGTAACTGCTTTTCACTGATCTTGATACCCTGCTCTTTTAACCAACGTTCAATTTCTGCCGGCGCCGGGGATAACATCGGCCATAACTGACAGCGGCTGCGAATGGTGACAGGCAATTGTTGTGGCTGACTGCTCACCAGGATCAATAAGGTTTGTGGCTGTGGCTCTTCCAGCAATTTCAGCAGACTATTACTGGCATTAGCGGTCATTTTATGGGCTGGATGGACGACGACCGTTTTCCAGGCAGAGATATTTGCCGTCAATGACTGTTTGTCTTTTAAAGCCCGGATCTGGTCAATCTTGATAGTTTTGCCGGCTTCTTCAGGTTCTATCAACAAATGATCCGGATGGGCATCGGCTGCAAACAATTCACAGCTATGGCACTGACCGCACGCTGCAGATATTGAAGGCGCCAGACATAAACTGAATTTTGCCATATTCAGTGCCAAATCGGTTTTGGCCAGCCCTTTGGCACCACTCATTAAAATAGCGTGGGCTAGACGTTGCTGCTGCCAGAGATTAACAAACTGCTGCCATAAAGGCTGATGCCACGGATACACTGTCATAAGGGTTCTGCTAACAGTTGATGCAAATAGCCTGTTAATTGTTGTTGAATGTTATCTACAGATTGCGCAGCATCAATGATTTTGACCCGGTCAGGTTCAGCCTCGGCAACCTGTAAATATCGTTGGCGGACCTGGTCAAAAAAACTATTTTTTTCCCGTTCAAAACGATCTTTGATATTACCTCGACGGCCAACGCGATCCAGACCCAGGGCAACAGGCAAATCAAACAAAAATGTTAAGTCGGTGGTGACGCCCTGTAAGCTCCAGTCAGCCAGCGAATCAATCCGCTCATGGCTTATCTGACGGCCACCACCCTGATAAGCAAAAGTAGCATCGACAAACCGGTCTGAAACCACCCACTGACCACGGTGCAAAGCAGGCAGTATTGTTTGCTGAAGATGTTGCACCCGAGCGGCAAACATCAGCAATAACTCGGCATCATCAACCATTTTTTCATCGCGCGGGGTCAGCAATAGTTCGCGGATTTGTTCACCCAACTGGGTACCGCCCGGCTCACGGGTAACTAAAACATCAATTCCCCTAGCGCGCAGATAATCGGCAATAAATGCTAATTGCGTAGATTTACCAGCACCTTCAATGCCTTCCAAGCTTATAAATTTACCATTCATTGTTTTAACTGGTACTTGCGCACCGCTTTTTGATGATCGAGATAATTAGTCGAGAATTTATGCCGGCCATTTTCACCAGTTGCCACAAAATATAAATAATCACCGTCTTTAGGATGTAATGCTGCGTGAATAGCTTCTTTACTGGGCAAACAGATTGGGGATGGCGGTAATCCATGACGGGTATAGGTGTTATAGGGCGTATCAGCGCGCAGGTCGTTGCGACGGATATTGCCATCATAATTCTCACCGAGACCATAAATAACCGTTGGATCTGTTTGCAGGCGCATACCCTTTTGTAACCGCCGAACAAAAACACCGGCTATCTCATCACGCTCTTCGGGAATACCGGTTTCTTTTTCGATGATTGAAGCCATGATGAGCGCCTCATAAGGATCCGCATAAGGCAAATCTTCCGCCCGTTCAGCCCAAGCTTTTTCCAGTACAGCCTGCATGTTCTGATAAGCGCGGCGTAAAAACTGCATATCGGTGGTACCGGCCGGGAATTTATAGGTTTCCGGTAAAAACCAGCCCTCGGGATGCTGTTCTGGTAAATCCAGTGCTGTCATCACTGCAGATAAATCCAGTTCATCATGGGTGGCAACAATTTTCGGATGCTGGCGAAGCTTTGCCATAAGTTGTTGGACGGTCATGCCTTCAATAATAGTCAGGCTGTACTGCACCACTTTGCCATCGATAAACTTCTGCAGCAGTTCTGGCAACGTTGTTCCGGTCGTAATTTCGTATTCGCCCGCTTTTATTTGTGAAGCATTGCCCTGGTAACGCCCATATAAATCCAGATAAATACTTGGTGTCGGACTCAGGCCCTGTTGATATAGCCGCTGACTGATGCGACTCAGATTATCACCGCGCTCCACGACAAAAACGGTTTGATCAGTGGGTAAGGTAATAGGCGTATTTAAAAAGCGTTGATATTCTGTCCAGACATACAACAACGGCAGGCCCAGCAAAAATAGCAATAACAGTAACTTTACGGAAGCAGAAATTTTCATGCGTGCATTATTGCTTGTGGTAGCCATTGCTGCAATTTTTGGGTCATCGGACCATGCGGCCATTGCCGGTTCTGACCAAGAATTTGTCTGATTGGCCAGATACCAATCACGCTATTGCATAGCAGACCTTCATCAGCTGTGAGTAAATCGTCTAGAGTTAACTGCGTTTCATAAACCGACCAGTCCTGTTGACGGGCAGTTCCTAATAACAAGCTGCGCATGACGCCATCAATACCGCATCGGCTTATCTCCGGAGTCAGCAGTTCACCATTTCGAAATAGCAAAATATTACTCATGGTGCCTTCAACCAAACGTCCATCGATATCCAACATCAAACCTTCGGCAATATGACTGTCACGCCATTCATTGCGTGCAAGCACCTGCTCCAGACGATTCAGATGCTTGATACCGGCAAGTTGTGGGTTGATAGCCAGACGCTGTTCACAGATGCGGATATCAACACCCTGCTGATGATCAGGTGGGTATTCTGGCATAGGGTGGCTGCTGATAATGCGCGTTAAGGGAATATTTTCTGCATATTGATAACCGCGCCCACCGACGCCACGGGTCAGTATAATTTTAATGACAGCGTCATTTGTCAGCGTGGACGTTATCTGCTGTATTTCGGTTTTGATTAAGCTAATTTCAGTCAGTGAAACAGACAGATTAAGTCGCTCGCAACCACGCTGCAGCCGCGCTAAATGGGCATCTAATAATTCAAGATGATTTTGGCGAAAGGCAATGGTTTCAAATAAGCCATCGCCATATTGCAGACCGCGATCCCGTGCATCGATTCTGTCTTCGGGCTGGCCGTTAATCAGAATCATTGGAATGAAGCTTAGCTGAGTTTACGGAAAATAACGGTACCGTTGGTGCCACCAAAACCAAAAGAATTGGACATCGCTACTTTAATTGGCATCTGGCGGGCAGTATTTGGCACATAATCCAGATCACAGCCTTCATCAGGATTATCCAGATTAATGGTCGGCGGTGCCACTTGATCACGAATGGACAATACGCTGAAAACCGCTTCCACACCACCGGCTGCACCCAGTAAATGGCCAATCATCGATTTGGTTGAGCTGACAGCAACTGATTGTGCAGCATCGCCCAATGCGGCTTTGATCGCCATCGTTTCAGCAATATCGCCGGCGGGTGTCGAAGTACCATGGGCGTTAATATAGTCAATTTCATCAGCATTTAAAGACGCATCTTTCATTGCATTTTTCATGCAACGGGCCGCCCCTTCCCCCCCCTGTGATGGCATGGTCATATGATACGCATCACTGCTCATGCCACTGCCGGCGAGTTCCGCATAAATAGTTGCACCGCGTTTAACGGCATGTTCGTATTCTTCAAGCACCAGTACCCCGGCACCATCACCGAGCACAAAGCCATCCCGATCTTTATCCCAGGGACGGCTGGCACTTTGGGGGTCATCATTACGGGTTGATAAGGCACGGGCAGCGGCAAAACCACCTAAGCCGGTAGGAGAAGTCGCCATTTCAGCACCACCGGCAATCATGACGTCCGCTTCACCATATTGAATCATCCGGCCAGCCGATGAAATACAATGCGTGCCGGTGGAACAAGCGGTAACAATAGCGGTATTCGGTCCTTTCATGCCATACATAATCGACAGATTGCCCGAGATCATGTTGATGATATTGCTGGGCACAAAGAAAGGTGAAATTTTCCGGGGGCCGCCGTTTAAATAATTATCATAGCCGGCTTCAATGCCGGGCAGACCACCGATACCTGAACCGATGGCAACACCAATACGTTCAGCGTTTTCATCAGTCACTTCAATGCCAGCATCTTTAATCGCTTCCACAGCTGCAGCAATGCCATAGTGGATAAAAGTATCCATTTTTTTGGCATCTTTACGGGAAATAACGGTTTCCACATCAAAGTTTTTGACGCTGGCACCGAAACGGACTGAAAAATCAGTCACATCAAAAGACGTAATAGGATTGACACCGCTTTTTCCAGCGACAATATTGGTCCAGCTTTCGGCAACCGACAGGCCCACAGGTGTGACTGCGCCAAGGCCGGTCACTACTACACGTCTTTTAGACATTTGCTTTCCTCATGCAAATCTTTGTTCAGATATAACATAGCCGCCTAGCATGCCAGGCACACTAGACGGCTATTGTGAAGCGCTGAAACCGATTAAGACTGAACAGAGTTAATGTAGGCAACGGCTTCTTTAACAGTGGTGATTTTCTCAGCTTCTTCGTCTGGGATTTCACATTCGAAAGCTTCTTCCAGAGCCATAACCAGCTCAACGGTGTCCAGTGAGTCTGCGCCCAGGTCATCGATGAAAGAGGCATCCGCAGTGACTTCATCTGCATTAACGCCGAGTTGTTCGACAACGATTTCTTTAACGCGAGCTTCGATATCACTCATAACTAAAATTTCCTTTGGTGGTTAAGTACAAACAACGTGCAGGCATTTTATAGTGCACGCACAGCAGAGACAAGCCAAAACCATTTTACCGCTTGATTACTGCATTCAAAAACCTAAGCCACTATTGGCTCAGGCGCTTAATTCATATACATGCCGCCATTAACGTGCAAGGTTTCGCCGGTGATATAACCCGCCAGCGGGCTGGCCAGAAAACTAACGGCGGCGGCGATTTCTACAGCGTCACCGAGACGTTTTACCGGTACATTTTCCAGTAAGGCAGTTTTATGTGCTTCCGGTAAATCTTTGGTCATATCAGTATCAATGAAGCCCGGCGCTACACTGTTAACAGTAATACCACGGGTGCCGACTTCACGGGCCAATGACTTGCTGAAACCAATCACACCGGCTTTGGCAGCAGCATAATTACTCTGCCCGGCATTGCCCATCACACCCACAACTGAGGTGATATTGATAATACGGCCCCAGCGCGCTTTAGTCATTGCGCGGACGCAACGTTTACTGAGTTTAAAGATCGGCGTCAGATTAGTGTTAATGATGTCATCCCACTCTTCATCTTTCATGCGCATCAGCAAATTATCGCGGGTAATACCGGCGTTGTTCACCAGAATGTCCGGTGCGGCAAATTCATTTTCAATACTGCTAACAACGGCTTCAATAGCATCAGCATCAGTGACATTCAGCACAACGCCTTTACCGTTAATACCGGCTTGCTGCAAAAACGCAGAAATAGTCGCCGCACCGTTTTCTGAGGTGGCGGTACCAATGACGGTTGCGCCCTGCTCGCCCAGACTTAAAGCAATCGCTTTACCAATCCCACGGGTCGCACCAGTAACCAGCGCGGTTTTGCCTTGTAAACTCATGCATTTTCTCCTGCTAACTGCTTGGTTTTTTCTAAACTGGCAACATCAAATAATGGCTGTGCGCTAAGTGATTTATCAATTCGCTTGGTCAGTCCGGCCAATACTTTACCGGGGCCACATTCAATCAGCGTATCAACCCCCTGCGTTGCCAGAAATGACACTGTCTCTACCCAGCGGACCGGATTAAATAATTGTTTTGCCAGCAATTCACGGATTTCATCAACATTGTTGCTGCTGGTCACGCTGGCATTATGAATAACGGGAATATGTGGCGCCTGAATGCGGGTTTTGGCCAGTTCTGATGCTAGTTGTTCAGCGGCTGGCTGCATTAATGCACAATGTGAAGGAACACTTACGGGCAGTAATAAAGCACGTTTGGCGCCTGCTGTGGTGGCCAGAACAATGGCCTCATTAACTGCCGATGCTGTTCCGGCAATCACTACCTGACCCGGCGAATTAAAATTAACCGCTTCGACGACGCCATGAATACTGGCTTGTTGGCAAATATCAATGACCTGCGCATCTTCAAGTCCAAGAATGGCCGCCATCGCGCCTTCACCCGGCGGTACAGCTTGCTGCATCAGTTCGCCGCGTTTAGCAACCAGCTTAATAGCATCTTTAAAATCCATGGCACCGGCAGCAACCAGCGCACTATATTCGCCAAGACTATGGCCGGCCATAAACGTTGGTTGGAATTCATTCTGGCTTAGCCAGACCCGCCACACGGCAATACCGGCAGCCAACATGGCTGGTTGGGTTTTGTCAGTCTGGTTTAACTCCGCTTCCGGTCCGTTTTGGACCAGTTGCCATAAGTCATAGCCGAGCGCTTCTGACGCTTCGGCAAACGTTTGTTCAACCATTGGAAATTCAGCAGCCAAATCGGCCAACATGCCGATTGATTGCGAACCTTGACCCGGAAATACAAAAGCAGCTTGCATGGTTAAATCCCAAAATCCATTAATACTGAATAAGTGCCGAACCCCAGGTGAAACCGCCGCCGAAGGCTTCTAACAGCAATTTTTCACCGCGCTGAATACGACCATCCCGGACGGCTGTATCTAATGCCAGGGGGATCGATGCAGCAGAGGTATTGCCATGTTCATCGACTGTGACCACGACTTTATCCATCGACATATTTAATTTGCGCGCGGTGGCTGCAATAATGCGAATGTTGGCCTGATGTGGTACCAGCCAGTCGATATCGTGTTTTTCTAGATTATTGGCTTCCAGCGTTTCGTCGACAATTTGACTGAGGGTTTTGACAGCAATTTTAAATACTTCATTACCCTGCATATCCACAACAGCAGGAATTTCACTGACCACAGAGCCCGGACCGGTCGGCACTTGTAACAGATTGTTAAAACTACCATCACAGTGAATATGCGTTGATAAAATGCCCGGCGTTTCGGAAGCTTGCAATACGACAGCACCAGCGCCGTCACCGAATAACACACAGGTATTTCGATCAGTCCAGTCGACGATACGCGAAAAAATTTCTGCGCCAATAACCAATACATTTTTAGCACTGCCGGACTTAATAAATTTATCAGCAACCGTCAATGCATAAACGAAACCGGTGCAAACCGCCTGAATATCAAATGCCGGACAGCCATGAATACCTAGCTTGTCCTGTACCAATGATGCTGTGCTGGGGAAAATACGGGTAGGTGTGCTTGTTGCGACAATAATCAGGTCAATATCCTGATTACTGATACCGGCAGCATCGATAGCGTTAACTGCAGCGTTATAAGCCAGGTCAGTGGTGGTTTCATCAGCAGCGGCGATATGGCGTTTGATAATACCGGTACGCTCCCGAATCCACTGGTCGCTGGTGTCGACCATTTTTTCCAAATCGGTATTGCTCAGCGCTTTTTCGGGTAAATAGCTGCCGGTACCGATGATACGTGAGTGAATCACAGCACCTGTCCTTCTTGCAGCGTTTCTAAGTGTTTACTGATATTACTGGGGATATCCTTACGCGCTTCGATCACGGCAATATCAATGGCATTAGCGAAGGCAAAACTATCGGCACCGCCATGGCTTTTAATGACAATGCCTTGCAGACCAATAAAGTTTGCACCGTTATATGCGCGTGGATCTAACTCTTTACGAAAATGGCTTAATACCGGATAAGAAATTAACGCTGCCAGTTTCGTAAACAAATTGCGTTTGAACGAGTTACGCAGGTAATGGCGGATCATGTGGGCCACGCCCTCACTGGCTTTGAGCAGAACATTGCCTACAAAACCATCACAGACCAACACATCGACTTCGCCTTTATAGAGGCCATCGCCTTCAACAAAGCCTACATAATTTAAATCGGTCTGACTTAACAGGCGAGCAGCCTCTTTGACACGCTCGCTGCCTTTGATTTCTTCTGCGCCGATATTCAGCAAACCAACCTTTGGCTGTTTTTTGCCATCAACTAATTCCGCAAGGACTGAACCCATCAAGGCAAACTGCACCAGATGTTCGGCACTTGAATCGACATTTGCACCCAAATCCAGAACGTAGGTATGACCTTTCATGGTAGGCAAGGCAGTCACTATGGCGGGCCGTTCAATGCCGGGCAGTGTTTTTAAAACAAAACGCGCGGTCGCCATTAATGCACCGGTATTACCAGCACTGACACAAGCTGCTGCCACATCCTCTTTAACCAGATTGATGGCAACCCGCATCGATGAATCTTTTTTGCTGCGTAAAGCCGTCTGCGGTGACTCATCCATCGCAACGATTTGTGATGCATGATGAATATGCAGACGGGCTTTATCCGCTGGATTTTGCTGCGCCAGTGCAGCTTGCAAAGTGGTTTCATCACCCACCAGTATCAGCTCTACATCATGATGCTTTTGCAGGGCTGATATGGCAGCGGGGATCACGACCTGAGGTCCGTGATCCCCGCCCATTGCATCAATAGCAATTTTAAGCGTCAATGAACTGCGCCTTATTCACTCTTTTCTGCAATGACCTTACGACCACGGTAAAAACCATCTGCGGTCACATGGTGACGACGATGTAACTCACCTGAAGTGCTATCAGTTGATAGTGTTGGTGCGGTCAACGCATCGTGTGAACGACGCATGCCGCGACGTGATTGACTCTTTTTACTTTTTTGAACAGCCATGGGTGTAACTCCTAAACCTGAATCTAAATAAACTTACTTCTTTGCTTTCAATGCAGCTAAAACTGCAAAGGGTGAAGCCGGTTTGTCGGCTTCGCTTTCTGCTTCACCAGCTTGCCAGACATCTTCAGGCAAACAGGCATAATCATGTTTCGGCACGATGGGCAGTGCCAGTATCAACTCATCTTCCACCATCAGTGCCGGATCAACTTGTTTAGCATCGTCAATGATCCACGGCTCATATTGATCCGCCAGGCCTTCAACTTTGCGTTCATGGCGAATAATCCCCAGTAACGCCTTAATATCCAGTTTTAACGTCATAGGTGACATACAACGTTCACAAATTAATTGTATGCTCACCTGAAATTGACCCTGCATAAACGGCAGACCCGTTTCATCAATATCAAACAGCATATCCACATCGACCATACCATCATCATTAACCAATAAGTCTGCCAAACGGCGCATTAATGACAATGGGATCTGCCCGGTTAAACGAATGCCGTTATGGGCAAAACGAAATGGATCAATCTCTCTGGGCAATTGCTGGTGCATAATCGACGGGATTATATAAGAATTCACTATAAACAGCAAAGTAAAAGCCGCTTAAAATCGCCGCCCTACTTTGCTGGTCAAAAGTTAATATCTTTTCGTATCAGGCATCATTGTGCAATTCAATGATGGCATTACCTTCATTACTATTGTGCTTGGAGACATCATTACGCAAAGCATCAATGTAATAAAGATAATCCGCATCAATATCGCCGGTAATGTATTCACCATCAAAACATGAGGTATCAAACCGCTCGACAGCGCTTTTCTTGTTGATGGCCGATACCAGATCAGCCAGATCCTGATAAATCAGTTTATCAACGCCCAACTCACGGGCAATTGCATCAACATCACGGTTATGTGCGACAAATTCATTGGGCGACGGCATGTCAATACCGTAGACATTCGGAAATCTGACAGGCGGTGCTGCGGATGCCAGATAGACTTTTTCAGCACCGGCGTCACGTGCCATTTGCACGATTTGCTGCGACGTAGTGCCACGAACTATCGAATCATCTACCAACAACACATTCTTGCCACGAAACTCAAGATCAATCGGATTTAATTTCTGGCGGACCGACTTTTTACGCTGGGTTTGTCCAGGCATAATAAAGGTGCGGCCGATGTAGCGGTTTTTGATAAAGCCTTCACGATAAACAACGCCAAGGTCATAAGATAACTGTAATGCAGCGCTACGGCTGGTGTCTGGGATAGGAATAACAACGTCAATATCATGTTCCGGCCATTCGCGAAGAATTTTTTCGGCCAGTTTGGTTCCCATACGCATCCGGCTTTTATGTACCGAAATACCATCGATCATCGAATCTGGACGAGCGAAATAAACATATTCAAAAATACAGGGCGACATTACCGGTTTTTCAGCACACTGCTGGCTATGAAACTGACCATTCATATCGATAAAGATACATTCACCCGGCGCAATATCACGCATTAACTCATAATCCAGTGTATCAATAGCGACACTTTCAGAGGCGAACATATACTCTTTACCATTGGCAGTATCACGTTCGCCAATAACCGCTGGACGAATACCGTACGGATCGCGAAATGCCAGCATACCAACACCAGCAATCATCGCAACAGCAGCGTAAGCACCTTTACAACGTTTGTGCACTTGACGAACCGAATTAAAAATATCTTCTGGTTGTGGTTTCAGTTTGCCGGCAGTTTGTAACTCGTGGGCTAAAATATTCAGCAGTACTTCAGAATCAGAATCGGTATTTAAATGCCGACGGTCACTTTTGAACAGTTCATCTTTGAGTAGTTTAGTATTGGTCAGATTACCGTTATGCGCCAAGGCAATACCATATGGCGAATTAACATAAAATGGCTGGGACTCTGCGGAGGTTGAACAACCCGCCGTCGGATAACGAATATGACCAATACCCATATTGCCTTTAAGACGAATCATGTGCCTAGTATGGAATACATCTTTAACCAGACCATTGTCTTTACGCAGACAAAACCGACCTTCTTCATCACAAGTCACAATGCCTGCCGCATCCTGTCCACGATGCTGCTGCACTGTCAGGCCATCGTAAAGCGCCTGATTGACTTCTGAATGAGCCACGATACCAATAATTCCACACATAAGTCAGTCCTGCCAGGATGAATTGAAATTAATATGGGTAGCGATATCTTCCGGTAAAAAATTCACCACCCACATTGCCAGTTGTTCAAAATGTTCAATCATTAAGGAATTTTGCCACCAGGCGTCCGACGGCATCGGCGTGAGCCCAGCAACCAGCACTAATAAAGTGACTATCGCTGCGCCACGCAATAAACCAAATATGACACCCAGCGCCCGATCGGTGCCCGTCAAACCGGTTTTTTCGACTAGTTGTGATATCAGATGGTTAACCAGCGCGCCCAATATCAGGGTCACGACAAACAGCACAAAAAAAGCAGCAAACAAACGTATTGTGGGCGTGTCAACATAAGGTATCAACAAACTCGCCAGATGCGCATGAAACATCAGTGCAACCCAAAAGGCCAAAATCCAGCTGAGTAACGACAATACTTCCCGGATAAAGCCGCGGACTATACTGATAGTTGCGGACAACAAAATGATACCGATGATAAGGAAATCAACCCAGTTCATATGTTCTCCGCGCGACGATGCAGACTAAACATCATATTTTATCAGATAGCATCAAACCCGCCCATGAGCTTTACATATTTCTGATGCGGTGCAAAAAAATGCTTGCAGCTTTATTGTTGGGAGACCTGTGTTTTAATCTTAAGCTGCTTTTCAATACGCGCAGCAGTATCATCAGCTTGGGTTCGCGTTGCCATCGCCGGCAGGCGGACACGGTAAATGGGGCCTGCACCTGTTTGGCTATTTTCGATATAGGGTTTATATCCCAGCTTTTCTGCTTCAGCTTTTAATGACTGCGCATTTTTCTGTACCGAAAAACTGCCCAGTTGAATCAACCAACGTTCACCAGTCGCCACTGTGCCAGCATTAGGTTCGGCCACTACCGTCGGCGTATCCGTATTTTTGGAAGCAGCTTCAGGGGCAATGGTTTGCGCTTGTGCTGTCGAACGCTGCATTGGCTGAGGCGGTGGTGTCTCAGTAGTGACCACTGGTTTATTATTCGTTGTTTCTGCTACCAATGGTTCGGCCGGTTGTGCAGGATCAGATGCCGCATGTGGGGTTTCAATATCATAACCGGCAATCACCCTATCTTCGGCGGTGGTTGTTTGCTGCAAATCCGCATCAACCATTGCCTCACCCGAATTTTGAACAGCTTCGGCACCGTCGCCAGCAATTGGTTCAATCACTGATGAAAACTCAATTGGTTCAGGCAATACCAGATTTTGCTCAGTTTGATGCTGTCCGACTTTACTCAAAACCACATAAGCCAGCACAGCAACAAGCAATACCAGCAATCCTGCACCAATCAGACGTTGTTGTTGAATCGGGGTCATTGTTATCTCGCTGCTATGCCATTAATGCCGGTTCTGTGTATTAACTTCATGAAAACCAGGCTTGTCATTGGTCATGACTGCTGGCGATGGCTCAGGTTCCGGTCGTGCTGCAGGCATTGCCTGCAAAGCCACTTCCAGTACCTCATTAATCCACTGGACCGGGATAATATTCAATCCTTTTTTGACATTTTCCGGAATTTCCCGCAGATCCTTAACATTGTCTTTGGGAATCAGGACGGTATCGATACCACCGCGATGTGCAGCCAGCAATTTTTCTTTTAAACCGCCAATCGCCAGCACTTCACCGCGTAACGTAATTTCACCGGTCATCGCCACATTAGCTTTTACCGGGATGGCAGTAATCGCTGACAGTAATGCGGTACACATGCCAATACCCGCACTTGGACCATCTTTTGGTGTCGCGCCCTCTGGTACGTGAATATGTAAATCGTGGGTCTGCATGAAGTCATCAGCAATACCCCAGTCGGCCGCGCGAGAACGCACTACGGTGGTTGCTGCCTGAATAGACTCCTGCATCACATCACCGAGTTTACCGGTATAGCTGGCTTTGCCCTTGCCTGGCATCACCGCTGACTCGATGGTCAGTAATTCACCACCGACCTCTGTCCAGGCTAGCCCGGTGACCTGGCCAATACGATCATTTTCGTCTGCAATACCGTATTGGTAATGATAAACCCCAAGATAATCTTCAAGATTATCTTGGGTGACAATCACTTTGTCTTCAGGTGCATCTTTAAGGATCTGTTTAACCAGTTTCCGGCAGATTTTCGAGATCTCACGTTGCAAATTACGAACACCGGCTTCGCGTGTATAGCGGCGAATAATTTCCATAATTGCGTCATTGGTGATCTCCACCTCTTTTGCTTTTAAACCATTATCCTTAATAGCTTTGGGCAGCAGATATTGCAACGCGATATTAAGTTTCTCATCTTCGGTGTAACCTGCCAGACGAATGATTTCCATCCGGTCACGCAGTGCATCTGGTATATTTAACGTGTTTGCTGTGCAGACAAACATGACATCTGACAAATCATATTCTACTTCTAAATAATGATCGGCAAATGTTGAGTTTTGTTCAGGATCCAACACTTCCAGCAATGCTGAAGCCGGATCCCCACGAAAATCCTGCGCCATTTTATCGATCTCATCGAGCAGAAACAGCGGGTTTTTCACTTCCGTTTTAGAAATATTCTGAATCACTTTACCGGGCATAGAGCCAATGTATGTCCGTCGATGGCCGCGAATTTCGGCTTCATCACGAACACCGCCCAATGCCATACGGGTAAATTTACGGTTTGTGGCGCGTGCGATTGATTGCGCGATTGACGTTTTACCAACACCCGGTGGACCCACCAGACACAAAATCGGGCCTTTGAGTTTTTTGACGCGTTTTTGCACGGCAAGATATTCAAGAATACGATCTTTAACTTTTTCGAGGCCGTAATGATCCTCGTCCAGCACGGTTTGCGCACGGTCGAGATCCAGCATCACCCGAGAGCGTTTTTTCCAAGGCACTTCCAGCAATGATTCGATGTAGTTACGCACCACCGTGGCTTCAGCCGACATCGGCGACATCATCCTCAGTTTTTTAAGCTCTGATTCGGCTTTATTTCTGGCTTCAGCAGGCATACCCGCTTCAGCAATTTTATCTGCCAAATCATCGACTTCATTGCCATTATCATCCAGTTCGCCCAGCTCTTTTTGAACGGCTTTCAACTGCTCATTCAAATAGTATTCGCGCTGGCTTTTTTCCATTTGTTTTTTGACGCGGCTGCGAATACGTTTTTCAATTTGCTGAATATCAATTTCTGATTCCAGGTAGGCCATCAGCTTTTCGATACGATCTTTGACATCAGCCATTTCCAGAAGCTGTTGCTTGTCTTCCAGCTTCAGCGTCATGTGCGCGGCAACGGTATCGGCCATACGGGCGACATCTTCAATGCTCGACAATGAAGCGATAACTTCCGGCGGGATCTTTTTGTTGAGTTTGACGTACTGCTCAAACTGACCAAGCAATGTTCGCATCAACACATCAGCTTCACGTTGCTCTGGATGTTCATCCTGAATCACTACAACTTCAGCTTCAAAGAAATCATTGCTGTTCTCAAACAGGGCTACGCGAGCACGTTGTGTACCTTCAACCAGTACTTTAACGGTACCGTCAGGGAGTTTAAGTAACTGCAGAATATTCGCCAGTGTACCGGTTTCATAGAGATTATCGGTGCTAGGCGCATCTTCGCCGGAGTCTTTTTGGGCAACCAGTAAAATTTGCTGATTTTCATCCGTTGCCGCCTCCAGTGCTTTGATCGATTTTTCACGACCTACAAATAATGGGATAACCATATGTGGATAAACCACCACATCACGCAAAGGCAACACTGGCACTTTACTTAAAGCATCATTGGTAACAACGGTTTTTGATTCATTTTCCATCAAGCGGACCTCGTTAACATGCCAAAAAAGCATGCGTGATTACAATTGCTGGTTATATGGGGACAGCCATGCAGAAATCAAGCAATCAGTTTTACTGATTGCCTGACAACGACGGTATTAAAGAGCGCGGCGGTTATTTCTCGCCGGCAGCGAGATCCTTGCTTTGATCCTGATAAATCAAAATTGGCGCATTTTCGCCATTGATAACACTTTCATCGATAACGACTTTACTGACATTGTCGAGTGATGGCAGATCAAACATGGTATCCAATAGCACATTTTCAATAATTGAACGCAGACCACGTGCACCCGTTTTACGCTCCATTGCCTTACGGGCAATAGCACGAAGTGCGTCATCACGAAATTCCAGCTCACAGTCTTCCAGGTCAAACAATTTTTGATATTGCTTTGACAAGGCATTTTTGGGCTCAGTCAGGATTTGAACCAGGGCTTTTTCATCCAGTTCATTTAACGTTGCCACGACCGGCAAACGACCTACGAATTCTGGTATCAGGCCATATTGAATTAAGTCTTCCGGCTCAACAACTTGCAGTGCTTCACCAAAACTTTTCTGGGTTTCAACACTTTTCACATCAGCCGAGAACCCAATTCCGCCTTTATGGGTACGGTTACGAATAACTTTATCCAGACCAGCGAACGCACCGCCACAGATGAATAAGATCTTACTGGTATCAACCTGCAAAAACTCTTGTTGCGGATGTTTACGGCCACCTTGTGGTGGAACTGAAGCAATGGTGCCTTCGATAAGCTTCAACAGCGCTTGTTGCACGCCTTCACCGGAAACATCGCGAGTGATAGAAGGATTGTCAGATTTTTTCGAGATCTTATCGATTTCATCAATGTAAACAATGCCAGTTTCTGCTTTTTCGACATCGTATTCACATTTTTGCAATAGCTTCTGAATGATATTTTCAACGTCTTCACCGACATAACCGGCTTCCGTTAAAGTGGTCGCATCAGCCATGGTAAACGGCACGTTTAACTGCCGGGCCAGCGTTTCAGCAAGCAAGGTTTTACCACTACCGGTTGGACCAATCAGCAGGATGTTACTTTTTGACAGTTCAACATCATCTGTTTTATGGCCATGGCGCAGACGTTTGTAGTGGTTGTAAACCGCAACCGACAAGACGCGTTTGGCTTTTTCCTGGCCGATAACATAATTATCCAGCGCTTTATTGATTTCATGCGGCGATGGGAGTTTGGCGTCAGCCGGATCGACTTTCTGCTCCTGCATTTCTTCGCGGATAATGTCGTTGCAAAGTTCGACGCATTCATCACAGACAAACACCGAGGGACCGGCAATCAGTTTTTTTACTTCATGCTGACTTTTGCCGCAAAAAGAACAGTACAGTAATTTATCGTCGTTTTTCTTGTCGTCGCTCATTGCACTAGATTCCTACTTTTTGGGTTTTCAGGCTTGTTCGTCGGGACGTTTAGTCAACACCGTATCAATTAGACCATAACTTGCAGCCTGTTCTCCATTCATAAAGTTGTCACGATCGGTGTCTTTTTCAATCTTCTTAATATCCTGACCAGTATGATGCGACATAATTCGATTCAAACGTTCGCGGATATTAAGAATTTCTTTGGCATGAATGTCAAAATCCGATGCCTGCCCCTGAAAGCCGCCCAGTGGCTGATGCACCATCATTCGAGAATTAGGTAATGCAAAGCGTTTGCCCGCTGCACCAGCAGTCAGTAACAACGCCCCCATACTTGCTGCTTGACCAATACATAAGGTACTGACATCAGGTTTAATAAATTGCATAGTGTCGTAAATCGCCAGACCCGCTGTAACCGCACCGCCTGGAGAATTAATATATAGATGAATGTCTTTATCCGGGTTTTCTGATTCCAGAAACAGCATTTGTGCGACCACCAGATTGGCCATGTGGTCTTCGACCTGGCCGACCAGAAAAATCACCCGTTCCTTTAACAGTCGTGAATAAATATCATAAGAACGCTCACCCCGTGACGTTTGTTCAACGACGATCGGTACTAACGCATTGCTGACGGGTTGGCTTTCACCGGTAAAGTTATTGCTCATTAATATTCCTGTCATTAAGCCCAAAAAATAAGCCCGTGCCCAATCTCGTTGAGCACGGGCTTCTTCATGTCATTAAGCGGTAATATTATTTGGCCGCTTCCATCACTTCTTTGAATGAAGAGGTACTCTCAACTACTTTAACATGGTCATAGATCCAATCAACCACTGCGTCTTCGACAACCATCATTTGGATTTCTGAGAGTTTGTCCTGATTTGTCATGTAGTAGTTCACAACATCTTCAGGATCTTCATAACTTGCTGCAATTGCATCAATTGCTTCTTTGACTTTCGCTTCGTCAGGTTTTATACCATTGTCAGAAATTATTTTGCCAATCAATAAGCTGAGCTTGACACGCTTTTCAGCACTGTCTTTAAAAGCATCCAATTCAAACGGAATACCTTCAACATTCACACCCTGCTGACGCAGATTATTTTTGGCTTGTTCCATCAGATAACGGGCTTCACGCTCAACCGGTGCCACTGGCAAGGTAATATCGTTGTTAGCCGCAACTGCGTCCATTGCGGCACGCTTGTTTTTCGCTTTCAACGTCGAGCTGAGCTCCCGTTCCATATTTGCACGAACTTCTTTTTTGAGCGCTGCAACGCCGCCTTCAACACCACATAACTCGGCAAATTCTTTATCGAGTTTTGGCAGTTTTTTCTTGGCAACTTGTTTGACGTTAACGGCAAACTCAGCTGTTTTACCACGAAGATGCTCTGCACGGTAATCTTCAGGGAAGGTCATGGTAATCGTTGTTTCTTGATCGGCTTTGACACCAATTAATTGTTCTTCAAATTCTGGCAACATACTGCCATTGCCGATAACAACTAAAACATCTTTGCCTTTACCACCCTGGAATTCTTCGCCATCAATGCGGCCAACAAAATCGATGGTAACGCCATCTTCTTCTTTAGCAGCACGTTTTAATGGTTCCCATGTCGCGCGTTGTTCACGCAAAGTGTCGAGCATGGTGTCGACATCTTCATCATTGACTTCAGCAACAGTTTTTTCGAGCTTCAGCTTGTCGAGATTGATAGATTCAAGTTCCGGAAAGATTTCATAGTTCAGGGTGTAAATCAACGCTGAACCTTCTTCTTTCATGCTGTCAATGTTAGGTGTGCTGGCAGGATTCACTTTTTCCTGCGAGAACGCTTCACGCATGCTTTCTTGGACCACTTGGTCAATAACTTCACGCCGTGCCGCCGGGCCGTGGGTTTTAGTAACCATAGTCATCGGCACTTTACCGGGACGGAAGCCTGCCATTTTGACACTTGGACGAATCGACGCTAAACGTTTTTGTACCGCTTGCTCAATATTGGCATCTTCAACGGTGACCGTCATTTTACGGCCTAATTCGCTGACATTTTCTACAGTAACTTGCATTCTTTACCTCAAACATGGGGGATCAGAATATTGTTGGTGTTGACCAGCAATTTCGGATGGTACGAGAGGAGAGACTCGAACTCTCACAGGTTGCCCTACTGGAACCTAAATCCAGCGCGTCTACCAGTTCCGCCACTCTCGCAATGCTTCTCAGATATACCTTTATATCTAATCAAGTCGGCTATTATAGCCAGTTAAACTTGGCAAAACTAGCCTTGCAGTTTTAAAAACGTTAATCCCATATTCGCCTGCTGACAAAACTGCTGAAATGCCATCTGGTCAGCTTTGTCAATTGTGCGTTGCGTGGGATTACGATCAGCAATGAATAAACCAATAACTTTCCCGGCAACTATCGCCGGCATTAAAAGATAAGGTGGTTTGCCCAGCAAATCGAGCGTGGTTTTAGCCAGTGTGCCGTTTAACTCACGCGGGTTAGCAGGTAGTAACTGCGCCCGGGTTTCTTTAAGTGCTTTGGCAAAAACATTAGTCGGATGCGTAATGTCGATGATAAGTTCATCATTTAGCTTTTCATGATCTGCACCCAGCGCATATTTGCATTGCAGCTTTTTACGATCCGGTGACAACACAGTAAAAATAGCTCTATCCATGGCAATGCCCCGATATATTCCCTCCAGCACCATTTCAAGAATGACATTAAGGGCGGGCTTTTCCTGTAAAGCCGCTGAAATATCCTGCAACATTTGCAGTTGCAGCATAGCGTCTGGCTGGGGTGGCTCGTCAATAGCGACGGATTCGATTTCTATATCGCCATCGTTATCAATAACTGCGGCTGATTCCATCAAGTCTTCGGTGGTATTGGGCGGTTTGGCGATATATAACTCAGCATCATTAATACCGCATAAACGGGTAATTTGCCGGGCTTGCTGCGCATTTCGGTAAACCAGATCGGTCAAATCAGCTTGCTTCATATCCAACTGTTTAGCGGTGTCCGTAAGCCATTGTTGAGTTTGATCGTGCTCCCAGCCTTGTTGCGAGACCATTGCCAGTTGATTGGCGCTGCGAATGATTTCAGTGGCTGAATCATGGTTACGCGGATTCAGACTTCTTTCAAGCATATCCCCCAACAACCAGGCTTCACTCAGACCGCGCGTCAAACTCTGCAGTGTAAAGCCCAGCACTTCCATTTCAGCTGTTTCTTCAGACATTGACTGTTTGTTGATAAGTTCAAGGATCTGCTCAGCTTGCTCATCGGCAAATGCCCAAAAAGCCATGTTACCAAGCCGCGATAACAATGCAGCGATAAAGATATCTTCGGCCTGGGGTAATTTCATTTTTACCGCCAGTTCCTGTGCTTGAATGGCAGCGTGAAATGATTGTGCCATTTCTTCAATAAGCTTCTGGCGTTGTTTACCATCGGCCAGACTATCAACCAAAACCAAAGTTAATGCCAGCGCCTTAACCTGCTCGAAACCAATCACCATAACGGCTCTGGAAACTGTGCTGATGACCTGGCCCTGACGGTTGTAATGCATGCTATTAGCCATTTTCAGCAAGCGGCCAGTTAACGCCGCGTCACGCAGAATGACTCTGGCAACATCCACTGCAGAGGTATCCTGACTACTAACGACATTGGTTACTTCAGTGACGGTATTGGAAAATACCGGCATTTTGTCTTCGCTCAGTTGCCGAATAAAGCGCTGAACACCCTCTCCTTGCTTGGCCACGCTTATTCCTCAGATGTTATTTTTTTGGCTTGGTTAGCAATACCGTGGGGTACATGGCCAGTGGCCACATGGGCTTTGGCTGATTCACAATGCTGTTCTTGATCATCAAAAAAGATATCGGCACCAAATGATTTCAGAAAAGGGCCTTTTTCCATACCACCGAGGAAAATCGCTTCATCTATCCGAATACCCCACTCGCGTAAGGTACGAATAACACGCTCATGCGCTGGCGCAGATCGAGCGGTGACCAATGCGGTCCGAATAGGCGCCTGATTTTCGGGATATTCAGTCTGTATACGATTCAAGGCTAATAGAAAATCTTTGAAGGGTCCGCCAGATAAAGGTTCACGGGCTGTTTTTTGCTCATTTTGGGTAAAGGCTTCCAGACCGCGCTCTTTAAAAATACGTTCTGATTCATCAGAAAACAACACCGCATCACCATCAAAAGCGATACGTAGTTCTTCAAATTCAGAATTATTGCCAACATTGGATGGAAAAATCGTTGCTGCTGCAATGCCGGCATCGAGTGCCATACGGACATCTTCAGGGCTGGTAGATAAAAACAGGCTGGCGCTGAATGGTGCCACATAACGATAAGGACTGCTTCCTGAGGTAAATACTGCCCGGCTGATTTTCAACGCATGGTGCTGGATGGAATTAAAAACACGCAGTCCGGTATCAGCACTATTGCGGGATAAAAGAATAATTTCGACACGCGGGGTTTTGGGATTATTGTCATTGAGTGCCAATAATTTCCGTACCAAATTAAAGGCGCCCCCCGGTTGCAACGGGACATCTTCATTAGCGATTTGATACTGACAATAGGCTTCAGTGCCCTCTTGCTCGTATATTTGGTGACTTTCATCAAGATCAAACAATGCTCGAGATGAAATCGCTACTACTAAAGGTTTTGCTATACAACTCACTGATAAACCTCCGCCGCGGGGTGTCCGTTATGTCTGGCAATTTTTAATATGGAATGCCAGATATTTTGTAATGCAGGTTCAGGTAACGGCGCTTGCTTAAAGATATACTCAAGATCGTTCTCCAGCGTACTTAACAGTGACACTTTATCCGGTTTCCCCTTGGGAAAATTACAGTGGCCGCTAAACACCACGTGCGTATAAATAGGGACTTTTGGTGCCAGCAATGACAAAGATTGCTGCACATGCAGTAAGTGCATCAAAGGATTGGCAAACTTATAGCTACGGCCATCAACCAGTTGTGTCCACTGATCAATTTTCTCAGCGCCGTATAAATGACCACTGAGCGGAAACCGATGCATAATCAACAGGCCCTGTTTGAGCATTACCAAATGCTCAATTTCTAACAATCCGCCAATACCATCCGGGATGATTAATTGTCTTGCTTCGGCAAATTGATGCGGCTTGAGGATTTTATGGATACGATAATTGGCGCTTTGTCGGCGGGCTTTAAGCCGAAACAATAGCCAGGTAGTGAGCAACAATAACAACGCAATGATTACGATGCTTTCGACCAACAGTGAATCCAACAAGCAGCAATCTCCTAAAAACTGTATCAATTATACTTTTTTTGCCGCCTACTGTGACGTATTGATGGCAATCTACACTAATAAAACTATCGGCAATCCCCGGCAGGATGGGGATTGATCAATACTTCCACATCGGCGAATTGTTCGCTTAAATCGTGTTCAACCTGCCGGCAAATTACATTCGCTTGCTGCAGGCTTATGTCTCCATCTAATTCTAAATGCAGCTGAATAAATATCTGAAGACCTGACTGACGAGTTCGTAAATCATGTAAACCGCGAACATCGGCATGTTTTAAAACCAAATCCTGAATTTGCTGGCGTTGTGCGACAGGTAATTCATGATCCATCAATAAATTGATAGCATCACGCATAATTTGCCAGGCACTGTGCAGGATATAAAAGGCTATCGCCATCGCTATTAATGCATCGACGCGATGCCAACCGGCGGCGGTCATTACAATCGCCACGATGATACTGATATTAATTAAAAAGTCTGTTTTGTAATGCAATGCATCAGCACTGATAGCCGTTGACCCTGTCCGGTTGATGACATGCCGCTGAAACAACAACAATAAACCGGTCATAAAGATGGCAAACATCATCACGCCAATACTGGCAACGACAGCATCGGTAATGGGTTGCGGTGAAATCAGTCTCTGCAACGCTTGATAAAGCAAAAATAACGCGGATACGGATACAAACAAGGCCTGCCACAGGCCGGCTAATGGCTCTGCTTTGCCATGACCAAACCGATGCTCTTTGTCTGCAGGTTGCAGTGCATGATAAATAGCAAACAAGGTAACCAGAGAGGCCACTAAATCCAGACTGGAGTCCGTTAATGCTGCCAACATGCTAACTGAGTCTGATTGCCACCATGCCCAGGCTTTGGCAAAAATCAAGCTCGCCGCTGTTGCCACGGAAGCATATGTGGCAAGCCGCATTAAGCTTGCTGAACCCTGTTGAGTGCCTGACATGATGCCAGTATAGTGCCAAATAGATGCCTGCAGAAAAGAACATTTCACTGGCAAACCGCTTTGCCTGTTTTTAAGGATACATCATGACAATTACCCAAGTTGCTAGCACTGCGTTTACCGATCAGCGACCCGGAACCTCAGGGCTGCGTAAAAAAGTCCGACAAGTACAAACACCACATTATTTAGAGAATTTTGTTCAGGCCATGCTGGAGGCAGTTGGTGATGTCCATGGTCAGACCCTAGTGGTCGGTGGTGATGGTCGCTTTTATAACGAAACGGCCATTCAGGTTATCGTCAAAATGGCGGCGGCGCATGGTGTTGGCAAATTGATTATCGGTCAGCATGGGCTGTTATCGACCCCTGCTGCTTCATGTGTAATCCGTAAAACCAACAGTTTTGGTGGCATTGTTTTATCAGCCAGCCATAATCCGGCCGGACCGGATGGCGATTTTGGTATTAAATTTAATGTCGCCAATGGAGGCCCGGCGCCTGAAAAAATTACCAACGCTATTTTTCAGCGCAGTCAGGCCATCAGTGAATATCAGATTGTTAAAGCAGCAGATATCGATTTAACGCAGATAGGCCAACAAAAACTCGGTGATTTGCAGATAGAAATCATTGATCCGGTCAGCGACTATGCTGATTTAATGGCCGATATCTTTGATTTTCCGGCGATTCGCGGCCTGCTTTGTAACGGCCGGTTTCAAATGCGCTTTGATGCCATGCATGCGATTACGGGTCCCTATGCCATCGAAATTCTCGAAAAACGTTTGGGCGCTGCACCTGGAACCGTTATGAATGGTATTCCCCAGCCTGATTTTGCCGGAGGTCATCCTGATCCAAATCTGACTTATGCTGAAGAATTGGTTGCTGTGATGTTTGCTGATGATGCACCGGACTTTGGTGCTGCATCTGATGGCGATGGCGATCGCAATATGATTCTTGGCAAGCAGTTTTTTGTTACTCCGTCGGACAGTCTGGCAATCATCGCCGCCAATGCTGATTTAATTCCGGCCTATCAAAAAGGCCTAAAAGGCATTGCCCGCTCAATGCCAACCAGTCAGGCAGCGGATCGGGTGGCTGAAGCATTGAATATTCCCTTGTTTGAAACACCGACCGGCTGGAAATTTTTCGGTAATTTGCTTGATGCCGGAATGGCAACTTTGTGCGGTGAAGAAAGCTTTGGCACCGGCTCCGATCATATTCGTGAAAAAGACGGTTTGTGGGCAGTGCTTTGCTGGCTGAATATTCTGGCTGCAAGACAACAATCGGTTGCAACCATCGCGGAGCAGCACTGGCAAAAATTTGGCCGTAATTATTACACGCGCCATGATTATGAAGCAGTGCCATCTGATAAAGCAGAATTATTAGTTAAACAACTGCACGAAAAATTACACAAATTACCGGGAAAAATCTTTGGTGATCGTACGGTTCGGTTTGCCGATGACTTTAGCTATAGGGATCCAGTCGATGACAGTTTTGCAGATCATCAAGGTATCCGTATTGGCTTTGATGATGGGTCGCGGATGATTTTCCGTTTGTCCGGAACCGGTACCGAAGGCGCCACTTTAAGGGTTTATATCGAAAAATATGAAGATTCGCCGGATAGATTATTGCAAGATTCGCAAACGGCGTTGAGTGATTTGATTGAGCTTGCTGATGCACTGGCGCAAATCAAATTACTGACCGGCCGTGACCAGCCAACCGTTATTACCTGAGGAATTATGCAACCACTTATTCTAGGCTCCAGTTCGCCCTATCGCGGTGAATTACTGGCAAAGCTTCATTTGCCGTTCACCACCGCTTCGCCGAATATAGATGAGTCGCCATTAATCGGTGAATCACCAGCCCAACTGGTCTTGCGTCTTGCCGAAAACAAAGCCCGCAAAGTGGCTGAAAGTAATTTATCAGCGCTGGTCATTGGTTCTGATCAGGTTGCGGTTTTAGAGGGCGACATTCTGGGAAAGCCGGGTACAACTGATAAGGCGGTTCAACAATTACAGGCTGCAAGTGGCAAAACTGTTACCTTTCTGACTGGACTGGCTTTATATAACGCGGCCAATCAACAAATGCAGTCATTAGTCGAACCGTTTGAAGTCAAATTCAGAAACTTGTCATTGGCGCAGATCCAACGTTATGTCGAACTCGAACAGCCACTGGATTGTGCCGGCAGCTTTAAATCGGAAGGTTTGGGTATCAGTTTATTCAGTGAACTCAGAGGCAGTGATCCCAACAGTCTTATCGGGCTGCCTCTGATTCGGCTGATAGATTTGCTGGCCGCTCAGGGCGTCAGCGTTTTAGGCTGAATTTATTCAGCAGGTGCCATTTTGTCGGCATTAGATACCGCCGCGGCCTGGGCAGCCAGATTATTCATGGTACGCGCCATTAACTGACGTGCAGCGCGTGAACGCATCGTTTTTTTCATGCCTTCTGTTAATGCGGCATCAACTTCATTTTCAGCCAATAATGCACCCAGACTGTCCAGATGCGTTTCACAACCCGTCATGATGTCATTCGCATTTTGCTGCGCATCTTTACCATTTTTACTGGCACTGAGCCGGCTTTCCATCATACATTTATTGTAGCTTGTGATATGACCGGACATAGCCTGCTGAGCTTTCTCAGGCATATCAGCCGGTATTTTGTTGGCCTCAGCGAAGCTGATAAACGGCAGACTAAGTAATAAAATGGCGCTGACACTGACAAAGGTTTTTTTCATTATTTCTCTCCGAAAATATTCTGGAATGGCTAAGACAGGTTTCATTTTCAAATTATCCCGCTGCCGGTCGATACTATACACTTTGCATTTTATTGTCTGCCGGTATGATACGCCGGCCCGCAGTTTATAAGGTGTTTATGTCGATTTCGGAAGATCAGCGCTATTTGCAAATGCAGCAATGGTTAAAAGGGATTTTTGCCGGACAACAATTGACCCTGACCAGCGCATCCAGTGATGCCAGTTTCCGACGTTATTTCAGGGTTAACGTTGCCAATGATAGCTGGATTGTCATGGATGCTCCGCCTGATCATGAAAACATTGAACCGTTTATTCGGGTTGGCAAATTACTGGCATCTCATGATTTACCGGTACCGGTAATTTTCCGGCAAAATCTGCAACACGGTTTTTTACTACTCAGTGATCTGGGTAATACTTCATTCTTGTCGGTACTCAATCAGGATTCGGTGCAGCGCCTTTATAAACAGGCTATCGACTGTATTGTGCAAATGCAGATGATCAGCAAACCTGCAGGTTTATCAGACTATGACAGCACACTATTAGGTAACGAACTGGCATTATTAGACCAGTGGTTTTTAAACCGTCATTTAGGCCTTGATAAACCTGATTTTATTGATGATTTATATGTGTTTTTGATAGGAGAAGCGCAGCAACAACCACAGGCATTTGTTCACCGAGATTATCACTCCCGCAATCTGATGCTGCAGTCAGATGGTACACCGGGCATTATTGATTTTCAGGATGCCGTCTGGGGTCCTGTTACTTATGATCTGGTCTCTTTATTACGTGATGTCTATATTCAATGGTCACCGTCGCTGGTAATGGATTTTTTAAGTTATTACCGTCAACAGGCGATTAAACACCATATTTTTGATGAATCAATCACCATGCCACAGTTACAACGCTGGTTTGATTTAATCGGCCTGCAACGCCATTTAAAAATATTAGGAATTTTTTGCCGCCTTAACTATCGTGACAATAAATCTAATTATTTAAATGACTTACCACTCACTCTTAATTATGTTTACGAAGTATGTGCTCTGTACCCAGAGTTAACGAACTTGATGAATTATCTGCAACAACCAGCTATCAAAGATCGTATTTTATGAAAGCCATGATCCTCGCAGCCGGCCGTGGCGAGCGGTTACGACCACTGACTGACCATACGCCAAAACCACTACTCAAAGCGGGTGACAAACCATTAATAGTGCACCTGATTGAAAAACTGGTCGCGGCTGGTTTCAATGAAATTGTCGTTAACTATGCACATCTGGGAAATCAGTTTCCGGAAGCGCTAGGTGATGGTTCATATTGGGGTGCTGAGATCCGTTATTCACCCGAATTAAATGGCGGTCTGGAAACGGCTGGCGGCATTATTCATGCTCTGCCCTTACTGGGGGATGAACCATTTCTGGTCGTCAATGGTGATATCTGGACTGATTATGATTTTGCCAGGCTGCAAAATTGCCTGATCAATGACACACTTTGCCATTTGGTTTTAGTCCCAAATCCGGCGCAGCATCCTGAGGGTGATTTTTATCTGGATGATAACAATCAGCTACATGCCGAAGGGGTTGTAAAATTTACTTTTAGCGGCATTGGGGTTTACCGGCCTGAGTTATTTGCAGGTTTGGCTGATTGTAAGAGACCATTAAAGCCACTACTGCTTGATGCCATGCAACAAAATCGGGCAACGGGTGCAATTTACGAGGGTGACTGGTCTGATATTGGGACTGCTGAACGGCTCATAGCACTTAACAAACAATTACAAAATCAAAGACTGTAAATACACGTCAACTTTTTTCTGACTGACCCCGAAAATGGTCGCTTCATAATCTGGTAATACCGCGGATTTATGGGAGTTATCACCTGACTTTTACTTAAACAATCCATCCTTATGCACAAAGGAATTCTAATAACGCTTTCTGTGCATGCAAACGGTTTTCTGCTTCCTGCCAAATTACGCTTTGAGGACCATCAATAACCTCTGCTGTGACTTCTTCACCAC
>JAWWAG010000007.1:0-33129 GCA_033721795.1 Methylophaga sp. | reverse complement strand
GGGAAATTGGACTCCCTTCATTAAATGGCCTCGTGCCATGATTCCTATTTATTATCCTAGTCAGAGGTCTTACTTGCCTCTTCTTGTTACATTCAGACAGCGAATATAGCAAATTTATCCGAATCTGTTGCGTGCAATTATAGCAGTAAGCTTTAGCAGAATCGACAGGAAATACTTCCTGATATCAATGATTTACTGAGCTTGCTCAAGGCTGAAAGCCTTGTGCAAAGCCCGTACACCGAGCTCAAGATACTTTTCATCAACCACGACAGAGATTTTAATTTCAGAGGTGGAAATCATACTGATATTAATATTCTCACGAGCCAGCGCTTCAAACATGCTGCTGGCAATACCGGCATGCGAACGCATACCAACGCCAACTAGTGAGATTTTAGCGATATGTTCATCCCCATTTACTTCACGGGCGTTCAGGTCGTTAGCGATTTGCTGTAGCATTTTTAATGCTGTCTGGTAATCATTGCGATGTACCGTAAAGGTAAAGTCGGTCGTGGCATCATGGCCAGTATTCTGGATGATCATATCGACTTCAATATTTTGCTTGGCGATCGGGCCAAGAATTTTGTATGCGACACCCGGTTGATCCGGCACACCCAAAATAGTCAGTTTGGCTTCATCACGATTAAACGCGATACCGGAAATAAGCGCTTGTTCCATTTCTTGTTCCTCTGACGTTATCAGCGTGCCACCACCTTCGGTAAACGAGGACAGGACGCGTAACGGGACATTATATTTACTGGCAAATTCTACGGAGCGGATCTGCAAAACCTTGGCACCGAGACTGGCCATTTCCAACATTTCTTCAAAGGTAATGCGATCGAGGCGTCGGGCTTCTGGCACGACACGCGGATCCGTTGTGTAAACACCATCGACATCGGTGTAAATCTGACATTCGTCGGCTTTTAGAGCGGCGGCTAATGCGACAGCAGTGGTATCGCTACCACCACGACCCAACGTCGTAATATTGCCGTGCTCGTCACACCCCTGAAAACCGGCGACAACAACAACTTTGCCTTGTTTTAAATCTGCACGCATTTTGACATCATCAATTTCCATGATGCGGGCTTTATTGTGGGCATCATCTGTCAGGATGCGTACTTGCGGGCCAGTGTAAGACTGTGCGGGCATACCTTGTTCGGCCAACGCCATGCTCAGAAGGGCAATGGTCACCTGTTCGCCGGTTGCCAGCAAAACATCCAGCTCCCGACCGCGTGGATCAGGATTAATGTCTTTGGCCAGTGCGACCAAGCGATTGGTTTCACCACTCATCGCCGATACAACCACCACGATGTCATGACCATCGTTACGGTATTGAATGACTTTTTTTGCGACTTCTTTAATACGTTCGATGGAGCCGACGGAGGTTCCGCCGTATTTTTGTACGATAAGCGCCATGTTTAATTTTCCAGCTTGCTGGCAACCCAATCGGCTACCGAATCAAGCGCTTTTGATAAATGTTCTGGTTGATTGCCACCGCCCTGAGCCATATCAGGACGCCCGCCACCTTTACCACCAATTTGCGTTGCGACGTGCGCAACCAAGTCACCGGCGCGGATTTTAGCAGTCTGATCTTTACTGACACCAGCAATTAGTGTGATTTTATCGGCTTCATTGGTGGCCAGAACAATTGCAGCGCTGCCCAATTTATTTTTCAACTGATCAACCGCATCACGAAGTGCTTTGGCATCGACCCCATCCAGTTTGGCAGCCAGTACTTTAACACCATTAATGTCTTTGGCTTCAGCGGCCAAATCCTGACCGGCGCTGCTGGCCAGTTTGGTTTTTAAGGCTTCCAGTTCTTTTTCCAACTGACGGGTGCGCTGCACCATTTGCGCGGTTTTATCTTCGACATTATCGGCTTTGGCTTTGACCAGATCGGAGATCTTCCGCAGGCGATTTTCGGAATCTTCAATATAGTTCAGCGCAATATCGCCGGTGACAGCTTCGATCCGCCGTACGCCTGAGGCAATACCGACTTCGCCAATAATTTTGAAAATACCGATATCACCGGTGCGGCCAACGTGAGTACCACCGCAAAGCTCAATGGAAAAATCCCCCATGCTGAGTACTCGGACTTCGTCGTCGTATTTTTCACCGAAAAGCGCCATCGCGCCGCTTTCACGGGCTTTTTCAATCGGCATCAGTCGCGTTTCGACAGCATGGTTAATACGGATCTGCTGGTTTACCAGACGCTCAATATCACGCAGTTGTTCGGCTGACATCGGCTCAAAATGGGAGAAGTCAAAACGCAGCCGCTGAGAATCAACAAGAGATCCTTTTTGGGTAACATGGTCACCGAGGATTTGTCGCAGCGCTGCATGAAGTAAATGGGTTGCAGAGTGATTTAATGCTGTTGCCTGACGATTATCTTCATCAACATGGGCCAGCACTTTTTGACCGACTTCAAAGCTGCCCCGTTTACATTCGCCGATATGGGTGAATGCTTTGCCTTGTTTACGGGTGTCGGTAACAATAAAATGCGCACCGGCAGAATTAATCTCGCCCAAATCACCGACTTGGCCACCAGACTCCGCATAGAACGGCGTGCTATCGAGCACAATAATGCCTTGCTGACCTGCTTTTAAGTGAACGACGTTTTCGCCATCTACCAAAATGGCAGTGATGGTTGCTTCGTTACGCGTATGGTCATAACCACAGAAAACGGTTTCACCATCTATGACCAGGCTTTCTGATAAGCCGCCACCAAATTGGCTGGCACTACGGGCACGGTTACGCTGTGCTTCCATATGGCGTTCAAAGCCCGCCACATCGATGGTCAGACCGCGTTCACGAGCAATATCTGCCGTTAAATCAATTGGAAAACCATAGGTGTCATAAAGCAAAAATACCGTTTCACCCGGGATTTCTTTATCAGCCATGGCTTCAATGGCCTGATCGAGAATTTTCAAGCCATGGTCAAGGGTATCAGCAAAACGTTCTTCTTCAAGTTTTAGAGCACGTTCGACCAGCGGTTGGGCTTTGGCAAGTTCGGGAAATGCTTCACCCATTTCAGCAACCAGTGGTGCGACCAGTTTATAAAAGAACGCTTCTTTTAATCCCAGTTTATGACCATGTCGAATTGCGCGGCGGATAATGCGGCGCAGCACGTAACCGCGACCTTCATTAGAAGGCTGTACGCCATCGGTAATCATAAACGCGCATGAGCGAATATGATCGGCGACAACTCGGGCCGATGTGTGGCTGGTGTCGTCAATGCCGGCTAAGTCGGTGATGGCTTTAATCAGGTTCTGGAATAAATCGATATCGTAGTTATTATGTTGATGTTGCAATACGGCAGCTAATCGCTCCAGCCCCATACCGGTATCAACTGAGGGTTTTGGTAATGGCGTTAATGTACCGTCGGCTGCCCGGTCAAATTGCATAAACACCAGATTCCAGATTTCGATATAACGATCGCCATCTTCTTCTGGGGTGCCGGGCGGGCCGCCCGCAACGTCAGGGCCGTGATCATAGAAAATTTCTGAGCAGGGGCCACAGGGACCAGTATCACCCATTGACCAGAAGTTATCTTTTGCTCCAATTTTTGAGAATCGCTTGGGGTCGATACCGATTTCTTTGATCCAGATATCAGCCGCTTCCTGATCTTCTTCAAATACGGTAACCCAGAGTTTTTCCGGCGGCAGGGCGAGGGTGACAGTTAAGAATTCCCAGGCAAATTGAATGGCTTCACGTTTAAAATAATCACCAAAGCTGAAATTGCCGAGCATTTCAAAGAAAGTATGATGGCGCGCGGTATAACCGACATTTTCCAAATCATTATGTTTACCCCCGGCCCGCACACAACGTTGTGAACTGGTCGCACGGGTGTATTTACGGGTTTCAAGGCCAAGGAATAAATCCTTAAACTGCACCATACCAGCGTTAGTAAACAACAGCGTCGGATCATTGGCCGGAACCAACGGGCTGCTGGCAACAATTTCGTGGCCTTTGCCAGCGAAATAGTCGAGGAACAATTTGCGAATTTCAGCGCTTGTCTTCATGGGGTATGATTAAAACTTTCTGTAATTTGTTCATGAGTAAAACCCCGGTACTGTAAAAAGCGTAACTGCTTGGCACGCTCTTTAAAATCGGCGGGGACCTTCTCGCCAAAGCGCTTGCATCGTACTGCAACTGCAAGCGCAAACCAATCAATTTCTGCCGATTTAAAAGCTTCGGCAATCAGTGTGTCTGTGACACCACGTTGTTTCAATTCCTGCTTTATTCTCAGCTCGCCACAACCGCGCTGGCTGCGATGTCTTAAATAACTCTGGGTAAAGCGTTGGTCACTTTGCAGGTCATTTATTTGCAGCCAGTGCAGCGTCTTTTCGATCTCGCTTTCCTGATGGTCATACTGCTGTAATTTGTTACGTAATTCACTGGCACTGTGTTCGCGGCGTGCCAGTAAACTCACCGCATGTTCGTTACAGGAGCGGGGACTCACGCTTCTAATTCGGTATCTGTCTCGTCGGTAGCTTTGTTGGCTTTAGCCGTTTTGGGTGGCAGCATAACGGCACGAATTTTGGCCTCAATGTCGTTGGCAATTGCCGGGTTTTCTTTCAAAAACTGCCGGACATTGTCTTTACCCTGACCGATGCGGTTGCTGTCATAGCTATACCAGGCACCTGATTTTTCGACGATATTTTCATTAACGCCCAAATCAATCAGCTCACCTTCGCGGGAGATACCTTCACCATACAAAATATCAAATTCAACTTGTTTAAATGGTGGGGCGACTTTGTTTTTAACGACTTTGACACGAGTTTCGTTACCAAGAATTTCATCGCCTTTCTTAATGGCGCCAATACGGCGAATATCCAAACGAACCGATGCATAGAATTTAAGGGCATTCCCACCGGTGGTGGTTTCAGGGTTACCAAACATCACGCCAATTTTCATACGAATTTGGTTAATGAAAATCACCAGCGTATTAGAACGTTTAATGTTGGCTGTCAGTTTACGCAGCGCCTGAGACATTAAACGTGCCTGCAGACCCATATGACTATCACCCATATCGCCTTCAATTTCAGCTTTTGGCGTTAATGCTGCCACTGAGTCAACAACAACAATATCCACTGCGCCACTGCGCACTAACATATCGGTAATTTCTAATGCTTGTTCACCGGTGTCAGGCTGAGAGACCAGAAGATCATCAATATTAACGCCCAGTTTCTCAGCATATAAAGGATCCAAAGCATGTTCGGCATCGACAAACGCTGCGGTGCCGCCCAGTTTCTGCATTTCAGCAATGGCATGCAGTGTCAGCGTGGTTTTACCAGATGATTCCGGACCATAAATTTCAACTACCCGGCCACGTGGCAAACCGCCGATACCCAATGCAACGTCAAGACCAATTGAGCCGGTTGAAACGGCATCAATATCACGGGAGGCGCTTCCATCGCCTAAACGCATCACGGCACCTTTACCAAATTGTTTTTCAATTTGACCTAAGGCAACGCCCAGCGCTTTCTTTTTGTTTTCATCCATTTGCATACCCCTGATAATGATTTTTTACAACCCATGATTATCACACACAAGTGACTATCACTCTAGGGCTTGTTTAACTTTGATACCTACTAATGTTGTTGTGAATATGAAGTTAGACATGCTCTGATATTTCGATAAGTTTACGAAGTGCGAAAGCCACCGCCTGGCGGCGAATCGTCTCGCGATCACCGGCAAAGTGTTGTTGACAACAAAACTGCTGTTTTGCGCTGGCAAATCCAAACCAGACGAGACCAACAGGTTTTTGGTCGCTACCACCATCCGGACCGGCAATGCCACTGATGGATACACTGATTTGGCCGCCGAGTTTTTCAAGACAACCCTGCGCCATTTCCTTAACGACCGGTTCACTGACTGCGCCAAATTGGGTCAGTGTGTCTCTGCTGACACCTAATAAGGATTGTTTTAATCGATTGGAGTAACTAACGACACCGCCTGCAAACCAGGCTGAACTGCCTGGCAAATCGGTGCAGCATTTGGCCAGCCAGCCACCGGTACAGGACTCGGCAGTGACCAGCTGCCAATGCTTATTTAACAAGCTAGTCGCCAGTTGCTCAGTGAGTTGATAAAGTGTGGCATCTGCAATTTTTGGCATACGCTGAACAACATTAATGAAAGACGTTTCCAATCATACCCCGATGATGCAGCAATATCTGCGTATCAAAGCCGAGCGTCCGGACATTTTATTGTTTTATCGGATGGGTGATTTTTATGAGCTGTTTTTTGATGATGCGCATACAGCCGCTGAATTGCTGGACATCACCCTAACGGCACGCGGCAATAGCAATGGTGCACCGATCCCGATGGCTGGCGTCCCATATCACGCTGCGGATGGCTATTTAGCCCGTCTTTTAAAATCTGGCGTCTCAGTGGCCATTTGTGAACAAATTGGTGATCCGGCAACCAGCAAAGGCCCGGTAGAACGCAAAGTGGTCCGTGTTTTAACGCCGGGTACGCTGACCGACGATGCATTGCTCGAAAAACAACGTGACAATCTGTTGCTGGCTATCAGCTGTGGCAAGTCTGGTTTTGGTCTGGCCGCGGCTGATTTAAGCAGTGGTCGTTTCTGGTTGACCGAGCTTGCCGATGACACCGCATTACAATCTGAACTGGCAAGACTGAAACCAGCTGAAATTCTGGCTGATGAAGCTTTGCGGGCGCAGCTCAAACTTTATGAAAAACAATGGCGACTGGTACCGGACTGGCATTTTGACCTCGATGCAGCGCGGCGGCGTTTATGCGAGCACTTTGCGGTCCAGGACTTAAAAGGCTTTGGCTGCGATGATTTAACGCTGGCCATTCAGGCCGCTGGTTGTTTATTGAATTACGCGCAGCAAACGCAGCAATCGGCACTGCCACAGCTGCGTAGTCTCAGCATCGAACAGCTCAGCGACTTTATCATTATCGATCCGCAATCACGCCGTAATCTGGAGCTGGAAACCAATCTGGCAGGCCATAAAGAACATACGTTACTAGCGGTGATTGATAAGACGGTAACGCCAATGGGCGGCCGGTTATTAAGACGCTGGTTGCTGCAGCCCAGCCGTCAACTTGATGTGTTAAAAAGCCGGCAGCAGGCGATTGCCGCATTAATGAATCATCAGCAGATGACGTCGCTACAAACCCTATTAAAGCCCATTGGTGATATTGAACGTATTAACACCCGGCTGGCTTTACGAACCGCAAGGCCCAGAGACTTTACGCAATTAAGATTAATGCTGCGTACGTTGCCGGAATTACATCAACAGCTGTCGGTGTTTGACAGCGGCATGTTGAAACAAATTGATCGGCAGCTCGGCCATTTCAAAGAAACTTTGGCTTTACTGGAACGGGCGATTATTGAAGAGCCGCCGTTACTGATCCGCGATGGCGGCGTTATTGCTGAAGGTTTTGATGCCGAGTTGGATCGGCTGCGCAAGCTGCATTTAAACGCCAATGAGTTTCTTAGCGAACTGGAACAACGCGAGCGATTGCGAACTGGGGTCAATACATTGAAAGTAAGCTATAACAAAGTGCACGGTTTCTATATTGAGCTCGGTCGGGTACACGATGTCGATTTGCCGATGGATTATCAGCGCCGGCAAACCCTAAAAAACGCTGAACGTTATATCACGCCGGAATTAAAGCAATATGAAGAACAAGTCCTCAGCGCTCAGGACAAAGCGCTGGCATTGGAAAAAGCCCTGTACGATCAATTGTTTGATGCGATCAGTGTTGATTTGTCTGCATTGAGCCAATCAGCGCAAGCGCTGGCGCAGCTGGATGTATTTACCAATCTGGCAGAAAGGGCGCAGCAACTTAACTACGTTAAACCTCACTTGATTGATGAACCGATGATCCGGATTACTGCTGGTCGTCATCCGGTTGTGGAGTACGCGCAGAACACGCCATTTTGTGCCAATGATTTGCAATTCGATGCCGCTGCCAGATTACTGGTTATTACCGGCCCGAATATGGGCGGTAAATCGACCTACATGCGGCAAACAGCGCTGATTGTAATTTTGGCATATATGGGCAGTTTTGTACCGGCCGATACCGCCGAAATTGGTCCGGTGGATCAGATCTTTACCCGTATTGGTGCCAGTGATGATCTAGCAGCAGGCCGTTCGACCTTTATGGTGGAAATGAATGAAGCAGCCAATATTCTCAATAACGCTTCGGCAAACAGTTTGGTATTGATGGATGAAGTCGGCCGTGGCACCAGTACTTTTGATGGATTAGCTCTGGCCTGGAGCTGCGCCGAGAAGCTGGTGCGTGATATTGGTGCCTATAGCTTATTTTCTACCCATTATTTTGAAATGACGCAATTGCCAGCACTTTATCCCAAAGCCGTTAATGTGCATCTTGATGCCATTGAGCATGGCGATAAGATTGTTTTTTTGCATCAGCTTAAGGCCGGCGCCGCCAGCCAGAGTTATGGCCTGCAAGTGGCACAACTGGCCGGTGTGCCCAGCGATGTTATTAAGGCGGCGCGGCAAAAATTACAATTATTAGAACAATCCCAACCAGTAACGTCCACAATAAATACTGAGCAGCCACAGGCTGATTTATTTCAGACCGTTGATAAGCATCAACCGTTACTGGATGCGGTAAAAACCCTGGAACCAGATGAACTGACACCTAAACAGGCTTTAGAACAGTTGTATAAACTGAAAAAACTACTTTAATCAGTGCGGCTTGCCAGCGCGTTCGCGCTGCAGAATTAAATCCGCTGGTGGCGGCATTTGCAGATGAAAACCCTGCTCGTGAAGATTTTGCATAACCTTACGGACATCTTCACGGGCCAGTTTGCGTTGTTCGCTGAGCGTCAGTTGCATCACAAAGTGTGGCTCGTGACCGATGGATTTCAATAAGTCATCCGGTACGACTGAAAAATCATCTTTGACGGCCAGATACAGATAGAGCTCGTCTTTTTTGCGACTTTTATAAATAAATGTTTCCATTAACTGCTCACTTAATCCAGTTCAACAATATCAAATTCATGACTAATTTCTGCTGTCTTGCCGAGCATGATTGAAGCAGAGCAATATTTTTCAGTGGATTGTTTAATAGCCCGGTCGACAAAATTGGCTTTTACATTACGGCCGGTGACGGTGTAATGGACATGAATTTTGGTAAAGACTTTAGGCATTTCATCAGCCCGTTCGGCCTCAACCCTGATATCACAGTCGGTAATGTCTTGTTTGGAATTTTTTAAAATACCGACCACATCGTAGGCGGTACAACCGGCCATTCCTAACAACAGCAATTCCATTGGACGCATGGCGGTGTCTTTGCCGCCTGATTCGGCAGGGCCTTCCATTACAACTGTATGGCCGGTACCGCTCTGTCCAAGAAATAAAACATCTTCAACCCATTTCACCCGCGCTTTCATTATTCAATTCCATCTACGTTGCCAAATGGTCACAATTTTGCCATATTCGTCACACTTGGGCAGAATTTGTTCGATTAAACGCGCCGGCCCGGCGATGGGAAAAACGATGGATTATCATAAACATAAAGCAATCGAAGCCGGTTTGGCTGAATTTTTTCAACATTGTCACAGCCGGCATTACCCCGCAAAAACCATTATTGTTCGTCCCGGTGATGCTGCTGACAAACTCTATTACTTACGTGAGGGGTCGGTCAGTATTTGCATGGAGAATGAGGAAGGCGAAGAGCTGATTGTCGCCTATCTTAATCAGGGAGATTTCATCGGTGAAATCGGTCTTTTTTCTGAAGTCGGTGATCGTATGGTTACGGTCCGGGCGCGCAGTGATTGCCGGACAGAAGAAATCAGTTATCAGCAAATTCGCAGTATGGCGACCACACAGCTGAAAAACAGTTACCCGGTTTTGCTACAAACCTTGGCCGAGCAATTGGCCAGGCGTTTGCTTAGTACGACCCGTAAAGCCTCTGATATGGCCTTTCTGGACGTCGCAGGCCGCGTGACGGCCGCACTGGAAGAACTTGCTGCCCAACCGGATGCCATGCGTCACGAAGAGGGCATGCAAATTAAAGTTACCCGTCAGGAAATCAGCCGTATTGTGGGTTGTTCGCGCGAAATGGTGGGCCGTGTACTTAAAGAGTTACAGGAACAGGGCATGCTCTGGGCACATGGCAAAACGGTAATTTTGTATGACGAAGCCCATCGCCGCACCTCAGCACAGCTGAAAAAACAAGCGGTCTGATTATTTAAAAAGCTCGCTTAAAGCCGCGCCGGGATCGTCAGCGCGCATAAACGCTTCACCTACGAGAAAAGCATTGACGTGATGTTCACGCATCAAGGCAACATCCGCCGGTAAATGAATACCACTTTCCGTTACGACGGTTGTTTCGTCCGGGATCAGTCTGAGCAAATCCAGCGTTGTTTCCAGACGGGTATCAAAAGTACGTAAGTCGCGGTTGTTAATACCTATCAGCGGTAAATTCAATACCAGCGCGCGATGTAATTCCTCAGCATCATGCACTTCAACCAGTACATCCATATCCAGTTGCAGAGCCAGTTGACTGAGATCCTCAAGCTGATAATCATCCAGCGCTGCAACAATCAGCAAAATACAATCGGCATTAATCGCCCGCGCTTCAAATACCTGATAAGGATCGATAATAAAATCCTTTCGAATAACCGGTAGTTCGCATGCGGCACGTGCTTGCTGTAGGAAATCTTCATGACCCTGAAAAAAATCCTGGTCGGTAAGTACCGATAAGCAGGCCGCGCCACCAGATTGATAAGACCGGGCAATATCTGCTGGCCGGAAATCAGCTCGCAGCAAACCTTTGCTCGGGGAGGCCTTTTTGATTTCGGCAATTACGGCACTTTGGCCGGCAGCAATTTTCGCCTGCATAGCTTCCACAAACCCACGTACAGGCAGGGCATTTTCAGCCATTTCCTGTAGTTTGCTTTGAGGGACCCGTGCACTGCGCTCGTCAATTTCCTGTTGTTTGCGGTGCAGAATTTTTTTCAGAATATCAGGCGTATCGGTCATATTAGCTGGCTTGTTGACTGCATTGAATTAAGGCATCGAGTTTTTGCCTGGCCGTACCATTATCAATGGCTTGTTGGGCAATTATAATGCCCTCGGCTAGGCTTTTCGCAAGATCGGCGGCGTAAATGGCAGCGCCGGCATTGAGCGCGACAATATCGCGTGCGGGGCCACTTTGGCCGGCAAAAATCCCTTTGATGATATTAAGGCTTTGCTCGGCATTATTGACAGCCAATTGACGGATATCGGCGCGTTGCAGGGAAAAATCCTCGGGTTTGATGCGATATTCATTGATCTCACCGTTGTGCAATTCGGCGACCAGTGTGTCAGCACCAATACTGATTTCATCCATACCATCTTCAGCATGAACTATCAGTACATGTTTACTGCCCAGCTTTTTCAGGACTTCTGCCATTGGCCGTAACCATTTGGCATCATAGACGCCAAGGACCTGATGCGGTGCATTGGCAGGGTTGGTCAGCGGGCCCAGTAAATTAAAAATCGTTCTTACCGCCATCTGTTTGCGCGCGCCAATAGCGTGTTTCATGGCACCATGATGTTTCTGTGCAAACATAAAACCAATGCCGGCCGTTTCGATGCAATGGCCGACTTGCTCGGGTGTTAACGCTAAATTAACACCGGCAGTTTCCAGCACATCAGCACTGCCAGATGTGCTGGAAACAGAGCGATTACCATGCTTGGCAACTTTCGCACCGGCAGCAGCAACGACAAAAGCACTGGCCGTCGACACATTAAAACTACTGGCACCATCACCGCCAGTGCCACAGGTATCAATAACCGGCGTGCCGGTAACTGAGACCGGTGTAGCTAATTGACGCATAACTTTCGCAGCTGCGGCAATTTCATCAACAGTTTCGCCTTTCATGGCAAGGCCAATCAAAAAACCACCAATTTGGGCATCGGTCGCATGGCCAGACATGATTTGCTGCATAACAGCGATCATTTCCTGCTCTGCCAGATTCTGCCGCTGCATTACCTGTTTAATGGCTTGCGGCAAGCTGATCACATACTCAGCCATGATGTTCATCCAAAAAGTTTTTCAAAAGTTGGTGACCTTGTTCGGTCAAAATCGATTCCGGGTGAAATTGCACGCCTTCAATCGGCAACGTTTTATGGCGTACGCCCATAATTTCATCAATACTGCCATCGTCATTCTGGGTCCATGCGGTGATGTCAAAACAATCCGGTACGGTGTCTTTTTTAATGACCAGTGAATGATAACGGGTGGCCTGTAGTGGGTTATTCAAGCCTTTAAAAACGCCGGCATCATTATGATAAACCGGTGAGGTTTTGCCATGCATGATTTCCCGGGCATGCACGACATCGCCGCCAAACGCCTGGCCAATCGCCTGATGACCGAGACAAACGCCCAGAATGGGCTTATTGCCAGCAAAATGATTAATGACCTCAAGTGACACGCCAGCTTCATTCGGTGTGCAGGGGCCGGGCGAAATCACGATTTGCGTCGGATCGAGTTTTTCAATATCGGCAATACTCAACTGATCATTACGTTTGACCTCTACCTCGGCGCCCAACTCGGCAAAATATTGCACAAGGTTATAGGTAAACGAGTCGTAATTATCGATCATCAATAACATGAACTAATCCTGATTATGCCTGTTCGGCGGTGGGTGGTTGCAAACCGGCCTCAGCCATGGCGACTGCGCGAAATACTGCGCGCGCTTTGTTCATGGTTTCCTGCCATTCGGATTCGGGTACCGAATCATAAACAATACCGGCGCCCGCCTGAATATGCAGTTGCTGATTTTTGATGACCGCAGTACGGATGGCAATGGCAGTATCCATATTGCCTGACCATGATAAATAACCTACTGCTCCGGCATAAACGCCGCGTTTGACCGGCTCCAGCTCATCAATAATTTCCATCGCCCGGACTTTCGGTGCACCGCTGACAGTACCAGCCGGGAAGGTTGCTCGCAGCGCATCTAAAGCCGTCATGCCGGGTAAAACTTTACCGGTGACATTCGAAACAATATGCATGACATGCGAGTAGCGTTCGATGACCATCTTGTCAGTGAGTTTGACTGTCCCGGTCTGGCTGACACGGCCAATATCATTGCGGCCTAAATCAATCAGCATCAGATGTTCAGCAAGCTCTTTAGGATCGGATAATAAATCGTCTTCCAGTGCCTTATCTTCTTCAGTTGTTTTGCCACGCTGACGCGTGCCGGCAATCGGTCTGACCGTGACTTCCTGGTCTTCCATACGCACCAGAATTTCCGGAGACGAACCGACAACATGGAAGTCATCCAGATTCAGGTAAAACATGTAAGGCGATGGATTCAGTGTTCTGAGGGCCCGGTATAAATCTATTGGTGCAGCTTCAAATGGAATCGACAAACGCTGTGACAACACCACTTGCATAATGTCGCCATCAGTAATGTATTGCTTCGCTTTCTCCACCGCGTTGATAAACCCATCGTGGGTAAAACCGGAAATAAAATCCTGTTCACTAACCTTATGATTAGCAGTATGAGCAGGTGTTTTTGGTGTTGATTCGCGAAGTTGCTGTGTCAGGCTATCTAAACGATTTTGAGCCAGTTGGTAAGCATTTTCCTGTGCTGTATCGGCATGCACAATCAAAAAAAGCCGATTACTGAGATTATCAAAAACCACCAGTTCATCAGAAACCATCAGCAAAATATCAGGACAGCCCAGCGGATCATTCGGTGGCGCTGCACCTAGACGGGTTTCCACATAACGAACGGTGTCATAGCCAAAATAACCAACCAGACCGCCATTGAATTTAGGTAAACCATCAATATCAGGTACATTGAAAGTTGCCTGAAATTGCGCAATCCACTTCAGCGGGTCGGGTTTGATCAGGGTTTGAATTAATTCATTGTTTTGGAAAACACGGATTTGTGAGCCATAAATTTTAATAACAAGCTGGCACGGTAAACCAATAATCGAATAACGGCCCCATTTTTCGCCGCCCTGAACTGACTCAAATAAATAAGAGTAGGGCGCATCGGCCAGTTTCAGATAGGTACTAAGCGGGGTATCTAAATCCGCCAGCACTTCTCGCGACAGCGGAATGCGGTTATAGCCGGCCTCAGCCAGTTGGTCGAATTGTGCCTGTTTCATGAATGGCTTCTAAATTAAGCCCGGCACGAGACCGGGCAAATTTTTAAATCTCTGGCGCTGAATAAAATCAAACGTTGGCTTTTGCCAGTTCAGCGCGCAGTGCTGCGATAACAGTTTCATAGTGGTTTGGATCGCTGGCATTAGCCGCACCAAATACCGCGCTGCCAGCAACAAAAGTACGGGCACCGGCTTCAGCGATTTCGCGGATATTTTGTACATTCACACCGCCATCGATTTCCAAATCAATGTCATAACCGCTTTCATCAATCATTTTGCGGGCCTGACGCAATTTATCGAGCGTATGTGGAATAAATTTCTGACCACCAAAGCCCGGGTTAACAGACATCAGCAGAATACGATCAACTTTATCTAATACATGCTCTGCTAAAGATAGTGGGGTAGCCGGATTAAAGACCAGGCCGGATTTACAACCTTCAGCTTTAACCAGTTGCAAGCTGCGGTCGATATGCTCAGAGGCTTCGGGGTGGAAAGTAATATAACTGGCGCCAGCTTTGGCAAAATCAGGAATAATCCTATCAACTGGCTTGACCATTAAATGCACATCAATTTCAGCGGTAACGCCGTGCTTACGTAATGCTTCACAAACCAATGGTCCAATGGTCAGGTTTGGTACATAGTGATTATCCATAACATCAAAATGGACAATGTCAGCGCCTGATGCCAACACATTGACGACTTCTTCGCCAATGCGGGCAAAGTCGGCAGACAGAATGGACGGAGCAATTTTAAATTCAGCCATGACGATATCTCTCTTTATATTCGGACTCAAAACCAGTTACTTTACCCCAAAAACGGCTATTTTTCAGCTTTTGAAACGTAACTACTGTGATTATACTGAAGCAAATTATCAGTAGTTTGCCTACCGGAGAATATCTTGTCGCGATTGTATTGGCCCGTCCTGTTTTTTGTTGTGTTCAGTCGTCTGGTATTTGCCGGCGCTGGAACAGAAACCGATAGTAAATCGCCGGCGATGCCAATGTTACAAAGTGGCGGAGCGGTTAAAGGCGAATTTACATTGGATGTTGCGGGTCAGCCGGTTGCGGCGACCTATTTACCGCAAACATTGGGTGAATTACGGGGCGCGGTTATTTTGCTGCATGATGAATCGACGCAATATGATGGCCCGCTGCTGCGTCACTTACGTGAAGAATTGCCGATCTTTGGTTGGGACACTTTGACGGTTTCACTTAACGAACAGGCGCTATCTAAGACGGCTCAACCAGAAACGGCTGATTTGTCCACCAGGGAGACTGATGCAGCTGAAAATGCCACACCGCCAGATGAGGACAATAATGTTGTTGAGCCCACGGCGAATGACACGACTGCTCCTGAAAATCCGCCAGCAGACAGCGAGTCAGAAAATAGCGAAATACCCACGATTCAGACTGCTGCGCCCGGTAATCCGGCACGAATGGACGCTGCAATTGCCTGGCTCAGCGCCAAAAATCCACAGTTTTTAATTTTTCTGGGTCATGGCGCGGGCGTGCAAACGGCCATCAATGCTATTGCAGCAACACCGCGACCAATCAGTGCGCTGGTCATGGTGAGTGCCGATGAAGAGATAACGGCTGAAATGATTGTTGATGCCAATGTGCCGGTTCTCGATATTATGGGCTCTCAGATTGATGATGTAGTGAAGCGGGCTGCCGAACTGCGCTATAGCCAATTAAAATTCAACACAACGCAGCCATATAGTCAGCGAAAAATAGCCGGCGCGGATCGTAATTTTGAGGGTGTGGAGCGGTTGCTCAGTAAACAAGTACACAGCTGGCTGCACCGACAGCTAATTGCCGATTTACGGCCCTGATATGCAGCTCTACAACGGCGGTCAGGTAGTGCTGCAACGCAGCAGTGATGAAGGCATCATTGAGGTGATTGATATTGGTGACATTCGCTCAATGCATTTTGGGACGTATCCCAGACAAAGCAGTATGTCGATGCGTGAGCCATATCGACTGGAATTGAGTTACACGCGATCGATGATGGCGTGTTTATTGTTCAATCCTTTACCTAACAATATCCTGGTGGTGGGCCTGGGCGGCGGCTCATTGGTCAAGTTTTTATTGCACCATTACCCTGATTGCCGGATTACGGTAATTGAATACCGGCAGGATGTTATTGACGTTGCACAAAACTTTTTCTGTGTACCTGACAACGACCCACGGCTTACCATTTTGCAGGGTGACGGCTATCAACTAGTCAGTGAGATTTTTTACCGGGGAGAACAGCAGTTCGATTTATTACTGGTTGATGCCTATGATCATGAGGGAATGGCACAAAGTATCGGCGCGCAGGTATTTTTTGATGCTTGTTCGGGTGTTTTATCGCCGATGGGCATAATGAGTATTAACCTGTGGGGTAGTGATCGTGCATCATTTAATTTGACGATGCAGCGTATTAATCAAAGTTTTAATGATCAAAGCCTGATATTGCCGGTCGCAGATAAAGGCAATGTTATTGGTCTCGCGTTAAAACAAGTGGTTAATCCATCCAGATTAAAAAAGCTGCGTTCACTGGCTGAACAATTAGAAAACAGTCTGCAGACCAGCTTGCCACAGTCTTTACAGCAGTTGATTCGTCAAAACCAGTCCTTTTTAACCCGATTATTTCTATAAAAAATAGAATATTAGGCGTGACATTTGATGCTTTATATGACAAAAATACCGGTCATCAGCTTGTTTAGGTTCAGATGATTATGTGGCGTGTATTTATCTTACTGCTTTGTATGGTGTTCAGCCTGCCTGCTACTGCATCAAACGATGGTATTGAGATCGTTATTGTCCGTGACCAGAACAAACTGCTGGTCAAAAAAAATAACCGTACTATCAAAACTTTCCGTGCCGCATTTGGCAGTGGCGGCAAACAAGCCAAAGTTCGCGAAGGTGATCGCAAAACGCCTAAAGGTCATTACCGCATTCATGAAGTGCGCAGCAGCGATACTTTTCATACTTTTATGCAGCTTAATTATCCGAATATGGATGATGCCAAGCGGGCGCTGAAGTCGGGATTGATTAATCGCACGCAATACCGCCGGATTCTCGGTGCGCATCTTTATCAGGAATTACCACCACAAAATACCGTGCTCGGCGGTTTGATTGGGATTCACGGTATTGGCTTAGAAACGCCTGATAAAGTTGAAATTCACGAGATGTCGAATTGGACCAAAGGCTGTATTGCGCTGCGTAACAGTGAAATCCAGGAACTCAGCCAATATGTCAGTCATGGCACCCCCGTGATCATCATCGACAGCATGCCCGAACTTGCGGCGTACCGCGAAGACTGATTTTGCAAAGCGGTTTTGGCCGCACAATGTTAGAATTACGCATCTGATTCTTTTGCAAGGGTTTGTTGGTCTCTCAATGCCACCTCTGTTGTGAACCGAAAAAGCGACAATCAAGGTGCGAGAAGTGAAGTTTAGTCATTCTAAATTAATGACGAGCAACGCAGAGCGGCGCTTTTTCAGTCACAACCCATAGGGCTGGGACTTTTTTTTGCGCCCACCAGCGCTGTTAATCACTAGTGTAGAGTTACTACACTGCGCGATTTTCGCCTTGCCGGACACAAAAATAGCCGCCATAAGCGGTGACGTTGAAAGATAAACAACCCCCCGAGGGCCTATGCACACTGCTCCTGATATTTTTTCCTACCGCAAACACTGGGCACAGCGTTTTGGTGTTGCCAAACAGTTGCCAATGAGCCGCGCCGAAATGGATGCACTCGGTTGGGATAGTTGCGACATCATCATTGTCACCGGCGACGCCTATGTTGATCATCCCAGTTTTGGTATGGCGTTAATTGGCCGCTTGTTGGAAGCGCAGGGTTTTCGAGTAGGCATTATTGCCCAGCCGGACTGGACCAGCGCTGAAGACTTTAAAAAACTGGGGAGGCCCAATTTATTCTGGGGCGTGACCGGCGGTAATATGGATTCCATGGTTAACCGTTATACTTCTGATAAAAAAATTCGCCGTAACGATGCCTATACCGCGGGCGGTGAGGGCGGTAAACGTCCGGATCGGAGCGTCGTGGTTTACAGTCAGCGCTGCCGTGAAGCGCATAAAGATGTGCCGATTATTATTGGTGGTATTGAAGCCAGCCTGAGACGTATTGCCCATTATGATTACTGGTCTGAAAAAGTCCGCCGCAGTGTCATTATGGATGCCAAAGCCGATTTACTGGTGTATGGCAATGGTGAACGCCAGGTGGTGGAAATCGCTCATCGATTGGCCGCTGGTGAATCGGTTAAAGATCTTATCGATATTCGTGGCACAGCCTATTTAACGAAACACAGCCGCCGTGAAGGCTGGTGGGAAAAAGATTCCACCAGTATCGATACTCCTGGCAAACTGAATCCGCCAATTGACCCGTATCAAATGCAAACAGCGGAAACCTGTGAAAACGCTCAGGCGGAAACTGCACAGCAAGAAAAGCCGGCCGAGCCAAAAACCAACGTGATTAAAATTCACCGCGTGTCACCGCGTAATGCTGATAAAACCGTGATTCGGCTGCCAGCCTACAATCAGGTCAAAGATGATCCGATTACCTATGCGCATACCTCGCGGATTTTGCATTTAGAAACCAATCCGGGCAATGCCTTAGCACTGGTGCAGCAACATGATGAATTTGACGTCTGGTTGAATCCTCCACCGATTCCGCTGACAACGCAGGAAATGGATGCTGTATTCGATTTGCCATACAGCCGTACGCCTCATGTCCAATACGGCAAAATGAATATTCCGGCTTACGAAATGATTCGTTTTTCGGTGAATATCATGCGTGGCTGTTTTGGCGGCTGTACTTTTTGTTCGATTACCGAGCATGAAGGCCGGATCATCCAAAGCCGCAGTGAAGACTCGATTATCAAAGAAGTCGAGGCGATTCGTGATACTACGCCCGGCTTTACCGGCATTATTTCTGATTTGGGCGGTCCAACCGCCAATATGTATCGGCTGGCCTGTAAAAGTGAAGAAATTGAAGCCAGTTGCCGGCGTTTATCGTGTGTGTATCCCGGCATCTGTAAGAATCTCAATACCGACCACACGCCACTGATTAATTTATATCGCCGCGCTCGCAAACTACCGGGGATCAAGAAGATTCTGATTGCTTCTGGTCTGCGATATGATCTCGCAGTCGAGTCACCTGAATATGTTAAAGAACTGGTCACACATCATGTCGGCGGTTATCTGAAGATTGCTCCCGAACATACCGAAGACGGTCCTTTATCTCAGATGATGAAACCGGGCATCGGCAGCTACGACAAATTCAAACAGATGTTTGAAAAATATTCCAAAGAAGCCGGTAAAGAACAGTATCTAATTCCCTACTTTATCGCTGCGCACCCCGGTACCACCGATGACGATATGCTCAATCTGGCTATCTGGCTGAAGCGTAATGGTTTCAGGGCCGATCAGGTGCAGGCTTATTTACCTTCACCGATGTCAGCCGCCGCTGCCATGTATCACTCAGGCAAAGATACCTTACATAAAGTGCGCCGTGAGGGGGGGAATATAACTGTGCCTAAAGGGCTGAAAAAACGCCGTCTGCATAAAGCGTTCTTGCGTTATCACGATCCGGAAAACTGGCCGATGTTGCGTGAAGCATTAAAGTCGATGGGCCGAGCTGATTTAATTGGCAATGGCAAAAAGCATTTGATCCCGACGTTTCAGCCAGCAGGTACCGGTGAAAAAGGTGAAGGCCGCCGTATCAGTCGTAAAGCATTGACGCCGGCAATGGCTGCCAAACAATTCCGAACCCAGCATGTGCGGGGGAAAAGCGGCAAAACGCCGGCGAAACGCAGCCGCAAAAGGTAAATACATTCAACGTCGGGCCAGCGCTTCCAGCCGTTCCAATTCGGTATTCAATGGTGTTTCGGCTAAAGTTTCACCGGCGCGCTGATACCAATAACTGGCATTGCTGAGATCGCCTTCCTGACGATGTAAAAAACCGTGGATCAAGCAGGCCAGTGGATCGTTGGTGGTCTGGATCAATTCATGCGCTTGTTGCCAGTCATCGTTGCGAATGTGTGCAATCGCTTGTTGGTGGATTTGTGCCATAAGTCCCCCTAAACGTTGAGGACTTATTGTAACCTGATTACCAGCTGGTGCTACCCAGCATCAACAGACTGCCGACAATAGCGAAAGGTGAAGTGACAACCACAAACACCAAACGCAGTAATTCACGGCATACATAAATTGAATCGATAATAAACGCCATGGTCGCCTCCCGGGGCCTTTTGCACTCTAAGCTTACAACTGAGGCAAAGATGAAAGATCAATAAGCCCCAGCAGCAAGTGCTTGAATTATAATGCCCGTCTGTGACCTATCCATGACAGCGAAATGACTGACTGATGAATTTACTTGCTTTAGATACCTGTACCGAAAACTGCAGTGCTGCCTTACTGGTGGAAGACCAATTGTTCTCAGTCAGTGAAATCACACAGCGCGGTCACTCGGAACGTATTTTGGGAATGCTCGATACACTTTTGGAGGAAGCTGGCAGCGAATTATCAGCGATGGATGTATTGGTTTTTGGCCGCGGGCCTGGTTCTTTTACCGGCGTGCGGGTCGGTGTGGCAGTGGCACAGGGCATTGCTTTTGCGCAGGACTTACCGGTGGTGCCTGTTTCTACCCTAGCTGCGGTCGCTCAGTCAGCCTATGTAAAACATGGTGTAACCAATATTTGCGTGGCGATAGATGCCCGAATGGGTGAGGTTTATCAGGCTGATTTTATTATCGAAAATGGTCATGCCGTCGCACACTCGGCAGAGCAGGTAACTGCACCGGAAAATGTAAAACCGTTTGATGACCGTGAGTGGTTTGGTGCTGGCAGCGGTTGGGCTGAATACCAACAGATACTCAGCGATAATTTTGCTGAACAATTACAGGGTATGGACAGCGGAATATATCCCAGTGCAGAAGCAATGCTGCCTTTGGCTCAAGCATTGTTGGTTAATAGCGGACAGATACCAGCAGACCAGGCGCTACCAGTGTATTTACGGAACAATGTCGCCAAAAAGAAAGGTGAGCAATAGTGGTCGATAAAGCCGATAACATCTACGCGTCACCACTGGAAAAAATGGTCGATTTTCGTTTTGATGAACGGGTTGCCGATGTGTTCCCGGATATGATTCAGCGTTCAGTACCCGGGTACGGTACTTTAATCGCCAATATCGGTATTATTGCCGGCCACTATGCCAGGGACGACAGTGATTGTTTTGACTTGGGTTGCTCGCTCGGCGCGGTGACCTTGTCAATGCGCCAGCGTGTTAAAGCCGCTAATTGCCGGATTATTGCCATTGATAATTCAGCGGCGATGATTGAGCGTGCCGAGCGGATTATGGCTTCAGATAATAACCGGGTACCGGTCGATTTGCGCCATGAAGATATCAAAGACAGTGTTATCAAAAATGCTTCGGTAGTGGTGATGAACTTCACTCTGCAATTTATCGCACCTGTTCAGCGAGATGCGTTGATCGAAAAAATTTACAAGGGCTTAAGATCCGGCGGTGTACTGATCATTTCGGAAAAACTGGCCTTTGCTGATGACAGTGCTCAACAGTTACAGCAGGCGCTGCACCTGGATTTTAAGCGCGCCAACGGTTACAGCGATCTGGAAATCAGTCAAAAGCGTAATGCCCTGGAAAAAGTGATGATCCCCGAAACGGCCGCGGCCCATCACCAACGATTTGAGGCCGCCGGTTTTTCGCAAATCGAGCAATGGTTTCAGTGTTTTAATTTCGCTTCTTTTATCGCAATCAAATAATGGTTTATCAACAATTTTACGACTGGCTTGATAGCGTCGGTCAGAGCGAGTGGCGCCAGCAATTACAACAGCAGGTGGCGGACAAACTGCACCCTGAGCGGCATGGCAAAATGCCAATGTGGCGGCAGGCCCTGGCGGATTTACCAGCGATAACCCCTTCAGTTATTGAACTGCGCGATAAAGTGAAAATTGGCACTGAGGCTGACTTGCAGGATTTTTCGCCAGCAACACTGACAGAACTGCTCAAACAGTTTCATCCCTGGCGCAAGGGACCTTATGACTTATTCGGTATTCATATCGATACCGAGTGGCATTCTGACTGGAAATGGGATCGGGTACTGCCGCATATTTCATCTTTAGAAAACAGGGTGGTATTGGATGTCGGCGGCGGCAATGGATATCACGGCTGGCGGATGGTTGGTGAAGGCGCCAGAATGGTCATGGGCATTGACCCGACCTGGGTTTTTGCTATGCAATATCAGCTTATTCAGCAATTTGTTCAAAGCCAGCAGCATTTTGTGTTACCCATCGGTATTGAACATATGCCGGCCAATCTACAACTCTTCGATACGGTGTTTTCGATGGGGGTGTTGTACCACCGCCGCTCACCGTTAACGCATTTAATGGAATGCAGGCAATGCCTCAAACCCGGTGGTGAATTGGTATTGGAAACATTGGTGATTGATGGGGAATTGGGCAAAACATTGATGCCAGAGCAGCGCTACGCCAAGATGAATAATGTCTGGTTTATTCCATCGGTACTGACCATGGAACTGTGGCTACGAAAATGTGGCTATAAAAATGTGCGTTGTGTAAATGTAGCGAATACGACTGTTGAAGAACAGCGGGCTACGGAATGGATGACCTTTGAATCTCTGGCGGATTTTCTGGACCCGCAGGATCACAGCAAAACTATCGAGGGCTATCCCGGACCAAAACGGGCAGTATTTATTGCTGACGCACCCAGATAATCAAAATGCCATGACGTTGGGCGACACGGAAATCCATTTGCCACTACGATGCTGGCAGGCATCCAGCGACTTAATTTCCTGATTTTCACCCTTAATAATCGTCAGATCATAAGCAAGGCAGGGATAACTTCCGTAAGTATAGTTTCGTTTAATCTCAATCTGATAGGCGATACCAGTATCGGAATTTTGCCAGGCATGGCTGGTTTCAGATTTTTGGCTGGAGAGAATTTTCTGAGTCAGTTCCAGATCCGGGTTGGTCATGGCGGTATCTGTTTCAATACCCGCCTCAACCCCTGCCAACAAGTCCAGTGAAGCATTGGCTTGTGGCAAAAAAAGACTTAAACACAGCAAAGCACCGAAAGCGCTGAAATGCTTGGTTATCAATATCTTGTCCGTCGTTGGCATCAGGATACTTATTTAAAACTTATCTACTATTGCATGAATGAGCAAACTATCCCGTTAACAACAGGATATTCTTCCTTAAAAGCACTATTCATTCTCATTAAAAACATTCACCGTTACATTACCATCCGCTTCAGCATAAACCTGGAATTCAATTGGCCGACAACAAACCTGGCAGTCTTCGATATAATCCTGTTCGGCTATGCTGCAATCAATCAACACATTGATGGCTTCGCCGCAGTAAGGACAATTAATCCAATGTTCTTGTAATGCCTGCATAATTTCATGCCTCGCATAGTCTGCATACATTTGGAAATATTAAAAAAGCATAAGTTTCCAAACGCAAAAATAGTCGATTGTTGACTCGGCAACCAAAATAGATGATTGGCGTCCAAGCAGCAACCTTAATACGGAGAAATGCATGCAGCAAGATGCAGTGAAACAATCAGCAGCCAACCTGCTCAGTAGCTGGCGAGCACAAATGCAAAACCGGCCGTGGATAACGCTCTCTCTGGCCACGGTTATCGGTGCCATGCTGTTTATGCTGCTTGCTAATCTACTGACCGCTTTTAACCGCATTGAGCCATTGTTTTTGCAATGGGCGCTGATTGGCGGTGCCGTCGGAGCGGCGTCAACCGCTTTAGGGGCTGCCCCCGGCCTGTTCATTAAAAATCTGCCAGTTAAAATTGAAGACACAATGTTAGGCATGGCTGCCGGCATGATGCTGGCGGCCAGCTTCTTTTCATTGATTTTGCCCGGTATTGAATCCGGCTCGCTGTTAGCCGGCAGTGCTGCCGGCGGTGCGCTGGTAGTGATTTTTGGCATGATTGGCGGCGTATTGCTGATGTTGGGGCTTGATTATTATTTACCGCATGAACATGCCCATAGTGGTCCTTACGGGGCGGGTCATCAGCAAGTTGGCCGGGTCAGTTTATTTGTACTGGCTATTGCTTTACATAATTTTCCGGAAGGTATGGCGATTGGGGTGGGTTATACCAATGGCAATTTGTCGGTAGGTATTCCATTGACAGCCGCCATTGCAATTCAGAATATTCCAGAGGGCCTTGCCGTGGTGTTAGCACTAAAACGGATTAATATGCCGGTGGGCAAAGCGGTATTAATCGCTGCTATGACAGGGCTGGTTGAACCCATCGGCGCAGTATTGGGTATCTTTCTATCTAGCGGTCTGCCCATTTCGTATCCACTGGGATTAGGCATTGCGGCCGGGGCAATGATTTTTGTGGTGTCACATGAAGTCATTCCCGAAACCCACCGTAATGGCCATCAAACTACGGCAACAATCGGTCTGATGGGCGGGTTTTTTGTCATTATGATGTTAACAACGTTACTTGGCTGACCAGCTGAATAAAAATCGTTTATCGCCAAGTCCAATACCGTCAGCAATTTGCTGAAAACCCAGCTGACGGTAAAAATCGAGTAGAGCGGGGTAATGGGCCACAGCGTCGAGTTGCAATGTTTTCCCCGTCGGTATCTGCCGCTGACAATATTGCACCATTAATTTGCCTAATCCCTGCTGTTGGTAGTCTGGCGACACGGCCAGCATAGTCATGTAACAGTCGGCTTTAGGAGCTGTTGGCCAGCAGTCATCGTAATAGCTTGCTGGCATTGAAGCTAGGGCTACACAGGCGACAATGCAACCTTTGTCACGCATCGTATAAACCATTTTCTTTTGCACGTTAGCCGTTACCGACTGTTTATCGTAAACTCCCAGCCAATGCCGCATGCCTTGGTGAGCCATCTTACTGGCACAGTGATTAAGCAGGTCATTTAAAGCATCAATATCGGCATAACTTGCTATATCAATGATTCGCGGAGCAACATTGCCGGTCGTTATATCATCAATCCGGGCTTTCATTTACGACCTGGTTATTCCGGCCATTGCTGCGGTACTTTTTGAATTTTACTAATCTCATAACCCTCTTTTTTCAGCAGTTGTAGCAGTGCGTTGTAATCTTTTTCCGCAATGTTCGGCGTGCGAGCCATGATCCAGACGTAATCGCGTTGTTGACGGCCGATAATGGTTTGTGTGTATTCGTCATTCAAATACACGATGCGGTAATCGGCTTTAATCGGCCAGATAAACTGCATGCCCCAGACAGCATTGGAGCCATCATCTTCAACAAACCCGGTGGGATGATACGTTTTTATCTCTCCATCAAAGCTGTCTTGACGAAACCGAAATTTGGTGGCAATAGTGCCATCATCGTTCATCTCGTACGATTCAATCGCGTTGTGAGCACCTTTCTCGATAAAGGTTGGAATATTGGCAATCACATACCAGTCACCCATAAATCTGCTTAAATCAACAGATGATTCGGTACGAATCGGCGGCTGAGACGAGGCACAGCCACCTAAACCAAACATAAGCAATATACTAAATAAGGCATAACGTAACATCCACATTCTCCACTAAAAAAATTGATAGTGGCGAGCTGTTTGTGAATCCGGCGTGAAAAATGTTCGAGGCGGGCTTTATTCGGCTAAAAACCGAAGATAGCAACAAATTAAATTTTCTTTAAAGCGGGTAAATGTTCGCGAATATGAGATTTGATTTCTTCAACGCTTGCTGAAAAGACCATCACATAGATTTCCCGCTGCGCATCATCGGCGATAAATGGATAAATTTCATACCCCTCGGCATACAATTCGGCACGCGCGCGACAGACTTTATAGATACCGTCGCTAAAGGCTTCATTATTTCTGGCCAAAACCTGCGAATCACCCATTTTCCAGTTTTTCTGTTGCCAATCTGCATGACACCATTCGGTCAGATGATGGACGGGATCAACCTTATCTTCTAAGGTTTCTACGGGTTCTTCATTACAAGCCGCCAATGCGCAACTCAGCATGATCAATAAAAATTTTAGCCGTGGCATGAATTTTCCTGTCTTATTTACTTTCATAATCATGCTAGATTTATGCTGTGATAACAATGTGAAATTAATAGGCGGGTTTTGTCGTGGTTAATTCGAGATTAAATCGGTGATACAACTCAGCGCTACCGGTATTTTTCTGATGCTGATCCTGGCGATTGTGGGGGGCTACATGACCGGCATGTTTGCCGGTTATCTTTATGATTTAGCACGCCAACGATTTAATCGGTTTTGGAGTGTGGCATTAAATGGTGTTTTTTATGTGGTGCCGGTTTGGGCTTTACTGAGTGTTGTTAAGAATGACGGACTTATTTGGTTTTATTTGTTACTGATTTTGTTTTATTACCTCGGATTGCGATCTGCCAGTGATCAAGCCAACTCTGATACCCGTCCGGATCGGCACTATGAACTGGACGATTAAATCAGGCAAAAAAAAGCCCCGACAAGCGGGGCTTTTCCGTGTATCTACTGCGTATTAACGGTTGCAGATGTACATTGTTACTTCAAAACCGAAACGCATATCTGAATATTCTGGTTTAGTCCACATGATTAAACTCTCCAATATAGTTAATTAAAGCGCTTGTCTCTCCAAGCTCACGATTTATATATTACGGTGTACAGTCAAAACAAACATCAGTGTTTCCCCTGATTAAATTCAGGATTTTCCTGAGTGGTGTTAGCCGGCGACAAACAAGGGTTTTTGCTATGCTCATGTTAGCGTTAATTTGATCAGGGAGTTTTATGACGGCTTATCAACGTCGCTGTGCATACATCTTATTGCTGGTTTTATTGATTTTGGCTTGCCTGCCTATGACGACGGTGGCCAGTCCACAGCTTAATGAAATGCTCAAAGTGACATTGACAGTCTATGCATTGGCTCGTGGTTTGAATGCATTGATTTCAGTTGTCCAGGGTACAGAGCTTGCTATCGAGCCCATGGGGGTCGGAGTCACACTGACACCGGGACAAATCCTCGACCCGCTTAATGATTTAATCGAGCAGGTTTCATTTATTTTATTAGTTGCGTCCGCTTCAATTGGTATTCAGAAGATTTTGCTGTCAGCAGGTGATATTGAAATCTTTCGCGGTTTATTGGTTTTGTTAATTATCTTCACGGTGCTTGCGATAGCGATCCGGAGCAGCAGAGTATCCCTGCAAAAAAATTTACTGCGCTGGGTGATTATTTTGAGTATTTTGCGTCTGGCGGTGCCTGTGACCGCATTGGCCGCCAATCAGATGCAAAACTGGTTGGATAATGATCGCCAGCAAGCGGTTGCTGTTCTCGACAGCACACAGCAGAGTCTCGAAGATTTACAACAATCTGACCTGCAAAAAGATCGTAAATGGTACCAGGGGATTCGTGAGGGTATAGATATACGAGGCAAGATACAAGCCATTGAAAATAAAGCGGAGCAGGGTGTTAACGCTGCGATTTATTTGCTGGCTGAATTTATTTTGGTAATGGTATTCCTGCCCTTATTATTTCTGTATTTAGGCTGGCAATTACTGCTTAAAATTGGCAGGTGGTGAATGGCCTGCCTGTGCAGGCCATTTAACTAAACTTAAGCTTGCTTGAGTTGAATTGCTTCACGTTTGCTCAGCGTCTCTGCCAGTTTATTAAGCTTTTGCAGTAGCGTAAAAAACTCTTTGTTATCGAGGCCCGTCTGGCAGGCAACTTGTTTTTGAACCTCGGCAATCATGGGTTGAAGTTGTTTGGATTTCTCCGTTAATGAGATTCGCACAATTCGTTCATCAATATCATTACGCTGTTTGCTGATTAGGCCTGCGCGTTCTAATCGCTTCAAAATTGGCGACAAAGTGCCCGAATCGAGTTTCAGACGGTGCATTAAGTCCCTGACTGCGACACCATCTTTTTCCCATAAAACCAGCAGTACCAGATATTGCGGATACGTTAAATCATGCTCATCCAATAATTGTCGGTAAACACGGGTTATGGCATTGGTGGCACTGTACAGTGCAAAACACAATTGATTATCCAGCATCAGATTATCGTAATCAGACATGATTTTCCCCGTAAGACGCGCAACAGCCGATTTAAAGCGGCTATGCCATGTTATTAATAAAGGTAAAGGTTAGCATATTGCGAGCAATAACAATTAGCTGGGATTCAAAATTTTAACTTCACGCTGCGGGAATGGAATCTCAATACCATGCTCATGGAATGCATCCCATAACATTAACAACAGATCGGCACCGATCCGGTTGGCACCATCATCAATACCTTCCATCCAGAATTCCACCAAAATATCGACACCAGAATCACCAAAACCGGCAATCTCAGCATCAGGCCGTTCTTCAATGGGAATATCCTCACCACTGATAACTCTGGGATGACTGGCCACGGTTTTACGAATCAAGTCGAATAAAAAATGCAGATCGGTTTTGTAAGCAACCTGAAATTCCAGTGCGTAGCGCTGTTTGTTATTTTTGTGCGTCCAGTTGGTAAAGCTGGTGGTGATAAATTGCTCATTAGGTACCATGATGTCTTTGCCATCAAAGGTTTCTAATGTTGTCGAACGCATATTCAGTTCACGAATAATCCCTTTGCGACCATCTTCCATTTCGACGTAATCACCAACACTTAGTGATCGTTCCAGCAACAGGATGATGCCGGAGATAAAGTTTGAAGCAATCGACTGTAAACCAAAACCAAGACCGACACCTAACGCACCACCAAATACTGCCAGCGCTGTAAGATTAATCCCCATAATCTGCAGCAGCAGAAGGAATACGATAAAAAACAGAGCAATTTGGAAGAGTTTGGCAAATACCTCACGGGTACCGGCGTCCAAATCCTCTTGGCTGCGAATAATCTGCTGGCCAGCGTGGTTGGACAATCGGCCCAGCCAAAACAATATCGAGCCAAAAATAATGACCCGAACAACACCATAGGCAGAAATCTCAATATTGCCTATTTGCAGAGAAATTTCTTCCAGATAAGCAATGACAGGCGGAAGCCAGCCAAATAAATGCAAAATGGCAATTGGCAATAGAATCCAATAAGCCATTTTCTTAAACAGGGTTTTGTTGACCAGTCGGTCAATGATTTTGTACAACATAAAAATCACTGCCCAACTCATGGCAACGGTCACAAGTCCATCTTTGCCAAGCAGTGATTTACTGATGTCCGCTGTCAATGACAATGACAATATAAACATCAGCGGTAATAGCAAATCCCGACTGTTATAAATGGATTGCCTTAAATTTTTGGCAGGCCCTTCGACCGGTGGTTGATGCAAAATAGGGATATGCTTGCGAATAAATGACGATATTGCATAACCGACAACACAGCCAATAACAATCAATCCCAACTGTGAATAGAACATAGGGCTGCTGGCCCAGGTCAGTGTGGTATCCAGAAGTTGATCCAGCAGTTGTTTGAGTTGTACTAAATCCATTAATCTGACCTGTCGACGAAATTAGACTAATGTAAAAGAGCTAGGCCCCTTGATCAAGTCACATTATGTATCCATCTTTAGAGCGTGACGCCATAAATTTCAAAAGGAGAGACGATGAATCCCAAAATTGATGTCCAGGGTAAGACGGTGCTGGTCACCGGTGCCAATCGCGGTATAGGCAAAGCTATCGTTGAGGAGTTTATTCAAAAAGGTGCAGCCAAAGTCTATTTAGCAGTGCGCAATACTGATTCAGTTAAGCCATTATTATTAAAGCATGGCGAAAAAGTAGCGGTCATTGAGCTTGATGTTGCTGATGGTGGCAGTATCAGCCGGGCAGCCCAAATCGCGGAAGATGTAAATATCGTTGTCAATAATGCCGGTATTTTGAAAAATGCTACGGCACTTGACCCAGCGGCTATTGAAGCGCTGGATTCTCAGATGCAGGTTAATGTTGTCGGTTTGATCCGTATGGCACAGGCATTCGCTCCAGTATTGAAACAAAATGGCGGCGGGGCTTTCGTACAATTAAACTCGATTGCCTCTTTGCGGGCCTTTCCGGAGTTTGTCACCTATGCCGCCTCCAAAGCGGCGGCTTATTCGATAACCCAGGCACTACAAACGCAATTGGTCGAGCAGGGCACTGCAGTCGTTAGCGTGCATCCGGGACCTATTAAAACGGATATGGCAACCGACGCGGGATTTGAAGATGTGGCTGATCCACCCTCCATCGTGGCTGAGGCGATTGTGGCGGCGCTTCAAGCCGGTGAATTCCATGTTTTCCCCGATACCATGGCCAAAGAGTTTTGGGCCGCCTATCAAGGCTTTGCCAAACAGATTGTTGAAGCGCAACCGGAAGAATCTTAAATGTCAGACAAAAAAAAGCCCCGCAGAGCGGGGCTTTTTTGCTTTAAATCTATTGCAACTTACGCGGCAACGATGTTTTCAGCTTGTGGACCTTTTTGGCCTTGGGTCACGTCGAATGTGACGCGTTGACCTTCAGTCAGGGTTTTGAAACCGTCGCCTTGGATTTGACGAAAATGTGCGAAAACGTCAGGGCCGTTTTCTTGTTCGATAAAACCAAAGCCTTTCGCTTCGTTAAACCATTTAACTGTACCAGTAGCTGACATGATGTCGTCCTATTCTAAATCTAAAAATGCCCAAAGTTGGGCGGGTATGCTGTAAGTGACGCGGGTGTTTGATAACAGGACGATAACTCTTAAAGGTGTTGCACTAAAGCGAAAACATCGAACGTGAAAACAAATCTCGGTAAAACTTGCAAGCACCGCAAAGACTATAGCGCTTTTCAGAGAATGTCAAAATATATTGCAATGTCTGTTTGACTGACTCTGCTCATTCACTGCAAATCATTCAGGTCGAGGTCAGTTGATTTAGAGTGAATTTCGGTAAAGGCAAGCTATTTTTTAGATTTTCTCTTGGCCTTTTTTTTAGCTTTCTTAGCTTTTTTCTTATCTGACTTTTTGCTCTTTTTTTCGTCTTTTTTGTCAGCTTTGCTTTTATCGGCTTTCTTTGCCTTTTTCTGCTTCGACTTTGCTTCATTTAAGCTGGAAAAACATTCCAGGCCTTTACTGCGAAAGCGACCCAGCCAATAACGAAGTTGTGGCAATGTCAGACCGGCATGCGTCGCAGCAGCAGCCTGTGTCATACCCTCATCAAGTGCCAATAATGCTCTGGCGCGTGCTGCATCCGGGTGTGTCATTTCAGCAACTTTTTCCAGCTTTTTCCGTGCTTTTTTATCCAAGCTGAGTAACTTACTATCGGTTTCCATGCGTATCTCCGTGAATGAAACTGTTTAGGCGTTACCTAGGCCTAATCATGCGATGGCCCCATCTGAAATGCAATATCTGATGACATTAAATTATTCCCCGCAACACTGCTGTCCGATTCAGGTCATAACGCTATGTTTTATATTTCATTTAACTTACAACGCTGGGTTTACAGTTTTGTGTCAGTGCTGCTGTTAGCCGGCTGTGATCCCTTCTCATCCCCAACCAGTCTAATGGACACCTATCCTGAAAGATTGGCGCGGGTATTAGATGTTGAAATGGATCAACCTGAAAAGATCTTACCGGCTATCTGGCCAAGAGTGCGGGAGCGCCGCGTTGATATTCCTGATATTGAAATCAACATGCTGGAGTTTTTGGATCTCTATGGCTGTGACTTGCAAGTGGTGGTCGGCGAGCGCAATGCCATTCTCGGCAGGGTTATGCAACCGCTAAACCGATTGCGTTACTCACTGCGGTTTATCTACGAAGCCGAAATCTGTATCCAGCGTATTAATGATGAATCATTAAAAGCGACACTAAAGCAAGTTAGTCAGCAAAAACGTCAACAACTGCCGGCAGAAATCTGGCAGGCTAGTTGGGCCAGCGATGAAATGGCCGCGTTGTTGAGTCATACCGCCAAGCCGATAGCGATAGAGAAACCGGTGGCCGCCAGTCAGCAATTGGCTGAAGACTTTATTTATTTAAATCAAACCACGCAGACGCTGTTGTCTGAAAGCAACGACTCAGAACTTATTCGCTGGGGTAAAATCCAGCAGCGCTGGCAATATCACGATGATCTCGGTGCATTGACCAAATCTGCCCAACATCTGACTCAGATGCTCAATGTCAGCAGCGACTTGCTTGAACAACGCCTGGACAAAAAACCGCTTTGTTATCGGGGAAAATCCAACCCACGTGCTCAGCAACTGGAAGGTGTATTTTTCAAAGTCTATATCGGCCATGTTCAACCCTATCTTGCTCGGGTCAGCCAACATCGCGATGCGTTATTACCAGCTGTCAGACAATTTGCCATGCAGCACGCTAATACAGCGCCTGCGGCCGTCAAAAGCTACTGGCAGCAATATTTGCTTGATGGGCCGGAGAGTATTTGGCCGGCGTTTGATTTGGCAGTGAAAAACCATACCGAGCATTGGCAAAACATATTAGAGCAATGCGGCCTCAAACCCAAAGCCGCGCGCCCAATAGATACAAAAAGGCAAAATTAATGGCATATGCAGCAATTATCATCGGTGGCAGTGGCGCGATTGCCGGTGCTTTAAGACAAGCTATATTAAATGATGATAAATGCCAGCGAATATGGCTGTTCAGTCGCGGTCAGCCACCAGCCGGACTGCCGGCGAAGATTCGCTGGCAAACTGTTGAATACACCCAATCGGCGATTAAAGCAGCTTTAGCAGATTGTTTAACCGACAGCTTGCCGGTGCAAAAAGTATTTATCTGCAACGGCCGTTTACATGATGCTGAAATAAAACCGGAAAAACGCTTGGAACAATTTAACGCCGAAGACTGCCAGGCCATTCTGCACAGCAACAGCATTGTCCCCATGCTGTGGGTGCAAGCATTACTCCCATATTTAAAATCACAGCAAAGTTGCCAACTGATAGTGTTCAGCGCCCGTGTTGGTAGTATTGGCGATAACCATTTGGGCGGCTGGTACAGCTATCGCGCCAGTAAAGCCGCGTTAAATATGCTGCTAAAAACCGCCGCTATCGAATATCAGCGCCGCGCGCCAAATGTTGCCATG
>JAWWAG010000006.1:0-33356 GCA_033721795.1 Methylophaga sp. | reverse complement strand
TAAACTGGCCCCAAGTTCAGGGGGAGCTGCCGGTGTAAAACTCGGCCGGTTTCCTTTGCGCGTGTCTGCGGGTAATGTGAATTGCGGCACAATCAGCAAACCACCGTCGATTTGCTGCAAATTGAGATTCATTTTGTCATTGTGGTCGGCAAAAATCCGGTATTGCAGCACTTTGGCAAGTAGTTTCTCAGCATGACCGGTAGTGTCCTGTTGCTCTACACCGAGCAGCAGCAAAATTCCATTATCGATAGCAGCAATTCGCTGGCCGGCCACACTGACCGAAGCCTGTGAAACCCGCTGAATCAGACCAATCATTTCAACCGTTCAGCCATCTCATTAGTGGCCTGTATTAAAGCATCTATCAATCCCGGTTCACCGGCTGCGTGACCGGCAAGTGGCACAATCCGCAAATCTGCTTTGGGTAATTGCTGCTTCAGCAGCCAGGACTGCTGAAACGGACAAACCATATCGTAACGACCATGGATAATAATTGTCGGAATATCCGATAACATTGATAAATCTGAGAGAATCGGCTGGTCCGCAATAAAGCATTGATTCAATGCATAATGCAGTTGAATGCGGCTATGAGCTAACGGCCCGGGACTATCATCTTCGGGAGGCTGGTAACTTGGTGTATCGCGCATCATGACAATAGTGGCTTCCCACTGTTGCAATGTATTTGCCGCTGTTTGCTGTACCTCGGTATCTGGATGGCTAAGCTGCTGAAAATAATAATCAAGTGGTTTATGCTGTTGTGTAGCAGGCACATTCTCTACAAAAGCTTGCCAGGCATCGGCAAAGACTTTTGAGGCGCCGCCGCCCGCATACACCCAGTCAATATCTTGTTGCCGACCCAAAAATGAACCGCGCAATATCATTGATGACACATGCTTTGCGTATTGCCGGGCATAACATAACGCCAGCGTAACGCCCCAGGAACCTCCAAATAACTGCCATTTCTCGATATTCAGTAATTGGCGAATTGCTTCCATATCGTCGATTAGATAAGTCATATCGTTATTGGTTAATTCACCGCCGGGCAAAGAGCGACCACAGCCACGCTGATCAAACAAAATAATGTGATAAAGCGCCGGGTCAAAATAACAGCGATGCTGCGGCCGGCAGCCCGAGCCCGGGCCACCATGTAAAAACAGCACCGGAATGCCGTCCGGATTGCCACATTGTTCAATGTAAATTTGATGCTGTTGGCCATCGGGCAGTGTTTCCCGCGGTAACAACTGGCTGTGGAAAGGTTCGATATCTGGATATAAAGTCAGCATTTCAAAGCCTGCATAATTACTTGAGCCGCACTATAGCATTGATGATGGCATTTATTGCTTTGATCGGCGAAAATATGCGGTTTATTTACAATCATCCAGCGCAGTGGATGTGATGATGAAGGTTAAGCCAAATGAACCTGCACGAATATCAGGCCAAACAATTATTTAACCGATATGGGATTGCCACGCCTCATGGCGACATCGCCGATGATGCCGAATCGGCAATGCACGTTGTCAAACGGCTGGCAGGCGATCGTTGGGTGGTAAAGGCACAAGTGCATAGTGGCGGTCGCGGCAAAGCCGGTGGCGTCAAAGTGGTGAATAGCGAAGCTGAGGCCGTTCAAACGGCCAAACAATTGATTGGTAAATCACTTATTACGCAGCAGACCACATCATTAGGTCTGCCGGTCAAAAAAGTATTGATTGAACAGCCTTCTGATATTACCCGGGAAATTTACCTGGCATTGCTGGTTGACCGCGTTAGCCAGCGCGTTACCTTTATGGTGTCATCGCAGGGCGGTATGGATATTGAGGCCGTTGCTGAGCAAAGCCCTGAAGCAATTCTGACCCTGGCAGTCGATCCGTTGGTGGGACTGCAAGGTTACCAGTGTCGTCGTGCTGGATTTTTTCTGGCGTTAAGCGGTGACGCCTTTAAGCAATTACAATCGGTGATGCAGGGCTTGTATCAGATGTTTATCGACAATGATGCTAATCTGGTGGAAATCAATCCATTGGCGGTTACTTCTGACGGCCATTTGCTGGCAGTCGATGCCAAAATCATTCTTGATGACAATGCTTTGTTTCGGCATCCGGAGCTGGCAGCAATGTTTGATCCCAGTCAGGAAAACGCTGCAGAAGTGACTGCCCGCGATTTCGGACTGAACTATATTGCACTCGATGGCAATGTCGCCTGTATGGTGAATGGCGCAGGCCTTGCGATGGCCACTATGGATTTAATTCAAAAAGAGGGCGGTGAACCGGCGAATTTCCTTGATGTCGGTGGTGGGACAACAGCCGATAGAGTTGCTGAAGCCTTTAAACTGATTTTATCGGACAGCAAGGTCAAATCGATTTTGGTGAATATTTTCGGCGGCATTGTCCGATGTGATTTGATTGCCCAGGGCATTATCCAGGCAGCTAAAGAGGTCGGTTTGTCCTTACCGGTCGTGGTCAGACTGGAAGGTACTAACGCTGAGCAAGGTCGCAAACTGCTGGCAGAAAGCGGTATGAATATTAAGGCGGCGCAGGATTTAACCGAAGCTGCCAGACTGGCCGTCAGCGCGGCAGGGGAGTTATCAGCTTGAGTATTCTGGTTAATAAAGACACCAAAGTTATTTGTCAGGGCTTTACTGGTAAACAGGGCACCTTTCATTCTGAGCAGGCGATTGCTTACGGCACCCAATTTGTCGGGGGGGTGACACCGGGCAAGGGCAATCAGACGCATTTGGATCGGCCGGTATTCAATACAGTCGTTGATGCTGTTGCTGAAACCGGCGCAAATGCCACCATGATTTATGTACCGGCTGCGTTTGCCGCTGATGCGATTTTAGAAGCCGCTGATGCCGGTATTAAAGTTATTGCCTGTATTACCGAGGGCATACCGGTACTTGATATGTTGCGTGTCAAATACGCGCTGGAAGGGAGTGATGTTTATCTAATCGGTCCCAACTGCCCGGGTTTAATTACGCCTGGTGAGTGTAAAATCGGCATTATGCCCGGTAGCATTCATCTGCCCGGTAAAATCGGTATTGTCTCGCGCTCCGGTACACTGACTTATGAAGCCGTGCATCAAACCACGTTAAATGGTTTGGGCCAAAGTACCTGTGTCGGTATTGGTGGTGATCCGATTCAGGGTATGAACTTTATTGATTGTTTGGCGTTGTTTGAAGCCGATCCACAAACTGAAGGTATTGTTATGGTTGGCGAAATCGGCGGTCAGGCAGAAGAAGATGCCGCAGCTTATATTGCTCAACATGTAACCAAGCCGGTGGTGGCTTACATCGCGGGTTTAACCGCGCCAGCCGGAAAACGTATGGGCCATGCAGGCGCAATTATCAGTGGCGGGCAGGGCACAGCAGAAGCCAAATTAGCAGCGTTAACCGATGCCGGGGTATCAATTAGTCGTTCACCGGCAGAAATCGGTGATGCGATGCTGGCAGCGATGCGCAAATAATGGCGCGCCAGACACTTACCGTTGTTCTGGCACAAATTAATCCGGTGGTAGGTGATGTCGCTGGCAACACTGCTAAAATTCTTCAGGCTGCCAACACTGCCCGGGATCAATTAAAAGCTGAGTTGGTGGTGTTTCCTGAGTTGTGTCTGACGGGCTATCCACCAGAAGATTTGTTATTAAGGCCCGGTTTGCAAAAACGCGTTGATAAAGCGCTGAAAACCTTAAAAAACAAAATCAGTGGCATTTATATAGTAATCGGCCATCCGCTCGGAGAGGTTGGCAAAGAACTCTACAACGCCGCCAGTGTGATTGCGGATGGGCAGATCGTTTCTCAGTATTTCAAACAAATGCTGCCAAATTACAGTGTGTTTGATGAAAAGCGCTATTTTATCGAAGGCCATTTACCCGCGATCTTCTCTCTAAAGGGCATCAAACTTGGCATCACCATTTGTGAGGATATCTGGTTTACCGGTCCGGCTGCACAGGCTAAAGATGCGGGTGCTGAAATATTATTAAATCTTAATGCTTCACCATTTCAACAGGGTAAATCTGCGCGCCGTTTTGATGCCGTTCGTCAACGGGCCATCGAAAACCAATTACCGATGCTGTACGTCAATCAGGTTGGCGGTCAGGATGAGTTAGTATTTGATGGCGGCTCTTTTGCGCTTGATAGCCAAGGTGAATTACAGATGCAGGCGGCGGTATTTGTTGATGAGCTGGCCGTTGTCAAAATCGAAAAAAATCAAATCGGCAAAATTCTGATAAGCGGTCAGGTGACTGAACACTTGTCGCCACTGGCCAGCGTCTATCAAGCTCTGGTATTGGGACTGCGTGATTATGTCGAAAAAAATCATTTTCCCGGCGTTGTACTGGGTTTGTCAGGTGGCATAGATTCGGCATTGACGCTGGCATTGGCTGTAGACGCGCTGGGCGCTGATCGGGTGCAAACAGTGATGATGCCCTCGCGCTATACCGCACAAATCAGTCTGGATGATGCCCAGCAAATGGCATCACAGCTGGGTGTTCGCTATTCCTTGTTATCGATTGAACCGGTATTTGAGAGTTTTCTGCAAACACTTGATGAGACTTTTGAAGGCAAAGCCGCTGATACGACCGAAGAAAATATTCAGGCACGTTGCCGAGGTGTATTGTTGATGGCGATTTCCAATAAGACCGGTGCGATGGTGTTGTCGACCGGTAATAAGAGTGAAATGGCGGTCGGTTATTCAACGTTATACGGTGATATGGCGGGCGGTTTTTCACCGCTTAAGGATGTATATAAAACGCTGGTTTTTGCGCTGTCCAAATACCGCAATACGCTATCATCAGCTATTCCGGAACGGATTATCAGCCGACCGCCCTCTGCAGAGCTGGCTGCTGATCAGCGTGATGAAGATTCATTGCCAGCTTATTCTTTGCTGGATCAAATTCTCGAGCGCTATATCGCAGATGATGGCTGTTTTGAAGATCTGGTTGCTGAAGGGTTTGCCGCCGAGACAGTTGCACAGGTTATCAAAATGGTAGATCGTAATGAGTATAAAAGGCGGCAGGCACCGCCTGGTATTCGTATTACTGGGCGTGCATTTGGCAGAGATCGCCGCTACCCGATAACATCTGGCTATACCGTGACATCAACTATAGAGTAGGGATTAACTATGAAAAAAATTGAAGCGATAATCAAACCATTCAAACTCGATGACGTTCGCGAGGCATTGTCAGAAATTGGTGTGACCGGCATGACGGTCACCGAGGTTAAAGGTTTTGGACGGCAGAAAGGTCACACAGAGCTTTATCGTGGAGCTGAGTACGTGGTTGATTTTTTGCCTAAGGTGAAAATGGAAATTGTTTTGGCTGATGACCAGGTTGACGGCTGTATTGAAGCAATTACCAAAGCCGCCCATACAGGACGTATAGGTGATGGTAAGATTTTTATTCTGCCTTTAGAGCAAGCTATCCGCATTCGTACGGGTGAAGACGGCGAGGCGGCTATTTAATAATGCTATGTCTGGCTGCCGGCGGCCGGCAGCCAGCGTTTTATTCTCTCAATACCGAACGCCGCACGTCAGCAATACCGGGATGTGCAGGATAGTTTGTTTCCAGTACCCGAAGTGCATCTTCTGATAAATCATCCAATTCCATGATTTTGTAGGCTTTAGCCATAATAACCAAGGCTTCAGGCATTGCCGGTGTGCGTGGATAATTTTCAAGCGCATAACGCGCCCGATTGGCAGCGGCGAGATATGAAGTCCGGCGCATGTAATAATTGGCAACATTAATTTCATGTTGTGCGAGACGATTTCGCAGATAGACAATCCGTTGCGCGGCATCTTCGGCGTATTTACTTTGTGGATAACGTTTAATCAACGCATTGAAATCGTTCAACGCATCTTCAGCGGAACCCGGATCCCGCTGTGATTCATCCCGCGGAATATATTTTTCCAGAATGCCGATGTCTTTGTTAAAACTGACCAGCCCGCGTAAATACAATGCGTAGTCATTATTTTCGTTAAGCGGATAAACGCGCATAAAACGGTCGAGCGTCGCGATAGCTGTTTCCGGATCGTCGTTTTTATAATGTGCATAAGCCGATTCAAGCAATGCTTGCTGAGCATATTCACCAAAAGGAAAACGTGCCTCTAATTGTTCATAATATTCAATGGCAGTGCGGTAATCGGCAATGTTTAAAGCGGCTTTGGCTTCGGCATAAATCCGCTCAACGCCCCAGCTTTCTTCAGCTTTGACCTCTTCTTTATCACCAAAAATAGAACAAGCACTCAGTGAGAGCATCAAAATCATTAACAGGGATATTTTTTTCATGGGGTTAGAATACGCTAGCGTTCAGTTGTCGGTAAAGCTGGATTGTAGACTTTTTAATGGTTGAAAGCATCATAAAATCGGTAACTTACTGAAATGAAACCGAGTACAATAATGTGCAGTTTTTTATACATCTAACAGGAATTTTAATGATCAAGCGTTTTATCGCCGTGCTGTTGGCCGGCGCAGCTCATGTTTCGGCTCAGGCGGCAGTGTTTGAACTCCCTGATGAACAATCGCATGTGATCGGCGATAACATCGTCGTTTACAGCACAGCAGAAGATACATTGCTGGATATCGCCAGAAGCTTTGATTTGGGCTACGGCGATATTGTCAATGCCAATCCAGATATAGATGCCTGGGTACCCGGCGAAAATCAGCGTGTGGTTGTACCAACCCGATTTATTTTGCCCGATGCACCTCGCAAGGGCATTGTGATTAATCTGCCGGAAATGCGTTTGTATTACTACCCGCCCAAAAAGGCGGGTGAAGTGCAGCAGGTCGTCACCCACCCAATTGGTATCGGCCGGGAAGGACGTGATACCCCCTTGGGTAAATTGTCAATTATTCAAAAACGTGAAAATCCAAGTTGGACCCCACCAGAGTCAGTGCGTAAAGAACACGCTGCTTATGGGGATATTTTGCCAGCAGTGGTCCCACCCGGTCCGGAGAACCCACTTGGCAGCCGAGCGATGCGTTTATCGAATCCGAGTTATCTGATTCATGGCACCCACAAGCCTTATGGCGTAGGGTTGCGGGTGAGCAGTGGTTGTATTCGTCTGTATCCTGAAGATATTGAAAGTCTTTACAGCAAAGTGCCGATGAATACACAAGTGAATATCATTTATGCCCCATTTAAAGTCGGTATTAAAAATAACGAGCTGTATATGGAAGCGCATAAAACGTTGGACGATATGGACAAGCGCGATCATTACAATATGACACCAGTAGTTGAAGCGATGCTGTCATTAACCGATGATTTGCCCAAAGGTGATGCCTGGACAGATGCTGAAAACATGGTGTTAAACGGTAACGGAGTTGTGCAAAAGCTCAATGCACCTGAGGCGGTTATCGCTGAAAATATATGGTTTGTTCACGGCGGTACTGGTCAGAAAGTGCCGCAGAAAATGCATAGCGCTATAAAACAACTGCAATTGGAAAAGTGGTTCTGGCCATTACGTGGTGGTTCGGTCGGTGAAATTGTTCTGGGTCCGTTTGAGAGTCGTGAACAGGCTGATGAAATGGCACGTAAAGTGTCGGAAGCGGCGGGTACGCCAGTATGGACAACGCAATTACCGGAATCCATGTTGTAATTTTCGGACCGTTCAGCAAATTACAGGTAAAAAAAAGCCGGGAACAAGCCCCGGCTTTTTTGTTTGTTAAGCTGAGCTTATTTGCTCATTGCTTTTTCAAACATGCGGTCGATTTTTGCACAGCATTCGTCAACTTGTGCTTGCGCATCTTCAGCTGATTTTTGAGCATTCATTGCAGCTAATTCTGCGTCAGTAGCAGTGCGTTGTGCTGTATCAGCAGTGCTTTGAGCATTGCGAGCAGCAACCATAGCTGAATCAGCTGTAGATTGTGCTGTTTCAACTGATGATTTCAGCGCTTCCATTTCTTCTGTGTTAGCACATGCAGTCAGCATGACCAATGGCAGAGCGATAGCACTAAATTTTACTAATGATTTCATTTAAAACTCCTTGAATTTACGGTTGGGGATTGGCATTTCCATCAGATATGGTTGAATGCAAGCCTGATATAAGCTAACAGGAAAAAAAATTGCTGTCTATTCGATTCAATTGATTCTGCGTAACACTACAAATTGTTGCTATAATGGCGCGCGCCTTATGGTGGTGCAGTGGCCGTAAATCGGCCAAAAATGCTCATTCCCACGTTATTTGCTCTGGAAAAATCTGTCTATGCACCCAATGCTGAATATTGCCGTTCGCGCGGCACGTCAGGCTGGCTCGCTGATCTTGCGCTCGCTACAGCACGTTGAACATCTCGAAATTACCACGAAAGGACGGAATGATTACGTCTCAGATGTTGACCGTCTGGCCGAACAGGAAATCATCGGCATCATTAAAAAAGCCTACCCTGATCATGCCATCATGGCAGAAGAATCTGGTGACAGTGGTGCAGACGACACCGTTTGGATTATCGATCCGCTGGACGGCACCACTAATTTCCTGCATGGATTTCCGCATTATTGCGTCTCAATTGCTGTTCGCGTGAAAGGCCGAGTTGAACATGCGGTGATTTTTGATCCTTTACGAGATGAGTTGTTTACTGCGAGCCGTGGTTCGGGTGCTCAGTTAAATGATCGCCGGCTTCGGGTGAGTAAGCGTAAAGATTTAAATGGCGCTTTAATCGCAACGGGGTTTCCTTTTAAGTATCCCCAGCATCATGCAGCCTATCTGGCCATGTTCGGTAATGTATTGCCGAAAGTATCCGATCTTCGCCGCACGGGCAGCGCCGCTCTAGATTTAGCGTATGTTGCTGCAAGCCGAGTCGATGGTTACTGGGAAATCGGCCTGGAAAACTGGGATCTGGCCGCGGGATCACTGCTGGTGGAAGAAGCCGGTGGAACCGTCACTGACTTTAGCGGCGGCGACCAATTATTCGATAAAGGTCACGTAATTGCAGGCAGCCTGAGCTTACATAAACATTTACAGGCGGCTATCACGCCTTTTATTACTGATTCTCTGAAATAAGCGCCTGTTTTGCAGGCATTTTTAACCTGTATGTTTAACGCATACGCCATATAAATGAATTTTTATGACTGAATTTTCGAAAGACATCAGCAAGTTGCGAAACATTGCCATCATCGCTCACGTTGACCACGGCAAAACCACGTTAGTGGATCAGTTGCTGCGCCAATCCGGCACCTTCAGTGAACATGAAGAGATGCAAGACAGGGTTATGGACTCCAATGATCTGGAGCGTGAGCGGGGCATTACCATACTCTCCAAAAATACGGCGATCCGCTGGAATGACTACCGTATTAATATCGTCGATACACCAGGCCATGCTGACTTTGGTGGTGAGGTCGAGCGTGTTCTTTCGATGGTTGATTCGGTATTACTATTGGTAGACTCGGCTGAAGGCCCCATGCCACAGACACGTTTCGTTACCCAGAAAGCGTTGGCACTGGGTCTGAAACCAATAGTCGTAATCAACAAAATCGACAAGCCAAGTGCCCGTCCAAGCTGGGTACTGGATCAGACATTTGATTTGTTTGCCAATCTGGATGCGACCGATGAGCAGTTAGACTTTGATGTGATTTATGCCTCAGGTCTGAATGGTTTTGCGGGTATGGAAGATACCGTGCGTGATGGTGATATGACGCCATTGTTTCAATTAGTCGTTGATAAAGTAAAACATCCAGCGGTTGATGCTGATGGTCCTTTCCGCATGCAGGTGTCTTCACTGGATTACAACAGCTATGTTGGCGTTATCGGTGTTGGCCGTATTGAACGGGGCCGCGTCAAAACCAATACACCGGTGACGGTTGTTGATCGTGAAGGCAAAAAACGTAATGGCCGGGTTATGCAGGTAATGGGCTTTATGGGCCTGAACCGTGAAGAAGTTGAAGAAGCCTCAGCTGGCGATATTATTGCCTTTACCGGTTTAGACCCGCTGAATATCTCTGATACCTTGTGTGATCCAAGTGCAGTTGAAGCTCTGCCACCATTGAGTGTTGATGAACCGACCGTGACCATGACCTTCCAGGTCAATAATTCACCATTTGCCGGTAAAGAAGGCAAGTTTGTTACCACCCGACAAATTCGCGAGCGTTTGGAGCGTGAATTGATTCACAACGTAGCGCTTAAAGTAGAACAACTGCCTCAAGATCCTGACAAATTCCGCGTATCCGGCCGAGGCGAACTGCATTTATCTGTATTGATCGAAAACATGCGTCGCGAAGGGTTCGAAATGGGGGTATCACGTCCGGAAGTCATCATTCGTGAGAAGGATGGCATTAAAGAAGAGCCTTATGAATCCGTCACCATTGATGTTGAAGATACGCATCAGGGTACCGTTATGGAAAAGATGGGTACTCGCGGTGGCGAATTAAAAGATATGTCGCCGGATGGTAAAGGCCGTGTACGTCTGGACTTTATAATTCCATCGCGTGGCTTGATTGGTTTTCGTACCGAATTTTTGACTGCGACCCAAGGTACCGGTCTGATTTACAGTGTCTTTGATCACTATGCACCGATAAAAGCTGGAACCTTCGGTAAACGTCAAAATGGTGTGTTGATTGCCAATGGGGTCGGTAAAGCGGTCGCCTTTGCGATTTTCAATCTACAAGAACGTGGTCGGATGTTTATCGGTCATGGGGATGAAGTTTATGAAGGCATGGTGGTCGGTATTCACTCGCGTGATAATGACTTAGTGGTTAATGCACTGAAAGGCAAACAGCTGACCAACGTCCGCGCTTCGGGTACAGATGAAGCGATCGCATTAGTCCCGCCGATTCGTATGAGTCTGGAACAGGCACTGGAATTTATCGGTGACGATGAACTCTTGGAAGTCACCCCTAAATCATTGCGTGTGCGCAAAAAATTACTGCTGGAGCACGAGCGTAAAAAAGCCTCACGAGGCTAGTCAGTTAGCCGTTTCGCTGTATAAAAGGGTATTCTATTGGGATACCCTTTTTTTTGAGGTTGTACATGCGCATTTTAATTTTATTGGCAATTGGCTTATTGCTGTTTTTGATCTTTCGCAATTTAATACGCAGAGCGCGTAATGAGCGAAAAGCTAATCCCAGAGAAGAGCATATGGTTCGCTGTCAGCATTGTGGTTTGCATTTGTTGCCGCAGGAAGCCGTTCGCAAAGATCAGCAATACTATTGCAGTCAGGAACATCTTGAGGCCGATCAGAAAGCATCCTGATGTCAAACGCAGAATTAGGGTTGGCTGTTGAACAAACAGAAACATCCTGGCGGGCTTTACGTTTTTTCTCGGGCTATCGTCTGTTTCTGGCATCGGTTTTATTTTTTGTTGTTTATCTGCAGTTACCACCGGATTTTCTCGGTAAAAAATATCCCGCGCTCTATCAGATAATCAGCTTCAGTTATTTGCTGTTGGCCGTGTTGCTGCTGGTATTCAGTAGCCGGCAGTGGGGCGTTTTCGTTACGCAATGCAGCATTCAGTTGATAATTGATGTGCTGGCACTGGCACTCATCATTCATGCCAGTGGCGGCTTACAAACTGGTTTGGGTGCTTTACTGGTGGTTATTGTTGTCGCTGGTGGTGCCCTGATTCCGGGACGTATGGCTGCTTTTATTGCCGCGATAGCAACTTTAGCGGTATTACTGGAAGCCAGCTATGGGCAAATAACCGGCAAGTCGATGACACATTTTGGTCAGGCCGGCATGCTTGGCGCCATATTTTTTATTACAGCACTGTTAGCGCAACTGGTTTCAAAGACCATGCAGCGCTCACAGACGCTGGCCGAACAACGGGCAGCAGAATTAAGCAAACTGGCAACATTAAATCAGCACATTATCAGCCGTATGCAGGTGGCTGTGTTGGTCATCGACGAATTTGGCCGTGTTAGTTTGTTCAATCAATCGGCACAGCGTTTATTGGGTCTGGATGATTTGACGGCGGGTTTCAGTTTGAACCGTTATGTGCCGACTCTGGCCATGCAATTACAACGCTGGCAACAACATATTCCTGATGCATTTAAGCCGTTTCAGGCCCGGGCTGATTTGCCAGAATTACAGGTCAGGGCAACGCGTTTGGATTCCGGAGAGATTTTATTATTTATTGAAAATACATCAGAGCTGGCACAGCAGGCGCAACAACTGAAACTGGCTTCGCTGGGCCGTTTAACCGCCAGTATTGCTCACGAAATCCGCAATCCTTTGGCAGCTATCAGCCACGCCGGAGAGTTGTTAGCGGAGCAACGCGCCGATGATCAGGCCATTGCCAAATTGACTGGGATTATTCAACGGCATAGTGGCCGTATGAATACGATTATCGAAACCATCTTAAAGATGAGCCGGCGTAAATCCGTCGAGCCTCAGGTGATTGTGCTGGCGGGGTGGCTGGATAAATTCAGAGAAGAATTTACTGAAACCAAACAATTGTCAGCCGACAAGATTGAGCTTGATATTCAGGCCCCATTGGCACGAATCTGGACGGATGCCCAACAATTACATCAGGTTATATGGAATTTGCTGGAAAATGCTCTGCAGCATGCCGATATGTCGGCAGCCAGGCCTTTGCAGCTTCGGGTTGATGTTCAGGCAGATGAAGTCATTATTGATGTTATTGATAACGGCCCTGGTGTCAGTGACAAGGCCTTGAAACATTTATTCGAGCCGTTTTATTCTGCGCGACAAGGTGGCACCGGGTTAGGACTATATTTAGCCAGAGAACTCTGTCAGGCGAATGGTGCCCGGCTAAGTTACTTGCCGGAAAATAGCTGCTGCTTTCGAATAAGTTATCCGCTACAACGAAGAGACATAATTCAATGAATGCACAAGCGCTGATTGTTGATGACGAAGCCGACATTCTGGAATTACTGTCAATGACACTGGCGGCAATGGATATTGATTGCGTGACCGCTGAAAATATCTCTCAGGCTAAACAGGCTTTGCAGCAACAACCATTTGATTTGTGTTTCACCGATATGCGTTTACCGGATGGCAATGGCATCGAACTGGTCATCTGGTTACAACAAAACAAGCCTGAGCTGCCAGTGGCGGTGATAACCGCTCACGGTAGTATGGATCTGGCCGTGCAGGCATTGAAATCGGGTGCCTTTGACTTCGTCTCCAAACCGGTCAAATTAAGAGTATTACGTGAACTGGTGGCCGCTGCGCTGAAGTTATCGCCAGCACGGCCCATCCAGAAGGAACGCCGTTCACGCGACCGTTTACTTGGTGATACCCAGGTGATGCGCGAATTACGTGGCAAAGTGGCTAAACTTGCACGTAGCCAGGCGCCAGTCTATATCGGCGGTGAATCTGGTACCGGCAAAGAGTTGGTGGCACGTTTGATCCATGAACTCGGTGCGCGTAATGACATGGCATTTGTCCCGGTCAACTGTGGTGCAATACCTGCTGAACTGGTTGAAAGTGAGTTTTTTGGTCATAAAAAAGGTTCATTTACCGGCGCGGTTAGCGATAAGCAGGGTCTGTTTCAGGCTGCACATGACGGTACCTTATTTTTGGATGAGGTAGCTGATCTGCCGTTGATGATGCAGGTAAAACTGCTTCGTGCTATTCAGGAAAAAACCATCCGTCCGGTTGGTAGCCACGAAGAAATTAACGTGGATGTCCGTATTTTGTCGGCAACGCATAAAGATCTGGCAACCTGCGTTAAAAACGGTAGTTTTCGGGAAGATTTGTTTTACAGATTGAATGTTATCGAATTAAAAGTGCCGGCGCTGCGGCACAGGCAGGCTGATATTCCATTGCTTGCCGAGCATATTTTGCAGCGCATTGCCGCCAAAAATCAGCAGAAAAAACCCAGGCTCTCAGTTAAAGCACTGGCAATGCTGCAGCGGTACCCGTTTCCCGGTAATGTCCGTGAACTTGAAAACATCCTGGAGCGCGCACTAACTTGGGCGGAGGGTGATGTTATCGAGATGGATGATTTGTTATTGCCGGAGGTCGTAACCGACAAAATATATCCAGAGCCAGCCGCTGCCTTCCCAAGAACAGAAACGGTGACAGCCGCTGCACCGGATGATTTAGAGGCACATCTGGAATCCCAAGAGCGCGCCATTATTCAACAGGTATTGGAAGAGACCCGCTGGAATCGTACCGCTGCCGCAAAAAAACTGGGTATCAGTTTTCGGGCTTTACGTTATAAACTCAAAAAACTGGATATTGATTAACTGTCACTCAACTGACGAATGTTGTTGACGGCAATATTGTCAGGCAATAACAGCTTTTGTTCTGCCATAGTTAGCTTCAGGGTGAATTGAATCAGACTGCGCGCTGCATCAAGCTGGCAGGATTGCACTAACTGACCTGCAACGTCACCTGCTTCATTATTGATATCTGCGCCGGGCGCCGGTAAATCAGTCGTTTGCACTTCCCCGATAAATAGACGGCGTTTGGCCTCACCAAGATAATGCAGTCGGGCAACCACTTCCTGACCCGGATAACAGCCTTTACGAAAACTGACACCACCCGCCAGATCCAAATTAACCTGTTGGGCGGTAAAACGCTCGCGTGAAGCAGCAAAAATCATTGGATAACCGCCTTGCAATAAAGCCTGAAGCCAGCAATGGCGTGCTTGCTGTTTTAATCCGGCGTTCTGCAGTTGTTCCAGTGTGGTATCGAGTTCTTCTATGGGTACCAACGCCAGCGCTGCGTTGTCAGCGACACGACTAGCGAAGTTCTGACAATACTTGGCGTCAGGTAATGTGATTAAGGCAAGATCGTTCAAATTAGTAATAACAACCTTGCTGCGTAACTTGAACATATTCAGACGCTGCGTCAGAAAGTCAACCTGATCCGTTGGCAGTATCAGCACAAAATCATCGGCACGGCGGACTAACCAAAAAATTGCCAGCAATCGACCTTTGGCCTGACAAAAACCATTTAACTGCGCCTGGTCTGGCTGAGCAGCTTTGACATCGTTGGTGAGCAGGTTTTGTAAAAAACTTTCGGCATCTTCACCTGATACCTGCACAGCCTGCCAGTCAGGCAAAATAGCAAAACCTCTGTGCTCACAGTCGAAAGATTTATCCAGCTGCTGTTGTTGTTCGCGCAAAACGTTTAAAGCTTCAGTCATCAGTTAAGCTCAGTCTATTAAAGAACTGTTATTGTAACGGTTCCGTATTGCTAACCCCAAAACCACTATGTCTGAACATGTCTTTAACATTCAAATAACAGCCTCCGGACGTTTGCGTTGTCTGGTTTTGTTGATGCACCTGCTGTGTGTTTCAGCAGTCTGGCTGGTCGATTTAACAATGTTGACACAACTTTTATTGAGCGTTTTCTTAGTGTTCAGCGGCATTTACTATTGGTTGGTGATGCTGCGACATAAAGGCGATAGCGAGCGGTTACAGTACACGATGGTTGAAGGATGGCGGTTATCGGTTGGCGATGAGCAATTGCTACCAATTAAATTACAACAATGTTTTATCAGCCGGCCATTGGTGATTATTAATTTTCGTCTCGCAAACAAGCGCCATTCACGGCTGATTTTAGCCGATAGTGCAGACCATGACGCTCTCAGAAGGTTGCGAATTTTGCTTCACCAGACAGTTTAATAATTCAGCCCGGCCATGATGGTATTTTTAGCTGCAACCGTATTAACCGGTTCGGGGTAATCCAAATTAAAGTGCAGACCACGACTTTCTTTACGGTCCAGCGCCGAGCGGATAATCAGCTCGGCAACATCCGCCAGATTGCGAAGCTCCAGCAGGTCATTACTAATATGATGCTGACTGTAAAATTCGGCAATTTCTTGTTTTAGCAATTGCAGCCGAAGCTGGGCTTTTTTAAGCCTTTCATTACTGCGAACGATACCAACGTAATCCCACATGAAACGTCGTAACTCATCCCAGTTATGGCTGATAGCAACGGCTTCTTTAGCCGGATGAACGCGGCTGTCATCCCAGTCCGGTACCTTGCCGCTATATGCTTGCCGTTGCTGACGCTGGATGTCAGCGGCAGCGGCAGTCGCAAATACCAGACATTCCAGCAGCGAATTACTGGCCATTCGATTAGCACCATGCAGGCCAGTATGTGCAGTTTCTCCTATGGCATATAAACCGCCTATGTCAGTACGACCATGCTGATCGGTCATAATGCCACCACAGGTGTAATGTGCTGCGGGTACCACGGGAATCGGTTCTTTGCTGATATCAATACCAAAATTCAGACAACGCTGAAAAATAGTCGGGAAGTGCGTTTTGATAAAGTCAGCTGGCTGATGACTGATGTCTAAATACACACAGTCATGACCTAGTCGTTTCATTTCATGGTCAATGGCTCGCGCCACAATATCACGTGGGGCCAACTCAGCCTGCGGATGAAACCCCGGCATAAACCGTGTGCCGTCCGCCAGTTTTAATTGCGCACCTTCACCACGCAAGGCTTCGCTGATTAAAAATGATTTGGCGCGTGGATGGAATAAACAGGTTGGATGAAACTGGATGAATTCCATATTGGCAATGCGACAGCCGGCGCGCCAGCCCATCGCAATACCGTCACCGGTCGAAACATCCGGGTTGCTGGTATATAAATACACTTTACCGGCACCGCCGGTCGCCAGTACTGTCACCGGCGCTAAAAATGTCACCGGTTTATCAGCCTTAATATCCAGCACATAGCAACCCAGGCACTCGTTGTCGTCGCTACCTAAATGTTTACCACTGGTAATTAAGTCAATGCCGATATGGTAGGGAAACAAACTGATGTTGGGATGGGCTTTGGCTTTGTCCAGAAGGGTCGTTTCGACCGCGCGGCCGGTAGCATCAGCAGAATGAATGACCCGTCGGTGACTATGCCCGCCTTCCTGGGTTAAATGATAATGCTGATTAACTTCATCATCACGGGTAAACGACACACCTTGTTCAATCAACCAGTTGACACTTTCACGGGCATGTTCGACAGTAAATTCTACAATATCAGGGTCACACAAACCGCCGCCGGCTTTTAGCGTATCGTCAATGTGTGATTGCAGAGAGTCCGTTTTATCGAGTACCACCGATATGCCGCCTTGCGCGTATAATGAAGCGCCTTCTTCGAGCTGACTTTTAGATAATACGGCGACTTTGGCATGGTCTGCCATTTTCAGTGCCAGTGTCAGCCCGGCAGTACCGCTGCCGATAACAAGAAGGTCAAAACGTTGAGTTGTGGTCATGAATCTGGAAACAGGTAGAATGCCAACAGCTATTTTGCACTGATTGTGGAACAAAAAGAAAATGTTATTGGTCAATCAAGCAACTAATAAAACCAACCTCCGGCATGTCGGAGCAGGCCGGATCACAGGATGAGTATCGATCAAGAATTGGTAGAGCGGGTACAGGCGGGTGACAAGAAAGCCTTTGATGTACTGATCATGAAATACCAACAACGCATAATTCATGTGATTACAGGTTTTGTTCATGATCCTGTTGAAGCCATGGATGTTGCTCAGGAAGCATTTATTAAAGCTTATCGGGCGTTGCCCGGATTTCGAGGCGACAGTGCGTTTTATACCTGGTTGTATCGGATTGCTATTAACACATCCAAGAACCATTTAACCGCAAGCTCCAGAAGACCACCGATGTCTGATGTCGATGCCATGGATGCAACAATTTATTACGATGCGCCGGAATTGAAGGAATTTGAGACGCCGGAAAACAGTCTCATGAGAGTAGAGTTAGAAGCGGCCATTCAGCAGGCCATCGATAACCTGCCGGAAGACACCGCAGCAGCAATTAAGCTACGCGAGTTTGAAGGAATGAGTTACGAGGAAATAGCACAGGCAATGGACTGCCCCATAGGTACGGTTCGGTCGCGGATTTTTCGTGCACGTGAAGCCATTGATAAACAAGTTAAGGCAATAATGGGTGAAGAGGATTAAATCATGAAAGTCAATCATCGCGAGATGCTTTCAGCATTAGTAGACGGTCAGTTAACAGGACAGGAACTCACGCAGGCCATCGCCCATATCAACAATGATCAGGCGGCACGTGCTGAATACCTGCGTATGCAATACGCCAGCGATGTGATGCATGGTTACACGAGGGCTGTTAGCCAGCGTCCCGTTGATTTGGCGCAACGGCTGTCTATCGCATTGGCAGACGAACCGGTTTATCAACAAAATGCCTTGCTGGCAAAGGCGAAGGTATTGGCGTTTCCGAAAACATTCTGGAAGCAAGCAACCGGTCTCGCTATGGCTGCTTCTATTGGTGCACTCGCTGTCGTTGGCGTGATGAATCAGCCGGGTTATCAGAATATGCCGTTAGCCAACGCGGAAAGTGCCTCGGACAGCACTCAGCTGGTGCGGCAGGTTAATCGCTGGACAGTGGGTGAGCCCGAGGTTGAAGCTCGTTTGAACAATTATCTGGTAGATCATAATGAATATGCCGGCGGCGCTGGTATGTTTTCATACGGCCGTGTAGTTTCTTACGGTACGGAGCAGTAATGATGCGTAAAGTTTGGGCATTCTGCCTGTTGTTGTTGATGCCAGTGTTGGCATGGGCAGAAAGCGATGCGGTAGCCTTGCTGGAACGCATGACCCAAGCGGGTAAGGAATTGGATTATCAGGGTGTATTTGCCTATCAGACCGGCCGTACATTGCAATCTATTCAGATTTTTCACCGGAATGATTCACAAGGCGAAACCGAGCGGCTTATGTCATTAAATGGCGTCGCACGGGAAGTCATTCGCTCCAATGATATGGTGACCTGTATCAACCCCGAAGGTAAGCAAATTAATGTCAGTCGCCGACCCCTGGGCCGCGGTTTTCCCAGTGATTTGCCTAGACGCCTGCGATCAGCAATGCCTTTTTACGATGTTGTGATGGGCGATGAAGAACGTATTGCCGGACGGATGACCCAAGAGCTGGCAATTATGCCAATTGACGGTTATCGTTACGGTTATCGTTTATGGGTGGATAAAGAAACCGATTTACTGTTGAAATCTGAATTGCTTGCAGAGAATGGTGATGTTCTGGAAACGTTTGCTTTTACAGCGATTGAAACCAATGTTGACATCAGTGATGAAGATTTAAAGCCGCAAACAAGTGGCGAAGAAATGACCTGGCACCAATCTGAGCCGGGTAAGCCGATGGTTTCCACCGATGAACGTTTGGTGTCTAACTGGGATGCAACTTGGCTGCCAGAGGGTTTCAGTCTGGTAGCATCACAAAATCGTCTGCGCGCAACGAATGGTTCTTATGTTGAGCAACGCGTTTACAGTGATGGTCTAAGTTCTGTGTCAATTTTTATCGAACGGATCAAAGCACAGCATAATCACCTGCAAGGTGGATCGCACATGGGGGCGGTCAATGCCTTTGGAACCATCATCCACTCACATTTTGTAACAGTCGTCGGTGAAGTGCCGGCAACCACCGTTGAAAAGATTGGCGCGGGCATCGAATTTAATTTGACCGGTATACGATGATTTTGCAAAAAGCCACCGTAGTTGCCATCGAAGCAGAGCGTATCTGGGTTGAAGCCGAGCGGCAGTCAACCTGTGGCAGCTGCCAGGTCAGGCAAGGGTGTGGTACGGGTCTGCTTGCCAAACACGTCGGCAAACGTTTCAACCGAATTGCTGTCCCTAACAATAAGTCAGTGAAAATAGGTCAGCAAGTAACCGTAGCGATTCCGGAAGATGCGTTATTACAAGGCGCTTTTTTGATGTATTTGTTGCCATTACTGGCCATGTTTGCCGGTGCCGGACTGGCACGCTGGCTGGCTTGGGCTGAACCTTTACAAATTATTGCTGGTCTAGCGGCGTTATTGGCTGGCTTTTTTTGGGTAGCATCAAGATTAAAACAAAAGAATGTAGTTATTCCAACGCAAATAATAGAGGAAACAACATGACACAAACCAAGACCTGGGCAGTTATCACGTTGGCAATGACCTGGTTACTGATGAGTATGACAGTGCAGGCGCGCGGAGGTCTGCCGGAATTCACTGAACTGGTTGAAGAAAATGGTGATGCGGTTGTTAATATCAGCACCAAAATGAACGAGGACAAGCAGGCACAACAAAGCTTCCCGCAAGGCATGCCAGAAATGCCGCCGGGCATGGAAATTCCTGAAGGCACACCTTTTGACGATTTTTTCAAGCGTTTCTTTGGTCAGCCTGGTCAACCCCAACCGCCACAACCCAATTCATTGGGATCGGGCTTTGTACTCTCGGAAGATGGTTATATTCTAACCAACCATCATGTCATCAAAGATGCTGATGAAATCATTGTTCGTTTCAGTGATCGTACTGAAATTACGGCTGAACTACTGGGCAGTGATGAGCGAAGCGATGTTGCCTTGCTGAAAGTCGATGCCAGTGACTTGGATCTCAAAGCGGTCAAATTGGGTGATTCTGAAGATCTTAAAGTAGGTGAGTGGGTATTGGCTATCGGTTCGCCTTTCGGTTTCGATTATTCAGCCACTGCCGGTATTGTCAGTGCGTTGGGACGGAGCCTGCCAAGCGACAGTTATGTGCCATTCATCCAAACCGATGTGGCTATTAATCCAGGTAACTCAGGTGGACCGCTGTTTAATCTAGATGGCGAAGTTGTCGGTATTAATTCACAAATTTACAGCCGCACTGGTGGATTTATGGGCGTGTCATTTGCCATCCCTATGGATGTGGTGATGAACGTTGTGAATCAGATTAAAGCTCAGGGTTACGTCAGTCGTGGCTGGTTAGGTGTGGTGATACAAGACATAACCCGTGAACTGGCAGAGTCATTTGGTTTGGATAAACCGCGTGGTGCTCTGGTTTCGAGGGTTATCGCCGATAGTCCTGCTGCAAAAGCCGGCTTTGAAGCGGGTGATATTATTCTGAAGTTTGATGGCCGAAAAGTTGAATCTTCATCAGATTTGCCACCCATTGTTGGAAGTACCGACGTTGGTAAAACTGCGCCTGTTGAAATTATGCGTAAAAATAAAGTGCAAACCTTGCAGGTCAAAGTTGAAGAGTTACCAGAAGATGAATCACTGGTCAGTGGTCAGAGCGCTACACCAAGTGGACGTTTCAAATCTGAAACCTTAAATGTTGAAGTGGTTGAGTTGACGCCACAGCAACGTGAAGAAACCGGCGTTGAATCTGGTGGTGTCATGGTGATGAAAATTGAGTCCGGCCCGATTACCCGTGCTGGTATCAATCCAACGGATGTTATCATCAGCCTCAACAACGAGCAGATTACCGGCGGCGAGCAATTCGTTGAAATTGCTGAAAACCTGCCTGTCGGCAAATCAATCCCAGTGCTGGTACAACGTAATGGCGCAGCACAATTTCTGGCACTAAAAATTGAAGAAAAATAGTCATCCGCCAGATGAATAGGTTTTAGGCAGGACAGTTCACTGTTTTTGCCGTAAAATCTTAACGTTAGACCCATCCAAATCGGTCGGTCACATTGTGTGCCGGCCGATTTTTTTAGTTAAGGTGCTTAGACGTTTTTATGGATCACATCCGTAACTTTTCAATTATTGCCCATATCGATCATGGCAAATCAACCATTGCTGACCGGTTCATTCAAATTTGTGGTGGCTTGACTGCGCGTGAAATGTCACAGCAAGTGCTTGATTCCATGGATATTGAGAAAGAGCGGGGCATTACCATTAAGGCGCAGAGCGTCTCGCTCGATTATAAAGCGCGCAACGGTGAAACCTACCATCTGAACTTTATCGATACGCCCGGTCACGTCGATTTTTCTTATGAAGTCTCCCGATCACTAGCGGCCTGCGAGGGTGCGTTGCTGGTGGTTGATGCAGCGCAGGGCGTTGAAGCGCAGAGTGTTGCCAATTGTTATACGGCGATTGATTTGGGCCTGGAAGTGTTGCCGGTACTTAATAAAATCGATTTACCCTCAGCGGAACCTGAGCGGGTTGCCCAGGAAATTGAAGATATTATCGGTGTGGATGCCCTTGAAGCCGTGCGTTGCAGTGCTAAAACCGGTTTGGGTATTGAGGATTTGCTTGAAGAACTGGTCAAGCGTGTTCCGCCACCAAAAGGTGATCCCGAGGGTCCCTTACAGGCTCTAATTATTGATTCCTGGTTTGACAGTTATGTCGGTGTCATCTCATTAGTGCGCATTAAACAAGGCAAACTTAAAACCAAGGATAAAATCAAAGTGATGTCGACCGGACAGGAATACCAGGTCGATGAAGTTGGCGTGTTTACGCCAAAACGCAGTAAACGTGGTGAACTGAAATGTGGTGAGGTTGGTTACGTTATATCCGGTGTTAAGGAGATTGACGGTGCGCCTGTGGGCGACACGCTGACCACTGCGCGTGATGGTTCTGACAAAATGTTGCCCGGCTTTAAGGAGGTGACCCCACAGGTCTATGCTGCATTATTTCCGGTCAGCAGTGATGATTATGAAACCTTCCGTGATGCATTAGGTAAATTGCGATTGAATGATGCTTCGCTGCATTTCGAACCAGAAAACTCTCAGGCATTGGGTTTTGGCTTTCGCTGCGGTTTTCTCGGTTTACTGCATATGGAAATCATCCAGGAACGCCTGGAACGTGAATATGATCTGGATTTAATCACCACGGCACCCACCGTTGTCTTTCAGGTGGCCACCAAAAAAGGTGAGATTGTCAAAATTGAAAACCCGTCATCTCTGCCTGATCCGGGATCCATTGATGAAATTCGCGAACCGATTGTTGCTGCCGATATTTTAGTACCGCAAGAACATTTGGGCGCTGTCATTACCTTGTGTGTGGAAAAACGCGGCGTGCAAAAATCCATGCAGTATATGGGTAAGCAAGTGGCGCTCAGCTATGAGTTGCCGATGAATGAAGTGGTTATCGATTTCTTTGACAGGATTAAGTCAGTCAGCCGCGGTTATGCGTCACTTGATTATCACTTTATTCGCTTTCAACCGGCTGATTTGGTCAAACTTGATATTTTGATCAATGGTGAAAAAGTTGATGCGCTGGCGCTGGTGGTGCATCGTGCTGACAGTGTGTCGCGTGGCCGTTTGCTGGTTGAAAAAATGCAAGAGCTGATACCGAGACAGATGTTTGATATCGCTATTCAGGCAGCTATCGGTGGCCATATTATTGCCCGCTCCACGGTCAAAGCCATGCGTAAAAATGTCTTGGCCAAATGTTATGGCGGTGACGTATCACGTAAACGAAAATTGCTTGAAAAACAAAAAGCCGGTAAAAAACGAATGAAATCCGTCGGTAAGGTTGATGTACCGCAGGAAGCATTCTTGGCTGTATTGCAGTTATCCAAGAAGTCGTAAACAAGGAGATTGAGTGTGAGTTTTCCGGCAATAATGGTGTTACTAGTGGCCGTGACCGGTCTGATCTGGCTGGTGGACAGGCTGTTTTGGGCAAAACATCGCAGTATAGATAGCAAAGAGCCGGTGGTGGTGGAGTATGCCCGGTCGTTTTTCCCCATTATATTGCTTGTGCTGGTCATTCGTTCATTTATTGCTGAGCCATTTCGTATCCCCTCAGCGTCTATGTTGCCGACCTTGCATATAGGCGACTTCATTCTGGTCAATAAATTTTCTTATGGCATACGGCTACCGGTTATCAATAACAAAATTCTTGATACAGGTTCACCTGAGCGGGGCGATGTAGCTGTTTTTCGTTATCCACAACAGCCGGAAATTGACTACATTAAACGAATCGTTGGTTTGCCCGGAGATAGGATTGGTTATTTTGACAAAACCTTATATATCAATGGCGAGCCGGTTAGGCAGGAAGCCATAGATGAAAGTACATTGAACAGTACACAGATCAGTGCCAGCAGTGAACTGTTTTACGAATACCTCGATACCGACAAACACACGATTGCAATAGAAACCAATCGCCCCGGTGCGGAAGGCGAGTTGGTCGTGCCAGAAGGTCATTATTTTGTTATGGGTGATAATCGTGATAACAGCAATGACAGCCGTGTCTGGGGGCCGGTACCGGAAAGCCATTTGGTCGGCAAAGCGTTTATGATATGGATGAGTTGGGATTGGCAGGCCGGAGGCATTGTCTGGTCGCGCCTTGGACAGGGTATTGACTGAGGGAAAACAAATGAAAAAACAGCAAGGTATGACCTTAATCGGCTGGGTGATTGTGCTGGCCATCATTGGTTTTTTTGCCACCTTGACCATGCGGCTGCTACCGATGTATCAGGAATATTACGGTGTGTTGCAGATCATGGATTCCATGGAAACCGAAATCAAAAACAATCAATTAACCAAACAGCAAGTCATGACCTTGTTGAGTCGTCGCTTTGATACCGGTTATATATTTAGTGTCAAACCAGAAAACATTGAACTTGGCCGAGGTAAAAGCGGCGCCTATGTGACACGTATTAAAATTGACTATGAAGTGCGTAAACCGTTTATCGCGCAGATTGATCTGATAGGCCATTTTGTTAAAGAAATTGATGTTGAGCCTGAGTCACGGGAGATACGATGATCAGCAGCAAGCAACAACAGCTGTGTCAAAAACTGCAGGTTAATTTTCAGGATCCGGGATTACTACAACAGGCTTTAACCCACCGCAGTGCCGATCCGAAAAACAACGAACGTCTGGAATTTTTAGGTGATGCCATTCTCAGTCTGGTGATTGCCGAAGCGTTGTATATGCGTTTCCCACAAGTCAAGGAAGGCAAATTAAGTCGACTGCGTGCTTCTCTGGTCCGCGGTGAAACACTGGCGGAATTGGGCCGGGAACTGAATCTTGGTGAAGTACTGGTGCTTGGCCCCGGTGAGCTGAAAAGTGGCGGTTTCCGCCGTGAATCAATCTTAGCTGATGCTGTCGAAGCGATATTTGGTGCCGTTTATCTCGATTGTGGTTATCAGGCTGCCAGAGAGCTGATTATGCATCTTTACGACGAGCGACTTGGCAGTATTGATGTCAGCGAAGCGGTTAAAGATCCCAAAACCCGTCTGCAGGAATTATTACAAAGCCGGAAGTTACCGTTGCCAATATATATCGTAAAAGAACTTAAATCTGACCAGCAACAGCCGGTATTTGAAGCCTCCTGTCAGGTTTCTCTGCTTGATAAACTGGTCATTGCGCAAGGCACTAGCCACCGTAAAGCCGAAAAACGTGCGGCAGAGCGTGCGCTGACTTTGATAGAAGGCAGTTTATGAGTGACGTTCCATTTCGTAGCGGCTACATTGCCGTTATCGGCCGGCCAAATGTCGGTAAATCAACATTAATTAATCGTATTCTCGGTCAGAAATTGTGTATTACTTCCCGGCGTCCGCAAACTACTCGCCACCGAATTCTTGGCATTAAAACCACCGATGACGCGCAATTGATTTATGTCGATACGCCGGGTCTGCACAGCGATGGTAAAAAAGCGATGAATCGCTATTTGAACCGGACCGCTGCGGCGTCGATTGAGGATGTTGATGTGATCGCATTTGTTGTTGATGGCCAAAGCTGGACGGAAGAAGATCAACGGGTATTAAATCGCATTGAAAAAGATGCCAAAGCCCCGGTGGTGCTGGTGTTAAACAAAATTGACAAGCTGGCTGACAAAGCCACATTACTTCCAAAAATTGAGCAATTGGCTGCACAGTACAAATTTACCGATGTGGTGCCGATTTCTGCTCGAAAAGGTATCAATATCGAAACACTTGAAGCCACATTATCGGCTTTATTACCGGCTGGTGAGCTGATTTATGATGCTGAGCAGCTGACCGATCGCAGTTCCCGGTTTTTGGCGGCTGAAATGGTCCGTGAAAAACTATTCCGTCATCTCGGCCAGGAATTACCGTATTCGTTGACCGTTGAAATCGAACAATTCCTTGAAGAAGGCAATTTATATCGTATCAGCGCCGTTATTTATGTCGAACGCAGTGGGCAGAAATCTATCGTCATCGGTAAAAAAGGCGAACTGCTTAAGCAGGTCGGCCAGGATGCCCGTGAAGAGATGGAAAAACTGTTTGGTTGCAAAGTCTTTTTGCAATTATGGGTCAAAGTTCGTGAAGGGTGGTCAGACAATGAGCGCGTATTACGTAACTTGGGTTACAACGACGACTTGTAACTGCCACTGATGGCATTAACTCAGGCCTATATGTTGCATCAAAGACCGTATCGGGAAACCAGCTTGTTACTGGATGTTTTTACCGAGCAGAAGGGTCGCCTGAGTTTAGTTGCCCGTGGCGTGCGCCAGCAAAAACGCCGGCAAAATAATCCTTTTCAATTATTTCAGCCGCTTTGGTTAAGTTGGTTTGGCCGTGGCGAACTGGCTACGCTGGGTCAGGTCGAAACAACGCAGCCAGCATTTATATTACGCGGTGCATCCGCTTTATGTGGTTTATACGTTAACGAATTACTGGTCAGATTATTAAGCAGCCAACATCCAGAACCCATGGTGTTTGCGCTCTACCAGCAAACGTTAGCGCGATTATCGGTTACGGATAATATCGAAGTCAGTTTACGTTTATTTGAACAGCAATTACTGGATGCATTGGGCTATGGTCTTGATTTGCAACATGATACTTATGGTACTGCCATTGATGCTGCGGTTTATTATCGGTATCAACCGGATCAGGGACTGATACCGGTCGCCGATCAGGTGACTGGTAATCTGATTCAGGGGCGGAGCTTGCAGCAGTTCCAACAGGCGCAGGATTTTGATGCACAGGCCCTGGTAGAAATCAAACAGCTCATGCGAACAGTGTTAAATTATTATTTAGACGGCAAGCCGCTTAAGAGCCGGGCAATGTTTGCTGAAATGCAGCGATATGCCACGCCAGCTAAAAACCATGAGGAGTGATATGAGTATTTTTTTGGGTGTTAATATCGACCATGTCGCCACATTACGTCAGGCGCGTGGCACCCGATATCCTGATCCGGTGCAGGCGGCCATTGAAGCAGAGCAAGCAGGCGCCGACAGTATAACCGTACATTTGCGCGAAGATCGCCGGCATATCCAGGATCGTGATGTCGCGTTGTTGTCCGATATTTTGCAAACCAAAATGAATCTGGAAATGGCAGTGACTGAAGAAATGCTCGCTATCGCCGAGTTTTATCGGCCGGCAGATTGTTGTCTGGTACCGGAGCGCCGTGAAGAATTGACCACGGAAGGCGGCCTTGATGTAGTCGGTCAACAGCCCAAAATGCATGATGCCTGTCAGCGACTGGCTGAAGCAGGCGTGACCGTTTCGTTGTTTATTGATCCGGATAAAAAACAAATTGACGCGGCGCTGGCTTGCGGCGCGCCAGTGGTCGAATTGCATACCGGTGCTTATGCCGAAGCAACCAGTCAGACTGCTGCGATAAAAGAGCTGAAGATCATCCGTCAGGCTGCCGAATATGCGCATAAACAGGGTTTGCAGGTGAATGCAGGTCATGGACTCAACTATCATAATGTGCAGCCGATAGCAGCCATTAAAGAGCTTGTTGAACTGAATATTGGTCACGCCATTATTGGCCGTTCGGTCTTTACCGGTTTTCAGGCGGCCGTCCGTGAAATGAAACAATTGATGCTGGAAGCACGTCGACAATGATCAGTGGTATTGGTACCGATTTGGTTTTAATCCCGCGCATTCAGCAAATGCTCGATAAATTTGGTGATAAAGCCGCACAGAAAATTTTAAGTGAGCAGGAATTTACCGATTTTAAACATGCCAGCCGGCCGGTGGCTTTTTTAGCTAAGCGTTTTGCAGCCAAAGAGGCAGCTGCCAAGGCTTTTGGCTGCGGTTTCAGAGCCGGACTCAGTCTAAAACACATCAGTGTGGTGAATGATGCGATGGGTAAACCCCAGTTGAATTTCTCAGAAAAAGCCACTGAACTGGCAGCAGAAAAAGCGATTAATGCCAGTCATTTGAGTCTCAGTGATGATGGCGATTATGCCAGTGCTTACGTGATTTTAACGGCGCGTTGAACATGCCTGATTTTCCGACCATTGAATCGACCATAGGCAATACGCCGCTGGTACGATTGCAACGTCTGCCAGGACAGACCAGCAACATTATTCTCGGCAAACTGGAAGGCAATAATCCGGCAGGTTCAGTTAAGGATCGGCCTGTGGTCAGTATGATCCGCCATGCGCAGGCGCGGGGAGATATTCAGCCCGGTGATACCCTGATTGAAGCGACCAGCGGCAATACCGGCATTGCACTGGCCATGGTGGCGGCGATTCTTGGCTATAAAATGATTTTAATTATGCCGGCAAATATGTCCACAGAACGCAGGGCATCAATGCGTGCTTATGGCGCTGAAATCATTTTGGTCGAAGGCATGGAGGTGGCACGCGATCTCGCCCTGGAAATGCAAGCTGATGGTAAAGGCAAAGTGCTAAACCAATTCGGTAACTTTGATAATCCGTTAGCGCATTATGAAACCACCGGACCGGAAATCTGGCGTGATACGCATGGAAAAGTCACCCACTTTGTTAGTGCAATGGGCACGACCGGCACGATTATGGGTGTGTCACGGTATTTAAAAGAACAAAATCCAGACATCCAGATCATCGGCGTACAGCCGACTGAAGGTTCCAGTATTCCCGGGATTCGCCGCTGGCCACCTGCCTATTTACCGGCGATTTTCGAGCCACAAAGGGTCGATGTAACGATTGATATCGATCAACAGCTGGCCGAAGAGACCATGCGTCGTTTAGCAGTTGAAGAAGGCATATTTGCCGGTGTGTCATCGGGTGGGAGTGTTGCTGCTGCATTGCGTTTATCAGAATCAGTGAGTAATGCCGTGATTGTCTGCATTATTTGTGATCGCGGTGACCGTTATTTATCGACAGGTTTGTTTCCCGCAGAATAATGCTTGTCCGAAACAGCCAAGTTATTTTCGCTACGCTGTTTCTACTGCTCGTTAGCTTCTCAGTGACGGCCATTGAGTCAGCCCGATTGCAAATCGACAGCCTTTACACTGGCAATATCGATTTAAGCCAGCTCGATATCACTTTTTCTCTCGATGAAAATGGCCTGGCGATGCAGGCAACGGCTGATAAATTTATGCTGGCTGATCAGCAGTTAAAAAACGTCGCTTTAAATTGCCAGCAATTTAAGATCGCAGCAAAGTTCTGGCAATGCCAGCAGGGTCAATTACAGTTCACACATGCTTTGCTTGGTCAGCAGCATGTCGCGTTGTCATTTGCTGCCAACACGCTAACGAAAGATTATCAGCTTGAAATAGCGCAGCTAGAGCTTGCCAGTGGCCAATTACAACTGAGCTTGCAACTTAAAGATAAACAATGGCAGAGCACGCTTAATATCCAGCAACTGGAGGTATCTTCACTGCTGACATTACTGGCAGAATTTTTACCAAACCGTGATTTAACGATGATCAATCGCTGGCAGCCCAAAGGGATGGTTTCCGGCACTGCTGATTTAACGGGTAATGACTCGCAAGTGATTAACGCTGACATCACATTACGCAGCCCTGATTTCAGTTTCAGCGATGATACCGGCAATCACGTCGGTGAAAACTTGGATCTGATGCTGGATTTAACGGCGCAACACCAACAAGAATGGCAATTCCAGTCGGATCTGACTTTAAATAATGGTCAGAGCTATTGGGCGCCAGTATTTCTGGATTTTCAACAGACACCGTTGCAACTGGCCTTTAGCGGTGAAATGCAATCTGACAATGCCGTTTGGCATTTACGTGATATCGAGTTTGAACAGCAAGGCGTGTTATCAGCAAAAGCTGATTTACAAATACAGCATAATCAACTTCAACGACTCGAAATGAGCCTTGCACCCAGCCCGTTATCGTCAATTTATAAATGGTGGATACAGCCGTTTGTGCCGGCAACGGCGGTGGCAGATTTAACCACCGATGGTCTCATTGGCGGACAACTGGAATGGCATATAAATCAGCTGCAATTGCAAGCTGATTTGCAGCAACTGACCATAAAGGATAATAACGGGCGTTTTGCCATTGAGGGACTCGACGGTGAGTTTGCCTGGACGACGGCACAGCATACGGTACCAGTGAATTTAAGCTGGCAAAAATTGGCTTTTGGCGCGTTACCGGTGGGTGCCAGTAGCTTGCAAGCTGAAGTCACTGACAATCAATTAATATTAATCGAACCATTAGAATTACCAATGTTGGATGGTGGTTTACAAATAAGCGATTTTAACTTTCAGCATGCCGATACGGGTAGTAGCTGGCAATTTGAGGGTTTGCTTAAACCGTTGTCTATGCAGGCTCTGACCAATGCCATTGGCTGGCCGGAGATGGATGGCAAATTATCGGGTGTGATCCCCAGGGTCAGCTATCAGAATCAACAAATTGATATTGACGGCGCCTTGCAGGTAAAAGTATTTGACGGCACAACGATTATCAAAGACTTGCAGTTGCAATCGCCATTTGGCAGTTTGCCGCAGCTTTACGGAAATATTGATATGCAGCAAATCGATTTGGAATTGCTTACCCGTACTTTTGATTTTGGTAAAATCAGCGGCCGTCTGGATGGCAATATTTCTGGGTTACGTCTATCAAACTGGCAGCCTGTGGAATTTGATGCCCAATTTGCTACCTCTGTTAATAATCCCGGTAAACGCCGTATCAGTCAGCGCGCTGTAGATAATTTATCGCAAATCGGCGGCGGTGCCAGCGGTATCATGTCACGTAGTTTTTTGCAGTTTTTTGAAGATTTCTCATATGACAAGCTGGGCATTCGCTGCCAGTTGAAGAATGATGTTTGTCAGATGAGTGGCATCGAAGATGCTGAACAAGGGTATTATATTGTGAAAGGTGGTGGGCTGCCCCCATGGATAAATGTTAAAGGCTATACCCGTCTTGTTGACTGGCCAGATCTGCTGGCACGCCTTCAGGCAGTCAAAAACAGTGACGGACCGATAATCGAGTAAAGGTGATTTATATGCGCTTAGTTTCAAGTTTCACCAGTTTTATGACCATGCTGCTGTTGGTGTCTTGCGTTACCATCAATATTTACTTTCCGGAAGCCGCAGCGGAAAAAGCCGCAGATCGAATTATTGAAGATGTCTGGGGTGAAGATGCGGCCAATAAACCAGCAACGTCTCCGGACAGTGGACCGAAAAGTCAGCTTAATCAAGATTTGCCTGTGGCAATGCAAGTTCTTAACTGGCTGGTTTCGCCAGCACAGGCGCAGGCTGATATGAATATCAACTCACCAGCGATTAACGCCTTGCAAGCAAAAATGAAGGCCCGTCATGAACAATTACAACCGTTTTATCAAAGCGGTGCGATTGGTCTGACACAAGATGGTTTGATAACGCTGCGTGATGCTAAGGCCGTGCCTTTAAAAGATCGCAATTTGGTTAATACGCTGATTGCTGAAGAAAATCAGGATCGCAAAGCGTTATATGCTGAAATTGCCCGTGCGAATGGTCATCCTGAGTGGCAGGCAGATATTCAAGAAACCTTTGCCCGTCGCTGGATCAGTAATGCAGCCAAAGGCTGGTGGTATCAGCAAAACGGTAGCTGGCAACAAAAGTAATTCTATTCACGCAATAGTCCGGCCTCGCATAGCGTGGTCGGACTTTTTTATTGGTAAGGCAGAAAAATGGCGCGGCGATATCGCAGAAAACAGGTTCCCAAAGAGATTTTTACAGCAGATATTGAGACGCTTGCACACGATGGTCGGGGTATTGCACGCATCGAAGGCAAAACAGTATTTATAGATGGTGCCTTAACGGGTGAGTCCGTTCGGTTTCAGTATACCCGCCAACACAGCAAATTTGATGAAGCCAAAACCATTGAAGTACTGCGTGCTTCGATTGATCGGGTTGAAGCCAAATGTGCACATTTTGGTGTTTGTGGTGGTTGCAGCCTGATGCATATGCAGCCAGACGCACAGCTGCGTTTAAAACAAAATACACTGGCTGAGCAATTTGCCCATTTTGGTCAGTTAACACCGGCGGAATGGTTATCACCGTTAACGGGATCGCTTTGGAGCTATCGTCGTAAAGCGCGTCTCGGCGTTAAATATGTCCATAAAAAACAAAAAGTGCTGGTGGGTTTCCGGGAAAAATCGGCGCCGTTTATTGCCGAATTAAATCAATGTGAAGTGTTGGATCCGCGCGTTGGTCTGCGTTTAACTGAACTGGCTGGACTTATAGAAACATTAGCGGCCAGAGAACGTATCGCGCAAATCGAAGTGGCTATGGATGATAATCATACCGCTCTGGTCTTTCGTAATCTGGACCCATTGTCAGCAGACGATATCAGTGCGCTGATTAATTATGGCCAGCAGCATGATTTATGGATTTATCAGCAGCCGGGTGGTCCCGATACCGTGAGTCCCTTATGGCCCGAGCACCCACAACTGGCCTATTCTCCCATGCCGGGCCTGATGCTTGATTTTGCGCCCGGTGATTTCACTCAGGTCAATGCCGGGATTAACCAGAAAATGATTCCGCTGGCGATGCAATTACTGGATTTGCAGCCATCTGATCGGTTGCTGGATTTATTCTGTGGTTTAGGTAATTTTACATTGCCGATTGCGCTGCAAGTAAAAGAAGTGGTGGGTGTGGAAGGGGATGCATCGCTGGTTGACCATGCCCGGCGTAATGCTGAAAAAAATCAGTTGAACAATGCTGTATTTGAGCTGGCTGATTTAACGCAAACCCAACTGGCCGATTATCCGTGGGCAAAAGCGGGCTTTAATAAAATTTTGCTGGATCCGCCGCGAAGCGGGGCGTATGAAGTGATGGGGCAGTTGGCCGCACTGGGCGCCGAGCAAATTGTTTATGTGTCATGCAATCCGGCGACGCTGGCACGGGATGCCGGGGAGCTGGTACATAAGCACGGTTATCAGTTACAAGCGGCCGGTATTATGGATATGTTTCCGCATACCAGCCATGTTGAATCAATCGCGGTGTTCGATAAACGTTGATGGCGGAGCCGCTGAAACAGCTGATTAATGCCGAGGCACTAGCATTTTTAGCGTTAGCGCTTAAAAGCCAATTTAGCAGTTTTGATAAAAGTCAGTTTCAGCAACAGGTGTTAGCGAAGTTGCCATCCTTGAGTCTGACTCAGCGAGTGAATCTTATCGTTAATGCGATTGCCAGTCAGTTATCTGAGAATTTCAGTAAAATCGCACCCGAATTGGTAGTGTTGGCCGAAAACTGGCCGGCATCTGAAAATACGGATGGTTGGCAACATTATATTGCCTGGCCGCTTATCAGTTATGCCGGCCGCGCCGGTTTAAAAACCCCCGATCTGGGCTTGACGGTACTGGCTTCATTGACGCCATTATTTACTGCTGAATTTGCGATCCGGCCTTATTTGGAACAACATTTCGAGTTGACATACCAGCGAATGCTGCTGTGGACACAAAGCAACGATCCACACCTTCGAAGGTTGGCTTCTGAAGGCCTGCGGCCCAGATTGCCTTGGGGAATACGTTTAAATCATATTCCATTAGAAAAGGCGCTGGCACTGCTGGCGCAGCTCAAAGATGATGACAGTGTCTATGTACAAAAATCGGTTGCCAATCATTTAAACGATCTCAGTAAAGAATATCCGCAG
>JAWWAG010000005.1:0-36186 GCA_033721795.1 Methylophaga sp. | reverse complement strand
ATCCAGCAACGGTTTTAAACTGGTTTGTAATTGCGCGGCTTCAACATCTGAAACCTGCAAATCGCGATGAAATAAACGCAGGCAGTCCCTGTCAGGATGCAGGTAACAAAGATCAGCGCAAAGAGCCGTTTCTCCGGGAAATCGCAGCGCCGCTAACGGTAAATCCGGGCTCTTAGCTTGTCCGAATTGTTGGAGCAACAGCGATGGGTAATCCGATTGTTCTGCCTGAAAACGGCTTTTTCTGAGAAGTTGCTGCAGCGCGGCTGGCCAGATTACTTTATTGATAGGCTGTAACACACCTGCAGCTTCAGGCCATATCACGGTCAGCATGGGGCTAGACGCCATGCTGCATCACCTCTTTTACAAATGGGATTGTTAATCGCCGCTGCGCTTGTAACGAAGCTTTATCAAGCATTTGCAGCACGGCCATTAAAGATGGCATATCACGGCCATAGTGCCGTAACAGATATTGAGCTACGTCTTCAGACAGAATCAGGCCACGGCTTTGCGCCTGTAATATCAATGCCTGCTGTTTACGCTGATCAGCCATTACGGGTAGTTGAAATACCAAACCCGTTGCCAGGCGTGAACGTAGATCCGCGAGTTCAATGGTCAACTTAGAAGGTGGATTGTCAGTCGCAATTAACAAAGGTTTTTGCTGGTGACGCAGCTCATTAAAGGCATGGAATAACGCCTCTTGCCAGGCTTGATTGCCAGTAATCGCTTCAATATCGTCACAGCAAATAACATCAGCTTGCATTAATGACATCAGAGCGGCCGGCTCAACGGTTTGCTGTAATTCTTGAAAATTTAGATAGGCAACACTGGATTTTTGTTGTATTTGGTCTGCAATGGCCAAGCACAAATGACTTTTACCGGCACCCTGAGCACCGCATAAATATAAAAAACTACTATCCTGGCCATGACAAAACTCCTCAATGGCTTGCTGCAGCGCTTCATCAGCAAACAGAAAATTATCAAGACGATAAACCTCCTGCGGCGACAGGCGCAAAGTTAGCTGCGTTTGGGCCATCATTCAACAGAATAAAGTTGGCTGTTGACGTAATGGTCATGTACGTGGCGTACCAACACCATGGCAACTGCTGCCACTGGCAACGCTAACAAAACACCAACAAAACCAAATAGACTGCCACCGGCCATTACGGCAAAAATAACCGCGACTGGATGCAGTCCAATACGTTCACCCACAAAACGTGGCGTCAGCACACTACCTTCAATAATTTGAGCAAAACTGAATACAGCAATAACGTAGAGTATTGGTAACCATTCCTGAAACTGAAAGTAAGCAGCCAAACCAGCCAGCAAAATCCCAACCAGCAATCCCAGATACGGCACAAAACTGACAATACCGGCAATGACGCCAATCAGCAGCGCCAAATCCAATCCAATCAGGGTCAGACCGATGCTGTACATAATGGATAATGCCAACATAACCATTAGCTGACCACGAAGAAAACCAGCCAACATATCATCACACTCTAAAGACAAATCAGTAATTTTTTTAGCATGACGACGCGGCAATAATTCGCGAAAACGCGCGACTAATAAATCCCAATCTCGCAGCAAATAAAAAGTTAATACTGGGATTAGCACCAGATTGGTGATAAAAGTCAGTAACGCCATTCCGGATTTACTGACATAACTAAACACATCACCAGCCATCTTTCCGGCTTCTGACCAGTAATTTTTCAGGGCATCTTTCAACGTATCAAGATTAATCATATCTTTTGATAAACCCAATGACTGCATTATTGGCTCAATACTGGATTGTAGTTTGTCGATATAGCCTGGCAATTTTTCAAATAATGAAGCTAACTGAGCGCTGAGTAGGGGCAAAAAAATCAAAATCGCTGCTATTGTCACAATAAACAGGACACTAAAGACAATGACCACCGAAACGGTACGTGACAACTTACGGGCTTCCAGTCGGTCTACCAGTGGGTCACCCAGATAGGCAAATAAAGCTGCCACTAAAAATGGCAACAAGACACTGGCCAATTGATACAACAGAAACCCGAACAGCAGAATTGAAATTAAAATCAGCCATTTATTGCTATCGGATATCAGTTTTTTTTCCATTGTCGCCATGCATTCCTTCCCCAAACCAATACATATTCACTGCCACTGATGATGACACTGAACACAACTATCCAAATCACGATGGTTTTGATTTCATCTAACTGCGGAAACCACTGCACCTGCACCATCACTAGCAATACCAGCACGATTTGCAGCAACGTATTAACTTTGCTGCTCCACAACGGCTCAAATTCGAATTCACCGAATGCCTTATGATAAGCAAAAGCCCCGGCTACAATCAGCAAGTCTCGGCCCATCACCAAGGCAAACAACCACCACGGTAATAGTGCTAGATAACTAAGCGTTGCAAAACTGGCAACCAATAAAAGTTTGTCAGCAAGGGGATCCAGAATCGAGCCTAACCGGCTTTTCCAATGATAATGTTTGGCTAAAAATCCATCCAAACCGTCAGATATACCGGCAATAGCAAATAATAATAAGGCCAGTTGAAAATCAAATTTCAGCATTGTCCAGACCACAGGGGCAACCAACGCAATGCGAAACCAGCAAATTAAGTTAGGTATATCGCGTCGGGTCAAGGCAACAACCGGTATTGCTCAACATTATTGTCTGCCATTACCTCATTGGCTTGCAGCAGACCATCAAAAGCCAACAACTCCCGAAACTTGCTGACTTCGCCACGAATGGTCAGTTCCAGCTTTAATGACTGCTCATTCATACTGACAATGCTAACGGATTCAACTGCTTGCAAGTTATTAAGATAAGCCAGCAATCGATTGTAATCGTTGTAGTCTTTAACTTCGATGATCTCTACAGCCAGTTGTTGCGATGATCCTATTTGTTGCGCAAAACGTTGACCAAGCGTGTCGGCTAATTGATCAATACCCTCGGCTATGGCGATATTCAAATCCCCTTCACTTTGCCAGCGAAAATTATTGTTATTACTGAGTAATTGCCAACTGATAGCGGTTTGCGACGCATTACCACGTATCTGAGCCGTCACAATAATACGCGTACCGTAACGTTCAGAAGCCTGTTGAACAGTGCTGTTATTACCCGTCCAGATATCACTGAAACTGATTTGAGTTTGATCTTGCAAATCCATTACCGGCAGTATCAGCAGTAAGCCACGACGAGCAGCCTCACGTTCGATAATGTCGCTGACGATATTGTTATCACTATCGCCAATCAGATTTTGTTCACTGCCACTGTCCGAAGCCAACCAAATCAGTATTTCTGGCCGGTTTTCGCCCCAAATGGGTAAGCCGATACGTTGCAGGGCATTGGTAAGTGTTTTAGCATCAAAAATGAAATTCACAGCCAGTTTTTCCGGCGTAATGGGATCATCATCATGATTGATTTGCTGATAAGAATAGCGCTCGACATATCGGTCTGCATCAGCTAACAATGCAGTAATATCGGCTTTATTGACCGTCTGCCGGTCACCTACAATTTTAAGGATAGTTTGTTTGAGTGCATCAGGTGTTACCTGACGACGATCCTGGTCGCTTTGTGAAGCCACCGGCACTTGTGCCTGATAGAAGTTAGAAACCTGCGCCGCATAGGCGGACGAAGCGGTAAAAATTAAATACAGCACAGTAATTAATCGAGTCATTGTGGTATTCTAGCACGCTGATTTTCGAGTGTGACGCCCATTATTCTCAGGAACCCAGCATGACCGATCCCGTTGATTCCAACAGCCATACAGCTACTTCTCTCAGTTACCATGATGCCGGTGTCGACATTGAGGCAGGCAACGCGCTGGTTGATCGCATTAAACCCCTTGCTGCAAAAACCAAACGTCCCGGCGTCATGGCAGGTTTAGGTGGTTTTGGCAGTTTATTTGAATTGCCATTAGACCGCTATAAAAATCCTGTTTTGGTATCCGGTACAGACGGTGTTGGCACCAAACTGAGGCTGGCGATTGATTCCGGCATTCACAATACAATCGGTATCGATTTGGTTGCCATGTGTGCCAATGATATTGCTGTTCTCGGTGCTGAGCCACTGTTTTTCCTTGATTACTATGCAACCGGCAAACTTGATATCGATATCGCTACCAACGTGGTCGCGGGTATTGCCGAAGGCTGCCTGCAATCCGGCGCTGCGCTGGTTGGTGGTGAAACAGCCGAAATGCCCAGCATGTATGAAGATGGTGATTACGATTTGGCTGGTTTTTGTGTCGGTATTGTCGAAAAAGATCAAATCATTGATGGTAGTAAAGTCGCTGCGGGCGATGCCATTATTGGTATTGCTTCATCCGGTCCGCATTCAAATGGTTATTCACTGATTCGTAAAATTCTGGAACGCAGTGGAGCAGATTTAAAAGATGCTTTTGATGGCGCAACGCTCGGTGAAAAACTTTTAGCCCCAACCAGAATATACGTGAAGTCATTACTTCAACTTACTGAAAAAGTTGATATTCATGCATTATCACATATTACCGGCGGCGGCTTGCTGGAAAATATTCCCCGTGTACTTCCTGAAGGTGTTATCGCAGTAATCAATCCCGATAACTGGCAGCGGCCAGCGGTATTTGACTGGTTGCAGCAGCACGGCAATGTGGTTGATAGAGAAATGTATCGCACCTTTAATAATGGTATCGGTATGATTGTAGTCGTTGCTGCTGAGCAAGCTGATGAAACGGTCAATACCCTGATTGGTCTTGGCGAAACTGCCATGCGTATCGGTCATATCGAAGCATCCGAAGACAGTGAGCGCGTGATTATCCGATGACAAGGGCCAGACTGGTAATTCTAATTTCCGGTCGTGGCAGCAATATGCAGTCGATTATCCGTGCCATTGATGCGGATGACCTTAATGCTGAAATTGTTGCAGTGATCAGCAATCGTCCTGATGCCGCCGGTCTGCAAACCGCTGCTGCAGCGGGCATCGAAACACAATTGATCAATCATCGTGATTTTGACAGCCGAGAAGCCTTTGACAATGAATTGGCCCGGGCAATAGATACCTACCAGCCGGATTTTGTGATACTTGCTGGCTTTATGCGGATTTTAACGGCTGAATTTGTCAGGCATTTTGCCGGTAAGCTAATCAATATTCACCCTTCCCTGCTGCCCAAATTTAAAGGGCTTCATACCCATCAGCGAGCAATTGAAGCCGGTGAAAAAGAGCATGGTGCCAGTGTACATTTTGTTACAGCAGAACTGGATGACGGTCCGGTGGTGTTACAGGCAAAAGTACCTGTTCTGGCTGACGACACACCAGAATCTTTAGCAGCACGGGTTTTGGTTGAGGAACATAAACTTTATCCGAATGCCATAAAGCTGTTGATTCAACAAGGCACTTAACATGAGACAACTGCTGACCAGCTTAATGTTCTTGTTAGCTTCAACGCTGCAGGCAGAACCGCTGCCTGATTTTTATGCCAATTATCAGGTCGAACTCAATGGCATTCAGGCCGGCGAATTACAGCAAACACTGAGCACCGATGTTGCCGGTCAACGAAAATTTATCTCGACAACGCAGGCCAAAGGCGTGTTTGCCTTTATCAAACCGGATGTCATTGAAGAAACCAGCTTATGGGTGTATCACAATGATCATATACGGCCTATGTTTTATCGTTATTCCCGTGAAGGTGGGAACAAGGATAAATTACTGACCATGGATTTTTACTGGGATAATCGCGAGGTGCATATTGACGATCGAGAGCATCCTTGGGATCTGGAAATCAAAAAAAATACACTCGACAAACTCGTCTACCAACTACAGGTCATGCATGATTTAAGTGACCAGCGCGAGCGGCTGACTTATACCATCGCCGATGGTGGTAAATTAAAAATTTACGAAATCGTCCGTCTCGGCGAAGAAACCATCGATACACCGCTTGGCAAGATCAATGCCGTCAAATTAACGCGTGAACGTGATGTCGACAGTGATCGCAAAACCACCCTCTGGTGTGCCCCTGCACTGGGTTATTTACCCGTCAAACTTGAACATATCGAAAAAGATAACAGCCGATTTACTGCCTATTTGCGTAAACTTGAGGGTATTTCCACCGACGCTTTTCAAAAAACCAAGACTGCCAATGCCGCTGAATAATGCTGACAAACGTTTTGAAATTATTGCCGAAATGCCCGTTTTTGAAGGCTTTTTTGCTGTTAACGAATTAACAGTCCGACATACACTTTATCAGGGTGGCTGGAGTGCGCCATTAAAACGCGAAGTATTTCATCGTGGTGAATGTGTTGCCGTGATCCTTTACGATGCTGTTGAAGATGCGGTGGTGATTATTGAGCAGTTCCGGGTTGGCGCTTTGCAACTGCAAGATGAACGTGCATGGTTATTGGAAATCGTCGCGGGTGCCATTGAGCCCGGTGAAACACCTGAAGACGTTGCCCGCCGTGAAGCGCTCGAAGAGTCCGGCTGCGACATTCAGGCGTTGATTAAAATTAATGCGTTTTTCACCTCCCCAGGTGGCACCTCTGAACTTTTGCATTTATATTGCGGCAAGATTGATAGCCGCAGTATTGGCGGTTTTCACGGCGTGGCAGACGAAAATGAAGACATCGCCGTTGCTGTGCTGCCATTCGATGATGTTTACCAATTGCTTAATGATGGCAAGATTATTTCAGCCATTCCGATTATTGCCATTCAATGGCTGTATATTCACCGGGAACAAATTCGCCAGAAATGGGCCTGATATACCCGGTTGAAAATAGATTGCCACGGCCTGCAGCTTCGTAATAACGAATTATTATTGCACCGCTTAATTGTGTCGCTGCGAGCGCCAGCGAAGCAATCCAGTCCGACAGCAAGCAGATGACCAGTCTTTCCGGCCGGCTAAAAGCTTGAAAAAAACAAAGGAAACTTGATGAATAAAGTTCTGATTTCGGTATTAGGTAGTGACCAGCCGGGCATTATGGCCACAGTTGCCAAAGTGATTCAGCAACGCGAGGGCAATATCGAAAACCTTAGCCAAACTTTGCTGGAAAACGTCTTCGGTGCCCTGCTGCTGGCATCGATTCCTGATACGGAAACACCAAAAGCATTGCAAGAAGCCATCGAAATGGCTTGTGAAGCAATGGGCTTGTTTATCAATGTTCATCTTTGGGATGAACATACCACTGACTGGCAACAACATAAACCAGAAGTTCAGCCTTATATCATTACCTGCATCGGCCCGGATCGCCGCGGTCTGGTGGCCGAAGTTGCCGGTGCGTTATATACCCATAGCGTAAATATCACTAATATTCAGGCAATTTTCAAAGGGGGTAAAAATCCGATGGATAATCTGATGGTCTTTGAAATTGATGTACCGCGTGCCACGGTTATGGATAATTTGCGTGATGCTCTGAACGGGATTGCAGAGCGTTTAAACCTGGAAATCAGCGTCCAGCATCGTAAGATTTTCGAATCGGTCAGCAACATTCTTAACTAAACGTCACGCAGCCCCGAACTTTAGGAAGCCCCATGCTTAATCAAAAAGATATTATTTCCACGCTGCAAATGGTCCGTGAGGAAAATCTGGATCTGCGTACCGTCACCGTCGGTATTAACCTCACTGATTGCGTCAGCGATGATCTGGCGACTTTTAAGCGTAAGATTTACGACAAAATCACGCGCTACGCCGGTAAGTTAGTTGAAACCTGCACGCGTATCGAACGTCGTTATGGCATCGAAGTCGCCAATAAACGTATTTCTATCAGCCCGATCGGTGTCGTTGCGGCGCCCTTTTCTTCTGAGCAAATGGTCGAGATTGCGCTGACGCTTGATAAAGCTGCCAATGAACTGGGCATTGATTTTATCGGCGGTTTTAGCGCTATGGTGGAAAAAGGCATGAGTACTGGTGATCGGGCGCTGATTGAAGCAATTCCTCAAGCCCTGACACAAAGCACACGGGTTTGCTCATCGGTCAATGTCGCCAGCACCCGTGCCGGCATCAATATGGATGCGATTATCCGTATGGGTCATATCATTAAAGAAGCCGCTGAGCTTACTGCCAAAGATGATGGTTTGGCTGCCGCCAAACTGGTGGTATTTGCCAATATTCCGCAAGATGTACCGTTTATGGCCGGCGCGTATCTGGGCATTGGCGAAGCCGATGCTGTGGTCAGCGTCGGTGTCAGTGGTCCGGGTGTTGTTAAAGCCGCACTGGAACGGGCTATTGCCGAAGATGAAAATATGGATTTGAGCCGCGCAGCCGATGTGATTAAACAAACTGCCGCCCGTTTAACCCGCGCCGGTGAGCTGGTCGGCCGCGAAGTGGCACAAACATTGGGATTGCCATTTGGGATTGTCGATCTGTCGCTGGCGCCCACGCCGAATAAAAATGACAGCGTCGGTGAAATTTTTGAAGCAATTGGTTTACCTGCTATTGGTGCACCCGGCAGCACGGCATTTTTAGCGATGCTGAATGATGCCGTAAAAAAAGGCGGTGCCTTCGCCAGCTCGCATGTTGGCGGTTTGAGTGGGGCCTTTATTCCGGTGTGCGAAGATTTAAGCATCGCCGAATCGGCCCGCAATGGCACGTTGAGCTTAGAAAAACTCGAAGCCATGACAGCCGTGTGTTCAGTTGGTCTGGATATGGTTGCCCTGCCTGGCGATACCTCAGCAGAAATGCTATCAGCAATTATTGCCGACGAAATGGCCATTGGTGTCATTAACAAAAAGACCACGGCGGCCCGTTTGATCCCGGCACCCGGTAAGAAAGCCGGTGATCATGTGGTATTTGGGGGTCTGCTTGGTGAAGGGCCGGTTATGGCTGTTAACATGGGCAGTCAGGAAAACCGGTTTGTCCGTTTAGGGGGAAGGATTCCGGCACCGATTCAGAGCTTGGTAAATTAATGACCACAGAAACACAATTGTCACTGATAAATAGTGACCCCAAAGAATATGCAGATTCAGACAGTTTGGGTTGAAGCATAAAACCCAATATTTCAACCGGGTTAGGAATTTTTATAGCCAACCTCAGTGAGCTGATTTGCCACAATCTAATAACTGGAATCTGATTTGCTTAGCTACCGCCACTCCTACCATGCTGGCAACTTTGCCGATGTTAACAAGCATATTGTGTTGATTGAGATTTTGCTGCATCTGGGTAAAAAAGATAAGGCATTTGACTATATTGATACCCATGCCGGGGCTGGCTTATATGATCTTCGCTCCGCACATGCTGAAAAGTTACAGGAATACCAAACCGGTATTGGCAAACTGAATGCTACCGATTGGCCGGAGCTTAATCGTTATTTTGAAGTTATCAATAAGCTCAATACGGATGGTGTGATGCAGCTCTATCCCGGTTCCCCCATGATTGCCCGGCATTTTATGCGGCCTCAGGATCGCGCCTGGTTATATGAATTACACACAGAAGACGCTAAATTACTGGCAAATAATCTGTATCGTGACAAACGCGTCCGGGTGATGCATCAGGATGGTTTAAAAGGATTATTAACGCTATTGCCACCTGTTTCCCGTCGAGGACTGGTATTGATAGATCCGTCTTACGAAATTAAATCAGATTACGATTGGGTCACTCAAACGGTGATCGATGCTTATAAAAAATTCGCGACTGGCAGTTATGCGATTTGGTATCCGGTGGTGGAACGCAGTCGCATTACCCGCATGGAAAAACAGCTGATCAATAGTGGCATCCGGGATATCCAACGTTTTGAATTAGCCATTACTGACGATAACAATGCACGCGGTATGACTTCGTCAGGCATGATAGTGATAAATCCACCCTGGCAGTTAATGCCCACCATGCAGGCATTATTGCCAAAATTGAGCAAAGCATTGGCACTGGATAATGGAGCATTTTATAAAGCTGATGTGCTGGTGGCTGAATAATCATTTTTATCCGCAGAGCACAATCGATAGTCTGCGAACAGAATATCTTACTATTAGCAGTATATATTAGCTTTCCTGTTTATCATCCCGCTCCAGTGCAACGTTAAGTCGCCCTGAGCGAATATGCAGATCACGTTGTGGGAATGGAATTTCAATTTTATGTTCAGCCAGTTGGGTATCAATCTCCCACAAAAGCATCGCCTTGGTGCCACCCGGACGGCTCATCAGATCGTTGCCTACCCAAACAACCAGTTCAAAGTTAAGGCTGCTATCACCAAATTCTGTCAGCCAGACTTGAGGCAATCTACCGGGATCATTGACCATGATACCTTCAACCTTATGAGCAGCTTTCAGCGCGGCAACTTTAACAAGTTCTTTATCGGTGCCATAGGCAACACCAAATGGCACATGAATACGACGAAATTTTTCATTGAAACTCCAGTTCGTTACCTGGCCATTAATAAATTCGGAGTTAGGCACCAGAATATCGACATTATCCCGCGTCGTGATGCGGGTGTAACGCAGTCCAATCTCGTTGACAATGCCTGAAGTGCCAGATGACACTTCGATAAAATCACCAATTTTCAAACTTTTTTCGAGAATTAGAATAATGCCCGAAATAAAGTTACTGACAATATTTTGCAGACCAAAACCAATACCTACACCAATTGCACCACCGATAAAGGCCAGGCCGGTCAGGTTAAAGCCGATATAGGACAGCCCCACCAATGTCGCCGTGATCCAGATGATATAACGCAGCAATCGGCTGATAAGATAAAAAGTTGAATCATCAATATGCCGATAGGATCGCCCAAGCGTCATTCGTTGCATGATGCGCTCAACAGTTGAAGACACCCACCAGGCAATAACCACAATCAGTATAAAGCCAAAAACACTGGCTATTGTGATCGAGCTTTCGCCCAGGATTGGTGTTTTGATGAGTTCGATGAATTTATCGAAATATGTGGTGATCCATTCCATAATTTATGTGCTTTGCGAAATATTAAGTTTTCATAACATGGTCATGCTCAACAATATACCCCGTGAACAGCGCTGAGTCAGGCGTTAAAATGTTCACTCCATTATGCTCAATAAACGTTTTTGGTTACCGCTCACCAAAAATACAGGTTTTGCCCCAACGTACAGAGCAGTTACAAAGTCACAACGTTATAAAACTAACCTAAATCCAAAATCCGGTATTCTGCACTTAGTGTGTGGGAATCTCCGGGTGCCAGTTCGATACTGTCATCAGCTGCATTAGCTGTTTCAACGCAAATAAAACGTTGATAGGCATCACTGAGCATATCTTTAAGAATGACAACCTTGTTCCAGGGATTCCAGACCACAGTCGTTTGCGAGCCATGACTTTCAATGACTATACGGCGTTTTAAGGCCTCATCTTCAACAAATAACTGCTCCGGGGAATGCAGATAAATCCGATCAGTTTCGGTGTAAAAATGCACATCGCCCTGCTGTAATTTTTCATTAAAGTTCAGTGTTTTATCCAGATAATGATAGTTATCAAGGCCACGTAAATGTAATTTTTCGATATCGCCGATATTGAAGTAGGTATGCAGTGCCTGGGAAATCACAAAGCTTTCGTGATCGCGATTTTCGGTGGTCAAAGCCATTTTCAGACTGTCACCAATGGTTATCGTTAATTGCAGCGCAAATTGGCAATGCCAGTATTGCCGGCTCCATGCCGTCGGCAATAGTTGCAGACTGACGCAAACGTCACCTTCATCAGTTTGCCGGGTATCAATAATCTGCCAAACCTGATTACGTGCAAAGCCATGTGCCGGACGACCATGGCCACTAGGATCATCCCCAAACCATGGCCAGCAAATAGGCACCCCACCACGAATCGCTTTACCCTCACCATAGGCACTTTGCGGGCTGAGAAATAACATGTCTGCGTCAGCTTTTGCCGGTTTAAATGACAATACCTGCGCACCGTAGGTGCAAATTTGCGCCTCAGCCCGGGATGTTTTGATATTGATCATCACCGTGCCATTGGGACCATCAACAAAGGTTAAAGCATCCATCAGCGCAAATTGCTGATTTAAATTTTCAATGTCTTGCATGTATTTTGTTTCTCAAACAAAAAGACGGGCGCAATGCCCGTCTTTGGGAAACTGTTTGTAAACAGCTTTATTTTAGTGGTGGTGACCACCTTCGCCGTGAACGTGACCATGTTCCAGTTCTTCCTGAGTGGCTTCACGTACTTCACGAACGTTGACATCAAAATTCAAATGCACACCCGCTAATGGATGATTGCCATCAACAGTGATGGTTTGATCGCCGACTTCAGTAACAGTGACCAGAACCGGACCTTGATCTGTTTCTGATTGGAATTGCATGCCGACTTCAACTTTCTCAACACCGCTGAACAATTCTGCAGGCACTTCTTGTTTCAGTGCTTCATGACGTTCGCCATAAGCATTGGCAGGTTCGATGCTGGCTTTAACTTCATCACCGGCTTCTTTGCCCAGTAACGCATCTTCCAAGCCCGGAATGATATTCCCTGCACCATGCAGATAAGCCAGAGGACCTGCGCCTTCTGAACTATCGATAACCTGGCCTTCGTTGTTAGTGAGGGTGTAGTCAATAACGACTACGGTATTGTCTGCAACTTTCATAAACTCTCCTTACATGTGTTGGATAACAGCTGCAGCATAATCACTACAACTCAGCGCATCGACGCCCATAGCAGCAGCTAAATCACCGGTCACCTGACCATTGGTAATCGCGCCCGATACGCCGGAAACCACTTTGTCAGCAGCTTCCAACCAGCCTAAATGCCGTAACAACATTTCAGCTGATAAAATCAATGATGATGGATTGGCACTATCTTTACCGGCCAATGCTGGCGCGGTGCCATGCGTGGCTTCAAACATACCGATGGTATCTGATAAGTTTGCGCCCGGTGAAATACCGATGCCACCAACCTGGGCCGCCAATGCGTCTGAAATGTAGTCACCATTGAGATTCAGGGTTGCTACCACATCGTAATCTGACGGGTGCAACAAAATTTCTTGTAAAAAGGCATCAGCAATTGAATCTTTAACGACGATTTGCTTGCCTGTGTTGGGGTTTTTAAAGGCTTTCCAAGGACCGCCATCCAGCGGCTGTGCGCTGAATTCTTTTTCAGCTAAATCATAGCCCCATTGCTTGAAGCCACCTTCGGTGAACTTCATGATATTGCCTTTGTGGACCAGTGTCACTGAATCCCGATCATTGTCGATGGCATATTGAATCGCTTTACGTACCAGGCGCTCAGTGCCTTCTTTAGAAACCGGCTTAATGCCAATACCGGAGCTGTCCGGAAAACGGATTTTTTTAACACCCATTTCATTTTGCAAAAAGTCGATAACTTTTTTGACTTCGGCTGTGCCCGCAGCCCACTCAATACCGGCATAAATATCTTCCGAGTTTTCCCGGAAAATCACCATATCAATGGCTTCAGGTTTTTTAACCGGACTTGGTGTGCCAGTGTAATAACGGACTGGCCGCTGGCAAACATATAAATCCAATGTCTGACGCAAAGCCACATTCAGCGAACGAATACCACCGCCGACCGGCGTGGTCAGTGGGCCTTTAATAGAAACGGAATATTCACGCAGTGCATCCATGGTTTCTTCCGGCAACCAGGTATCTTTATCATAAACATTGGTGGCTTTTTCGCCGGCATACACTTCCATCCAGGAAATTTTGCGGTCACTGCCGTAAGATTTTTCGACCGCTGCATCGACAACTGAAATCATCGCTGGCGTAATATCGACACCAATGCCGTCACCCTCAATAAATGGAATAATCGGCTGATTCGGGACGTTAAGTGAAAAATCGGCGTTGACGCCAATTGCCTGTCCCTGATCCGGTACACTGATATGCTGATACGCCATTCACGCGGCTCCTGAAAAATTAAAAGCCGCATTTTAGCATTATCTGAGTCCGTACTTCATCATGCCGAAATTAATCGCTCTGAATAAACCCTATGATGTGTTGTGTCAGTTTACCGATAGTGATGGCCGGCAGACACTGAAAGATTTCATCGACGTGCCCGGCGTTTATGCCGCCGGTCGTTTAGATCGGGACAGCGAGGGCTTATTACTGCTGACCAATAATGGACAATGGCAACAACAAATCGCCGACCCGAAGCACAAAATGGCAAAAACCTACTGGGCGCAGGTCGAAAATATTCCGGATGCCATTGCGCTGCAACAATTACAAAATGGCGTGCAATTAAAAGATGGCATCACTCTGCCTGCACAAGCACGGCTCATTGATGAACCTGCCATTTGGCCGCGTAATCCGCCGGTGCGTTTCCGGCAAAATATTCCAACGCAATGGCTGGAACTGACCATTCGCGAAGGTAAAAACCGACAAGTTCGGCGTATGACCGCCGCCGTTGGTCATCCGACTTTGCGGTTAATTCGCTCCGCTATCGGGCCTTGGACTTTAGGTGACTTATTGCCTGGAGAATGGCGCGAAGAAAATGCTGAGTCCGTGTTAAAATGCGCCGATGATTTGGACTCCCAGAACCACCGTCGCCGCCGTCATCGAACGGGATCAGCAATTTCTGATGGTCGAGGAACGCATCGGCAGCGCCGTGCGACTCAACCAGCCCGCCGGGCACCTAGAAGACAACGAAAGCCTGATTGATGCCGTAATTCGCGAAACGCGCGAAGAAACGGCATGGCAATTTCAACCCGAAGCGTTGGTTGGTATTTATCGCTGGCGGCACGGCGCTTCACAGGAAACCTATATCCGATTTTGTTTTACCGGTCAACTTGGTGAGTTTCTGGATACACCGTTAGATCCCGATATTACTCAAACTGTCTGGTTGGATACATATGCGATGAATAAACGTGCGGCAGAATTTCGTACCCCGCTGGTTTTACAATGCTGGCAGGATTATCTGGCTGGCAAACGCCACTCACTTGATTTACTGAACGAATAAATATGTCATCAACACAAAAAGTGGTCGTCGGCCTGTCCGGCGGTGTCGATTCTTCTGTGTCTGCCCTGCTGCTCAAACAGCAAGGCTATGACGTTGAAGGCCTGTTTATGAAGAATTGGGTCGATTTCGCCGATGAGAGCGAGTGCACTGTCGAGGAAGATCGCAAAGACGCCATCTCAGTCGCTGATAAAGTGGGTGTGCCATTTCATGAAGCCAATTTCGCCATGGAATACTGGGATTTTGTTTTTAAACATTTTCTCGATGAATATAAAGCCGGCCGCACCCCCAACCCCGATATTCTCTGTAACCGTGAAATCAAGTTTAAGGCCTTTTTGGATCACGCGATGGAATTGGGTGGTTATTTGATCGCCACCGGTCACTATGCCCGCGTTCGCGAAGTGGATGGTGAATTTCAATTATTAAAAGGTCTGGATAATAAAAAAGACCAAAGTTATTTTTTATATACGCTCGGTCAGGCGCAATTATCACTTACCTTATTTCCGCTGGGTGAACTGCCAAAAACGGAAGTTCGCAAAATGGCTGAACAAGCTGGTTTTATTACTGCCGATAAAAAAGACAGTACCGGCATTTGTTTTATTGGTGAGCGTCGCTTTCGTGAATTTCTCAGTCGTTATATTCCGGCGCAACCCGGTGAAATGCGTACACCCGAAGGTGAATTCATTGGTGGACATTCAGGCTTGATGTATTACACATTGGGTCAGCGTCAGGGGCTTGGCATCGGCGGCCGGGCTAACAGCACCGGCGAGCCTTGGTTTGTAGCCGGCAAGGATATGGATAATCGCATTTTATATGTGGTTCAGGGCGAGCATGAATGGCTGTACAGCACTGAATTAACTGCTGAACAGCTGTCTTGGGTCGCCGGCAAAGCACCCGAATTTCCCTGCCGCGCCGCTGCCAAAACCCGCTATCGGCAGCCTGATCAGGCCTGCATTATTGATCAAGATGCCAATGGTCAAATCATCGTCACTTTTGATGACAAACAGCGTGCCGTAACGCCAGGTCAATCAGTAGTGTTTTATCAGGATGATGTTTGCCTTGGCGGCGGCATTATTGTCGATACCAATGCCCCGGGTGTGCATCCATGAAAAAAGCCAATCCTTACCAAGATCGGGTAATCGCTCTATCGGCATTAATGCAAACGGCAACACTGGTTCAACAAATTGCTGATCATGGTCAGGTTAATAATGACGACTTCAGCACAATGCTTAGCAGTTTACTGGCGACAGATGCATCCAGTACGGCTGACGTTTATGGCGGTATTGAAAATCTACGTACCGGCCTGTTGCAATTTAATCAGCAACTTTCCAAGAAAAAGTCCAACAAAGATGTTGTGTTGCTGCGTTATGCCATTGGCCTGTTGCATTTGGAACGTAAATTGGCCAAACGACAATCGATGCTGGACTTAATCAGACGTGAAATTGAACAAATTCCCCAGCAGATCGAATATTTCGGCAGTATTACCAGCCCGCAAGTGGTGGCGCGCTTTGCCAATATTTATGAGCGTACGGTCAGCGAGTTAACGCCGCGCGTGCAGGTTTATGGTGATGCCAGCTTTTTGCAGCAACCCGATAATGTCAATAAAGTCCGTGCTTTGCTCTTGGCCGGTATACGCGCCGCAGTTCTCTGGCGGCAAAAAGGTGGTAATCGCTGGCAATTTATTTTCGCCAGTAATAAATTACTCACGACCGGCGCCGAGTTGTATCAAGCTTTATAAATGGCTGTTAACACACGTCTCATAATAAAAGGCTGTTTCCAGATTTGGAAACAGCCTTTTTATGTTTGCTCTGGCTAATTAGCTTGCCGTCGCCTGTTTGTATTCTTCCAATTCATGGAAGTTCAGGTAACGGTAGATTTCATCGGCCATCGGCTGAATACCGGCGACTTTTTCCATATACTCCGCTACGGTCGGGATCCGACCGAGACTAGCAACGACCGCGGCCAACTCTGCTGAGGATAAGTAGACATCCGCACCATTACCCAGACGATTAGGGAAGTTACGCGTAGAAGTCGACACCACTTTGGCGTTATCAGCTACCCGCGCCTGGTTACCCATACATAAAGAACAGCCGGGTGTTTCCGTTCGGGCACCGACACGGCCAAAGGTGTTGTAAATGCCCTCTTCGGTCAGCTGGTGTTTATCCATCTTGGTTGGTGGTGCGACCCACAACTTGACTGGCAGACTACCCATATTTTCCAGCACTTTACCAGCAGCCCGGTAATGTCCGATATTGGTCATACAAGAACCGATAAAGACTTCGTCGATTTCTTCGCCGGCCACCTCGGATAACGGTTTAATATCATCCGGATCATTCGGGCAGGCTAATAAAGGCTCTTTGATATCATTCAAATCAATTTCAATGACCGCGGCATATTCAGCATCGGCATCCGGTTCCAATAACTGCGGATCAGCTAACCAGGCTTTCATGGAATCAATACGACGCTGCAGGGTGCGGGGATCTTCATAACCTTCGACAATCATCCATTCCATGAGGGCAATATTGGACTGCATAAACTCGATAATTGGTTCTTTATTCAGACGCACAGTACAACCATTGGCGCTTCGTTCGGCCGAGGCATCAGAAAGTTCAAAAGCCTGCTCGACTTTCAAATCCGGCAAGCCTTCAATTTCCAGCACCCGACCATTAAAAATGTTTTTCTTGCCTTTCTTCTCAACGGTCAGCAAACCTGATTGGATCGCTGCATAAGGAATGGCATTGACCAAATCCCGCAACGTAATACCCGGCTGCATTTCCCCTTTAAAACGCACCAATACAGATTCCGGCATATCCAGCGGCATTACGCCTAAGGCAGCTGCAAACGCCACCAAACCAGAGCCTGCAGGGAAACTGATACCAATCGGGAAGCGGGTATGAGAATCGCCGCCAGTGCCGACGGTATCGGGCAGAATCATGCGATTCAACCACGAGTGAATAACACCATCACCGGGACGCAACGAAACACCGCCACGAGTGCTGATAAACTCAGGTAATTCGTGTTGCAGTTTAATATCAACCGGTTTCGGATAGGCAGCTGTATGGCAAAAAGACTGCATCACCAGATCAGCCGAAAAGCCTAAACAAGCCAGTTCTTTAAGCTCATCACGGGTCATCGCTCCCGTCGTATCTTGTGACCCGACAGTGGTGACCGTGGGCTCACAATAAGCGCCGGGGCGAACTCCATCCACACCACAGGCTTTGCCGACCATTTTTTGAGCCAGCGTATAGCCTTTATCGCTATGCACCGGTTCAACCGGCCGCTTGAATAATTCTGATGATGGCAGTCCCAGTGTTTCGCGGGATTTATCAGTCAAACCGCGACCGATAATCAACGGGATACGACCACCTGCACGCACTTCATCAGCCAATGTGGTCGGTTTTAAAGTAAATTCCGATAATACATCGCCCGCTTCATTAACGATCTTGCCTTCATAAGGTTTGATGATAACGACATCACCGGTTTCTAACTTGTCAACATTACATTCGATGGGCAAAGCACCCGAATCTTCAGCAGTATTAAAAAAGATTGGCGCAATATTGTTGCCGAGGATAACGCCACCCTGCCGTTTGTTAGGCACATAAGGCACGTCATGGCCAAGATGCCAAAGCACTGAGTTAATCGCTGATTTTCGCGAGGAACCGGTACCAACCACATCACCAACGTAAGCCAGCGGATGGCCTTTTTCTTTTAGCGTAATAATCGTTTGCAGCGCATCCGGCATTTTACTGACCAGCATCGCCTTGGCATGTAATGGAATATCAGGACGGCTCCAGGCTTCAGTAGCCGGAGATAAGTCATCGGTATTGGTTTCACCGGGGACTTTAAAAACGGTAACGGTAATTTCTTCAGGCAATTGCGGCCTTGAAGTAAACCATTCGGCATCCGCCCAGGATTGCAGAACGTTTTTTGCGTGCGCATTATGTTCGGCTTTGTCGACGACGTCATGGTAAGCGTCATAAACCATCACAATTTTGCTTAATGCCGTTTCAGCCGCCTGTGCGGTTTTTTCGTTATCTAGTAACTCAATTAAGGGTGCGATGTTATAGCCCCCCATCATGGTGCCCAATAATTCAGTGGCACGAACGGCATCAATAAATTCACAAGTCGTTTCACCCTTGGCAATTGCCGCCAGAAAACCCGCTTTGACATATGCCGCTTTATCAACACCTGGTGGTACCCGGTGAACCAAGAGTTCGAGTAGCGCTTCGGTGTCCGCGGATTTGGGTTGTTTCAGCTGTTCGATAATGGCTGAAACCTGAGCTGCATCTAAAGGCAGCGGTGGCAAACCTTCGGCAGCACGTTCATCTACATGTTTTTGGTATTCTTGCAGCACGCAATTCGCTCCACATTAATTATCGATTGGTGTGTGCATTTTAGCGCATATTGTGGCTTTTCACCGAATCAAATCCGGATTTGGTGGTGAATTCTGCTATAATTTTTCGCACATTTCAGCTTGTTTTCTACGGAGTTTTCATGGAATTAACCGCACTGACCGCGATATCACCGGTCGATGGCCGCTATGCCGACAAAACCAAAGCCCTGCGCCCTTTCTTCAGTGAATATGGTTTACTCAAAGCCCGTGTAGAAGTTGAGCTGCGCTGGTTACATTTGTTAGGTGCCAATGCCGGTATTCCTGAAGTTCCCAGACTGAGTGCAGATGCTGAAAGCTTCATCAACAACGTGATTAATGATTTTTCGGTCGAAGATGCGCAGGCGATTAAAGATATAGAGCGCACCACCAATCATGACGTCAAAGCGGTGGAATATTTCATCAAGAATAAATTTTCTGTAAACAGCGAATTAAATGCCGTCAAAGAATTTGTTCACTTTGCCTGTACTTCAGAAGATATCAACAACACTGCCTACGGCATCATGCTGAAAAATGCCCGTGAGCAAGTGATTTTGCCGGAAATGGACACTATCATCGCCGCCTTGCAAAAACTGGCACATGACCATGCCGCCACGCCAATGATGTCACGTACCCATGGCCAGCCAGCTTCACCAACTACCCTAGGTAAAGAAATCGCCAATGTCGTTAAACGATTGGAATTACAACGCACCCACGTCGCCGCAGTGTTGCTGTACGGCAAAATGAATGGTGCCGTCGGTAACTACAATGCCCATTTAGCAGCATACCCCGATGTTGACTGGCCGATGATGGCACATGCTTTTGTCACCGGCCTGGGTCTGCGCTGGAATCAGTACACTACACAAATTGAACCGCATGATTATGTTGCTGAATTATTCCAGGCGATGATTCGATTCAACACAGTTTTGATTGATTTCTGCCGAGATATCTGGAGCTACATTTCCATCGGTTATTTCAAACAAAAAACCGTTAAAGGTGAAATCGGCTCATCAACCATGCCGCACAAGGTTAATCCAATTGATTTTGAAAATGCCGAAGGCAATTTAGGGATTGCCAATGCCACCTTTGATCATCTGGCGTTGAAATTACCGGTTTCTCGCTGGCAGCGGGATCTGACCGACTCTACCGTACTGCGTAATATTGGTGTCGGGTTTGCCCACTCAATGCTGGCTTATAGCTCGGCATTGAAAGGCATCAGCAAGCTAGAGGCTGCGCCGGAAACCATGGCTACCGATCTGGATGCAAACTGGGAGTTACTGGCAGAACCGATTCAGACCGTCATGCGTCGTTACGGTATTGATAACCCCTATGAAAAGCTCAAAGAACTGACGCGGGGCCAGCGGGTCAATAAAGCGATTATGCAAGCATTTATCGATGACTTAGATATGCCGGAAGAAGCCAAACGTGCTTTAAAAGCCATGACACCAGCCAGTTATATCGGCAATGCTGCTGAACAGGCGCGTAACTGCTGAAATGACAGATGAGGTCACTCCTGCTGGAACCAATCGTCAGGTCATTGATGGCCGCAAGCAGGCAGTGGCTGCCGGTAATCAGTTAATTCAGCAAGCGAAACGTGAAATCTGTTTTTTTGCACCCGGTTTGGATAAACATTTACTGGATAACGAAGAGGCTTTAACTGCCATCAGTACGTTTGCACGTGATAGCAGGTTGAGCCGAGTGCGCTTGCTAGTGCATTCCAGCCGAGATGCTGTCAGTCAGAGTCATCGTTTATTGCCGCTGGCACAACGCTTAAGCAGTCATATTGCTATTCATGAATGTGCTCGTGAAGATCAAGATCAACTGTATTTGTGTCTGCTTGTTGATGACGATGCAACTCTATATTGCACTGATCCGCTGCGTTATCAGGGCTATGTTGCAGAAGCAGATCGTGCGCAAAACCTGCAGTTACGCCAGCAGTTTGAGGCTATGTGGGCACGCAGCCATCCTGATCCGCAATCTCGCCGATTACATCTTTGAGCGGAGACGCTGATGAAACGTCATTTAATTTCCCTGTTTTTGCTCTGCTGGCTGATACCCGTTTGGGCTGTCAGCACTATGCACACTATTGAACTGAAACACCGGACACCAGCTGAAGTTTTGCCCGAAATTCAGGCTTTGTTGCCCGAAGATGCCGCTATCAGCAGTTTTGACAATACGATTATTCTTCGCAGTGATGGTGCGACCTTTGAAGACGTTCGGCGTGTACTGGATGTGCTTGATAAACCCCAGCAATCCATCAATGTTACGGTGTTACGCAGCCAGCAAGCATTAAGCAATCAACAAAGAAATGATGGTCGGCTGGTGATTGATGATAAATCAGCGGGCGTTGAAATTAATCGCTGGTCAACCCGTGATAGTCGAAATCGGGATATGCAATTACAAGCGCGTGGGCTTTCCGGTGAACCAATGCAAATCAACACCGGTCAACTGATTGCGCAACAAGAACAGCTGGTATTGATTGGTCCGCGAGGCGGGGCTGCTGTTCAGAATAACTCCCGCTATTTGCCAATTGATAATGGCTTTCAGGCATTGGTGTCAGTGTTATCTGATAAGCAACTTCGTATTGAACTGTTTCCAAATTTCGCTGAATTTGATCGGCGTACCGGTGATATCGACCGTAGCAGCCTGTTAACGACGCTTAACGCCAAAGCCGGTGAGTGGGTATTGATAGGGCAAACGGGCGAAAATTCAGCTTTTACCGGCAATCAAACCCAATATCGCAGTCACCGCGATAATCAGCAGTTTATCTATATGAAAGTTGAATTAAATTAATTTTAAAGAGGTTTATTAATTTTTATGGATGTTAAAGAAGCAATCCGCACGCGGCGTTCGGTTAAACACTACGATCCCAGTCATGAAATGACCGAAGCGGAAGTTCAGGAACTGATGGAACATGCCATCCTGTCCCCCACAGCTTTTAACATCCAGCATTGGCGTTTTATCCGCATTCAGGATAAAGCCAAACGTCAGCAGGTCTTTGAAGCGGCTTGGGGACAGGCACAGGTAGTCGACTCATCCCTGTTGTTAGTGTTATGTGCCGATCTTAATGCCTGGGAGAAACAACCTGAGCGCTACTGGCGTCATGCACCCCAAGCAGCGCAAGATGCTATTTTACCGGCCATTGAAAATTACTATGCCAACCATCATCAGGGTCAGCGTGACGAATGTGTCCGTTCCGCCAGTATAGCTGCCATGAATATTATGCTGATGGCCAGATCAATGGGTTACGACACCTGTCCGATGGATGGTTTTGATTTTGATAAAGTCGCCAAAATCATCAATCTGCCGCATGACCATATCATTGTCATGATGATTACTGTCGGTAAAAAATTGCACGATGCCCGTCCACGCGCGGGTCAACTCCCACTTGAAGAAGTGTTTATAACTGATAGTTTTTAAATGGATTCAGATAATCGGTGGCGGCGCTTCAGAGACACTGTTGCGACCCTGCCGTTTAGCCATATACAAGGCCCGATCGGCGCGTTGCATAAAACTATCCACCCCTTCACCGGCGACATAGCGAGCCACACCAAATGACATGGTTATAACACCGAGCGGTTCATGCGTGTCTTTACGCTGAATGCGTTTACCGGCGATTTCGGTACGCAGAGTTTCAGCAATCAAACGGGCATTTTGCAGGGTGGTGTTCATCAACAAAATAGCAAATTCTTCACCACCATAACGGGCCAGCATGTCACGGCCTTTCAAACCATTTTTCAGCGTTTCGGCAATGACCCGTAATACCAAATCACCGACCAGTTGTCCGTGCTTGTCGTTGATGCTGCTGAACATATCCAGATCGCAAAAAATAACCGAAATGTCCATCCCACTGCTGTCAGCATCATGCACTGCTTTTGTCATCGCTTCATCAAAAGCTTTACGATTTGCAAGGCCGGTTAGCGTATCCGTTTTGGCTTCCCGGCGGGTGTCGTCAAGCAGTTTTCTCAGCGTTTCAACTTCTGAAACCGCCGTGTTCAAACGCTCATTAAGTAGCTCACCAGCAGACACCACCAGACGGGTTTCAATCAGGATTTCCTCAACCAAATCATGAAGTTGCTGCTTTGAAATATCTGGCTGCAAACGTGCCAGCATACGCTGCAACTGATTATTACTTTTATCTGTGGTGTTGACGCCGGTATAAACAAAGTTGAGCACTTGCTTTAACAAACGGCCCATTTCCTGTCGCATTTCCAGCATGGCATTGCGGTCTTTTTCACGATCAAAAAAGCGTTCGTAAAGTACACGACTTTGTTGTTCGGTTAACTGGCCATGCTTAGCAATCTGTTCATCCAGCGCTTCCATTAGATTAGCATTATTACCCGAAACGTATTCATACCAGACAGCATAATTCGCCGGCGTCTGGGCAATACCATGTTTTTTCATCATAGAAATTGCCAGGCGCATATACTCTGAGGTGCGTTCTTCGTATTCGGTGTAATCCATTAATGCATGGTCCTTAGTCCATTCAGAACTATTATGAGCGTTTCTTGCCCGCGATTTTTAGACGTAAGGCATTCAGCTTGATGAAACCTTCAGCATCCTTCTGATCATATGCTCCCAGATCGTCTTCAAAGGTAGCGATTGACTCATCAAACAAACTGTCCGTTGCCGAACGCCGTCCTACTACGACGACATTTCCTTTATATAGTTTTATTTTGACATCACCATTAACAGTTTGCTGTGATGCATCTATCATTGTTTGCAACATTTTCCGCTCAGGCGCCCACCAGTAACCGTTATAAATCATGCTGGCATAACGAGGCATCAATTCATCTTTCAAGTGCGCAACTTCACGATCCAAAGTCAGTGATTCAATGGCGCGATGGGCACGCATCATCACCGTTCCGGCTGGTGTTTCGTAACAACCACGGGATTTCATACCGACGTAACGGTTTTCGACAATATCCAGTCGGCCAATACCATTTTCACCAGCAACTTTATTCAGATAAGTCATGACTTGTGCCGGGCTCATGGCCTCACCATTAATGGCCACGATGTCACCACGCTGATAAGTTAACTCAAGGTAGGTAGCTTTATCCGGCGCATTTTCAGGAGACACAGACCAGCGCCACATGGACTCTTCAGCTTCAGCCCATGGATCTTCAAGAATGCCGCCTTCATAGGATATGTGCAGCAAGTTGGCATCCATTGAATACGGCGATTTTTTGCCCTGCTTCATTTCCACAGGAATATTATGTTGCTCGGCATAATCGAGCAGTTTTTGCCGTGACAACAAATCCCACTCACGCCATGGAGCGATCACTTTGATATTGGGATTCAAGCCATAAGCGCCGAGTTCAAATCGCACCTGATCATTACCTTTGCCGGTGGCGCCATGTGCAACAGCCTGAGCACCGGTATCGGCGGCGATTTCGACCAGCCGTTTTGCAATCAGTGGCCGGGCAATTGATGTTCCGAGCAGATATTCACCTTCATAAATAGCATTGGCACGAAACATCGGAAATACAAAGTCCCGGGCAAACTCTTCCCGTAAATCTTCGATGTAAATTTCTTTGATGCCCATCGCCTGTGCTTTAGCACGCGCTGGTTCGACTTCTTCACCCTGCCCTAAATCAGCGGTGAAAGTCACCACCTCACATTGATATTTGTCTTGCAGCCATTTCAGAATAACTGACGTGTCCAAACCGCCGGAATAGGCCAGCACGACCTTGTTGATATCAGACATGGGGAAAAAATCCTGTAATGAAGAATGAGTTTAGAAAGAAGACATATTGTATCAAAAACCGCGTAGCGCCAGCACTTCCTTGACGGCTTTTCGGGAGGCCGTTTTGCAACTAATCCGACGTGGTGCCTCAATAAAACGCAGACGAAATCCTAACTTGCGATATAAGTCGCAAATTTTATCTGTTGCCTGATTGGATAAGACAACCGGTCCGGCGTGTTTGACCAGCCATTCAGCCAATCGAACTTGATCATGCCATTCGAACCCCTGCTGGGAATATTGTCGGAACGGCACATCGTATGGCGGATCAGCATAGATAAAATCATTATCCTCAATAGCCAGTTGCTCAAAATCCGTATTACAAAACTGCCATTGTGACAAAACCGACTGATAAACTGAGAAATCGGTCAGATAATGAATGGTTTTATAACGGCCAAACGGTACGTTATAACCGCCCGATTTATTAAATCGGCACAGGCCGTTATAGCCGGTGCGGTTCAGATAATAAAACAGTTGTGCCCGCTGACGTGGATCCTGCAAATCATTATTAAAAAGCTGACGATGCTGATAGTACAAAGACTCATCATTGGCCAAGGCAATATCCATCGACAGGCCTTTTTTCAGCTGCTGATAAAAATTGATCAGCGCCGGATTAATATCATTCAGTAACGCCTGTTTTGGTTGTAAACCCAGCGCGACCGACAAACCACCACAAAATGGCTCCACCAGACGTTTGTTAGCATAAGGCAGCCATAATTTTTGCAGCTTAGGTAATAACCAGCGTTTACCGCCCGCCCATTTCAAAGGGGGGCGTAATGCAGTTGGTTCACTCATTTATAACCGGGAAATAAATACAGACAAAGGCCGGTCAAAAGACCCGCCCTTGTTTTGATTCAGGCCAAAAGTCTTGCTGCAACATTATTTAGAATGCAAAGTCTGCTTGGGTGGCATTAAATCCGTAATGCTGCCCTCTGCCATTTCCGCTGCAAAACCGAGCGTCTCAGACAAGGTCGGATGCGGATGAATGGTCAGACCAATATCTTCCGCATCGGCGCCCATTTCCAGAGCCAGAACCGCTTCGGCGATGAGTTCACCAGCATTAGGGCCGACAATACCAGCACCGATTAAACGGCCGGTGGATTTTTCAAATAAAGCCTTCGTTAAGCCCTCATCACGACCAATGCTAAGACTACGACCACTGGCTGCCCAGGGAAACGCACCTTTAACATAATCAATGCCCTGTGCTTTGGCTTCAGTTTCACTCAAGCCCATCCAGGCCACTTCGGGATCGGTATAGGCAACCGATGGAATGGTCATTGGCTCAAACACCGACTTCTGACCAGCAATAACTTCAGCCGCCACTTTGCCTTCATGTGTCGCTTTATGCGCCAGCATTGGCTGACCGACAATATCACCAATGGCAAAAATATGTGGCTGATTAGTGCGCATCTGGCCATCAACTTCAATAAAGCCCCAATCATTGACCTGAACGCCAGCGGCTTCAGCATTAATCAGCTTGCCATTGGGCGTGCGGCCAACAGCTACCAGAATTTTATCGAATGTTTGTGGCTTCGGTGCATTGTCACCTTCAAAAGTCACTTTCAAACCCGTTTTCAGTGGCTCAATTTTGCTGACTTTCGTTTTCAGATAAATCGCTTCGTACTGTTTTTCAATATGCTGATGCAACGGTTTGACGATATCTTTATCTGCGCCCGGAATAAGACTGTCCTGCAATTCGACAACACTGATTTTGGCACCCAATGCGCTATAAACAGTCGCCATTTCCAGCCCAATAATGCCGCCGCCAATGACAAGCAGTCGCTTAGGAATATCCTCTAACTCCAACGCATCGGTGGAATCCATCATTCGTGGATCATCATTTGGGAATACCGGGATTTTGGTCACCCGTGAACCGGCCGCGATAATGCAATTATCAAAACTGATAGTTTTTTCGCCATCAGCCGTTTTGACCAACAGGCTATTGGCCGAGCTGAATTCACCTTCACCCTGGACGATCTCAACTTTGCGTTTTTTCGCCAGCCCTTTCAGACCCCCTGTCAGTTTATCAACGACGCTGTCTTTCCAGCCCGCCAACTGTTTTAAATCAATTTTTGGTGCGCCAAAGGTCACACCACTATCTGACATATGGCTTGCTTCATTAATGATTTGCGCTGTATGCAGTAAGGCTTTTGAAGGGATACAACCAACGTTCAAACAGACACCACCAATACGCTCATGGCGCTCGACCATGATGACTTGTTTGCCTAAATCTGCAGCACGAAACGCAGCGGTATAACCACCGGGCCCAGAGCCCAGCACCAGTACTTCAGCATGCATATCGCTGTTTTCCGGTTTGACTGCAGCTTTTGGAACGGCTTTTGCCGGTTTTTCAGCTTCAGGTTTTTCCGTCTCAACTGTTTTGGCGGCGGTTTTTTCAGTAGCTACATTCGCTGCGGTTTCCAGTTTCAGAATCACATCGCCTTCACCGATTTTGTCACCAACGGAAACGAGTAACTCTACGACTTTACCGGCAGCAGTACTGGGAATTTCCATTGCCGCCTTGTCAGATTCCAGCGTGATGATGTCTTGGTTTTCGGTAATCTCATCACCGACAGACACCAGTACTTCAATAATTTCAACGGCGTCAAAATCACCGATATCGGGGACTTTTACTTCCACTACACTCATAACAAGACCTTCCGGATATCTGACAACATTTGACTGAGCATCACGGTAAAGCGAGCACCGGCAGCGCCATCGATCACCCGGTGGTCATAAGAAATCGACAACGGTAACATCAGCCGTGGTACAAAATCCTTACCATTCCAGACCGGTTTCATCTGATGGCGGCTAACACCCAAAATCGCAACTTCCGGTGCATTGACAATGGGCGTAAAGAACTGACCGCCAATACCACCCAGGCTGGAAATTGAGAAAGTACCGCCTTGCATATCCTTGGCTGTCAACGCGCCTTCACGGGCCCGAGTACTGACCTCACCTAATTCCCCAGCGAGCTCCAAAAAGCCTTTTTTATCAACATCTTTAATGACCGGCACCATCAGGCCATTAGGCGTATCCACGGCAACGCCGATGTTGTAATACTTTTTCAGGATCAGGGTTTCTTTATCTTCGCTAAGTGAGGAATTGAATTCCGGATATTGTTTCAGACAGGCCACCACAGCTTTCATAATAAATACCAGTGGCGTCAGATTGACGCCCTTTTGGGCAGCCATCTCTTTATTCTCTTTTCGGAATTGATCCAGCTCAGTGATATCCGCTTCATCAAACTGCGTTACATGTGGAATATTCAACCAGCAAGCATGTAAATGTTTGCCTGAAATTTTCTTGATCCGCGACAATTCCTGATTGTTGATTTCGCCAAACTGCTCGTAATTGAATACTGGCACTGATGGAATGCCACTGCCTTGCGCAGCAGGTGCTGCAGCCGGCGCTGACATCGCTTGTTTAACAAATTTCTGGACGTCTTCTTTAGTAATACGCCCCTTAGCGCCCGTTCCAATTACTGAGGTCAGTTTGACCCCCAATTCACGGGCAAAACTTCGAACTGAAGGCGATGCATGCGCCCGTTTCAAACCTGATTTATTATCCGGTGCATATGGGATTGCTTCTACATCATCGACCTTAGGAGCAGCAGGGGCTGATTCTTCAGCTGGCTTTTCTTCAGTCTTGGCCGGTTCAGCTATCTCAGGCTTTGGCTCAGCTTTACTTTCCGTTTTTGCAGGTGCTGCAGGCTTGTCTTCTTTTTTGCTTTCACCAGACGATTCCAGCATTGCAATCACATCGCCTTCACTTATCTTGTCACCGACTTTGACTTTCAGCGTTTTAATAACGCCAGCCATATCTGATGGGATACCCATCATGGCCTTATCGGATTCTATAGTAATGACTTCCTGATCTGCACTGATTTCATCACCTTCGGCAACCAGTACTTCAATGATTTCAACACCTTCAAAGTCGCCGATATCCGGTACTTTCAGTTCAATTAAATCTGCCATGATTACGCCTTAACTGGATTGACTGCGTCTGAATTGATGTCGTATTGCTTGATGGCTTTCTCAACCACATCGTGTTTGATATCGCCCTGATCGGCCAGCGCGTTGAGCGTGGCCACCACAATATGATGACGATCAACTTCAAAAAAGCTGCGTAGCTGTTCACGAGTATCACTGCGGCCAAAGCCATCGGTGCCCAAAACGGTATAGCTGTTTTTCACCCATGGTCTGATTTGTTCAGCATACATCCGCATATAGTCAGTTGCTGCTACCACGACACCCGGCTGATCATCCAGACATTCTGCCACGTAGGCTTTTTGTTTTGTGGCGGTTGGATGCAGACGATTATGCCTATCGACATGCTGACCATTTCGCGTCAACTCATTAAAGCTGGTTGCGCTCCAGACATTGACTGAGACTTTCCAGTCTTTTTCGAGCAATTCGGCGGCCGCTTCAACTTCACGCAAAATCGTACCACTACCAATTAACTGCGCTTTCAGTTTATGTTTACCACCGGACTTCAGCTGGTACATACCTTTGATAATGCCGTCCTCGGCACCTTCTGGCAACGCTGGATGCGTGTAGTTTTCGTTCATGGCCGTCAGGTAATAAAACACGTTTTCCTGATTTTCATACATCCGGCGCATACCGTCATGAACAATCACTGCCACTTCATAGGCATAGGTTGGATCGTAGCTGATGCAATTCGGCACGGTATTGGCCAGAATCATGCTATGGCCATCCTGATGTTGCAGACCTTCACCATTCAACGTGGTGCGACCGGCAGTACCGCCAATCAGGAAACCTTTGGCCTGAATGTCACCGGCAAGCCAGCACAAATCGCCAACCCGCTGGAAGCCAAACATTGAATAGTAAATATAGAACGGCACCATATTCACGTTGTAATTGGAATAAGCCGTTGCCGCCGAGATCCACTCTGACATGGCACCGGCTTCGTTGATGCCCTCTTCCAGAATCTGACCGGTGGTGTCTTCGCGATACCACATGACTTTGCCGGAATCTTCCGGTTCATACATTTGGCCGGATGAAGAATAAATACCGACACTGCGGAATAAACCCTCCATACCAAAGGTACGTGCTTCATCGGGGACAATCGGCACAATATTTTTGCCAAGTGATTTATCTCGAATTAACGCGGTTAAGATCCGGACAAATGCCATCGTAGTCGATAATTCACGTTCACCACTGGATTTAAGTACAGCATCAAAAATCTTCAGATCCGGAATTTTTAATGCCGGAGCGCTGGTATTACGCTTAGGCAGGAAACCACCCAACTCTTTACGTCGTTTCAGCAAGTATTCCTTTTCCGGGCTGCCGTCTTTCAAGGTCACATACGGAATTTTATCGATGTTCTCATCGGAAATCGGAATATTGAAACGATCCCGGAAGCGTTTCATTTGCTCAACTTCCAGTTTCTTCTGCTGATGGGTGGTGTTCTGGCCTTCACCAGCCTCACCCATGCCATAACCTTTAACCGTTTTCGCCAAGATCACGGTCGGCTGACCTTCATGGTCAACAGCCCGTTTGTAAGCAGCATAAATCTTACGCGGATCATGACCACCACGGCTTAGATTCCAGATATCTTCATCGGTCATATCCGAGACCATATCCAGCAGCTCAGGATATTTACCAAAGAAATGCTGGCGTACATAAGCACCATCTTTGGATTTATAGTTCTGGTATTCACCGTCTACAACTTCTTCCATGCGTTTCAGTAACAGACCATGGGTATCGCGCGCCAGCAGTTGATCCCAACCGCTACCCCATAAGACTTTAATGACATTCCAGCCAGCGCCACGGAACAAGGCTTCCAATTCCTGAACGATTTTGCCGTTACCTCGAACTGGCCCATCGAGACGTTGCAAGTTGCAGTTAACAACAAAAATCAGATTGTCGAGTTTTTCTCGACCGGCCAGCGTAATGGCACCCAGTGATTCCGGCTCATCCATTTCGCCGTCACCCAGATAGGCCCAGACATGACGACCACTGGTTTTGACGATATCGCGATGCTCCATGTATTTCATAAAGCGCGCTTGATAAATCGACAGGATTGGGCCCAGGCCCATAGATACCGTTGGAAATTGCCAGTAATCAGGCATCAGCCAGGGATGCGGATACGATGACAAACCTTTGCCGTTAACCTCAAAGCGGAAACCATCAAGCTGTGCTTCGGTCAGGCGACCTTCGAGGAAAGAGCGGGCATAAATACCGGGTGAAGAATGGCCCTGGAAAAACACCATATCGGCGCCGTTACCGTACTCATCACCTTTAAAGAAATGGTTAAAACCTACGTCATAAAGGGTGGCTGCCGAAGAAAAGCTGGCGATATGACCACCGACTGCTCCCGGTTTCAGGTTAGCTTTAACCACCATAGCCATCGCATTCCAGCGAATATAGGAACGCAGCTTGTGTTCCATGGCCTGATCGCCGGGAATGCGTTCTTGCTGATCTACCGGAATGGTATTTACATATGCTGTGTTTGCGCTGTAGGGCAAGTTAATGCCGCTACGACGAGCCATATCAATCAGTTTTTCGATTATGTGGTGTGCTTTTTCATCGCCGGCGACTTCGATGACGGATTCCAAAGCATCCAGCCATTCTTGTGTTTCCTGCGGGTCTTGATCGACAAAATCAGTCATAAATACCTTCTTAAGATCTAAAAACGCCGTTAATAACAACGCAGCATTGTAACAGTTTTTCTCGGAATTCATCCCCCATAAGGCTGGCAAGCCTTATCGGCCATGGCTTTAACACAACCCATTATGAGGATAGAAAGGGATAAAACGACAGTGATAGCAAGCACTTAACTGCGTGCCAGCACCATCGGTTTAAGATAAAGACGATACAGTCGAACAGCCATTAAAAAAGTCAGAATCACAATATAAATCAGCGGTTCAGTGATATCCGCCTTGACCAGCATTAAAAAGTGCAAGCAGGACAAACCTGCCACCAAATAGGTCAATTTATGCAACTGTTTCCAACGCTGACCACCAAGACGTTTCATCATTTTATTGCTAGATGTCAATGCCAGCGGTAATAACAACGTAAAACTGATAAAGCCAATGGTAATAAACGGGCGTTTTATGATGTCTTTCCAGATTTCAGACCAGTCAAAGAACTGATCCAGCCACAAATAAAGCAGCATATGCAACACGGCATAGAAAAACACAAACAAGCCGGTCATTCGCCGAAAGCGAATGACCTGATTCAGACCGGTCAACCAGCGGATTGGCGTCAAACACAAAGTTAGCAGCAAAAAGCGCAACGCCCAGACACCTGAATCCCGGGTAATCGCCTCAATCGGATTGGCACCTAACTGGTCAGTAAATAACGCAAAGGTTAACCAGATTGCCGGTGATAAACCAGCAATAAACACCAGAACCTTAAGTTGAGTAATGCTGGACATAGTGATCAGAAATATTTTCGTAAATCCATGCCTTCATAAAGACTTGCTACCTGTTCGCCATAGCCATTAAACATCAGCGTTTTGCGTTTCAGAAACTCACCGATTCGCCGCTCACGGCTCTGGCTCCAACGCGGATGATCAACATCCGGATTCACATTCGAATAAAAGCCGTATTCACTGGGGTTTGACTGTACCCAGGCCGTCAATGGCATTTTTTCGACAAACCGAATACGGACAATCGATTTAATGCTTTTAAAGCCATACTTCCAAGGCACCACCAAACGGATCGGCGCGCCATTCTGACCCGGCATTTCATGGCCATATAAACCGACGGCTAAAATCGTTAACGGATGCATCGCTTCGTCTATACGCAAGCCCTCAACATAAGGCCATTGCAGCACACGGCGGTTTTGACCGGGCATTTGTTCCGGATCAAATAACGTTGTGAATTCCACATATTTGGCTTTGGAATTTGGTTTAGCTGCTTTCAGCACATCAGCCAGCGGAAAACCAATCCACGGAATCACCATTGACCAGCCTTCGACACAGCGCATCCGGTATATGCGCTCTTCAAGCGTTTGTTTGGCAATTAAATCGCTATATTCAAATTCACCGGGATGGTCACATTCACCGTCAATTTTCACCATCCATGGTTTGGCTGGATCCGGAAAATCTTTGGCCAGCAGTGCCGGGGCTTCTTTGCTGATACCAAATTCATAAAAATTATTGTAATTAGTAATGTCCTGATAGGTTGTCAGTTTTTCTTCTGTCGAAAACCGGCTGTCAGTGACCTCTTGAAAGGCTTTGCCAGTTGGTTTTTCAGCAGCAACACTGATTGGCATGGCCGCTGCTGCGGCAATACCGGCAGCACTGTTAATAAACTGCCGACGGTTTAAGAATACCTTGTGATCAGTGACTTCTGATTCAGGTAACTGCCAGGATTGTTGTTTACGAATCCACATAACGCACCTCTTGATAGCCGACTTTGCGAGCCAGCCAATAGTCCATACTTAAGTAACGACCTCCACCGATAAAAAACAAGGTCAGTAACATGACAAAATATGTGGCGGCAAATTCAATCCCGTTATTCAGTGATACCAAACTGCCATGCTCTGTCAGCCAATTATAATTGCCGTGCTCTTTGAGAATCTCTTTGGCTGTTTCCAATCGCTCTATTGCTTCGGCAGCATTGTGAGAGGCAAAAGCACTCATCGGGTCATGGATGGCTTGCCAACCATTCTGCCAGTGCACAGAGAAGGCAGCCACCAGCATGGTAATCATCAACGGAATACTGACCCAGCGCACCGCCAACCCGAGTAATAATAAAATCGCCCCGAAATATTCAGCGCCCCAGGCGAGATAAGCCATCAATTCCGGGAATGGCAAACCCAATCCCCAATCTTTGTCAGCAAACCAGTTAATGGTGCTTTGCAACGAGCTGTCTGGATCAAATGGATTCCATTTGTTATTGGCAGCGACCCAAAAAACCGGCACAAGGTACGCTCTCAGTAATAATGGCGCCAAAAAGTCCACAGCGCGGGTCTTATCAAGTAATGACTGCAACCACAACAAAGATGACCTGATTTGCATCGCAGACTCCTGCTAAAAAAACAAGGGCCCTCTAAGAGCCCTTGTCATCAATAAACTAACAAAGGCTGGTTATTCGCCGCCACACTTGGCTTCACCGCATTTACCTTCGGCGTCTTTTTTATCATCTTTCATTTCGCCGCCGCATTTGGCTTCACCACATTTGCCTTCGCCATCTTTTTTCATGTCTTCGCCGCACTTGGCTTCGCCACATTTGCCTTCTTCGCCATGATGTTCAGCCAACTGCATATACCCGCTACTCAGTTCAGCACTGGCAAATGGATTGGCATCAGCGCTTGCCAGTGGTGAAAAGGCCAGGCCTGCAGTTAAAGCTGCACCGGCAGCTAAAGCGATAGACGTTTTTTTGCTTGTAGCCATGAGAAATATCCTTTTGTTTATTACGAAAACCAACCGGCTAATCAACCGGTCTTGTTAGCTAGACTCAAAATAAAATGCTTTGTTACAACATTTTTGATTAAAAAAATGCTCTTTGTCCTTGTCAGGGTAATTTTTTCACCGGCCTTGCTCAAAAGGCGATCAGTGTTTATTAAGTTGCGGGCATTAATTTTTGCTGCGCGTTACTATTATCAGTAAACGACCGAGATGGAAGACAGTCCAGTCTTATGAACCAATCGCCGACGACAGCATTTGATGACGAACAACTATTGATTCAGGCTTTACTGGCGGGTGAATCAGCAGCATTTGAATGTTTGATTGGTCGTAACCATAACCGGATGCTGGCCGTGGCGCGCGGCATTATCGGTGAGGCGTTTGCTGACGAAGTTGTTCAGGATGCCTGGTTATCCGCTATTAAGGCACTGCCGGAATTTGCGGGTCGCAGTAGCTTATCAACCTGGCTGCTGCAAATTACCGCTAATGGCGCTAAATCTCGTTTGCGACGAGAAAAACGTCATCAATCTCTTGATGAAGGCTGGCAACATCAAGACCATGATGATCGTTTTGATGCCAGTCATCATTGGCGGGAAGAACTTAGTCAATGGGAACTCAACACACCGGAAGCGATTGCTGAGAATGCAGAATTGTCCGTAATCATAGAGCGGGCTTTTTCGCAGTTACCTCCGATGCAGCAGGCGGTCATCGACTTATATGATTTACAACAAATACCAATGCCCGAAATTTGTAACATTCTTGACATAAGTGCATCTAACGCCAGGGTATTGTTACATCGTGCCCGAAGTGCCATCCAACAAAAAATCGCTCATTATCAGGACGCTATTTAAATGCTCAGTTGCAAAGAAATTGCCCAACAAGCCAGTGATTACATTGATCAGCAATATAGCTGGCGGCAACGTATGGCGTTTCGTTTGCATTTATTTATCTGCAGCAACTGCCGGCGCTATATTAATCAACTAGATAGCACTATTGAAAGCCTGAAACTGGTGAAACGACGGCCCCAGACAGTTTTGAGCGCGCATCAAAAAGAGCTTGCCAGACAGTTGGGGGAGACAATCCAAAAGCGCTGATTATTTCTGGTATTTGGCTTTCCAGTCGTTGTAAGACATACCGTAGACATATTCGCGAGCCGCATCATAATCCATGTCGACGCCCTTGTCTTCAGCTGCCGCCAAATACCATTTTGACAAGCAATTCCGGCAAAAACCAGCCAGATCCATCAAGTCAATATTTTGCACATCAGTGCGTTCCTGCAGATGCGCAAGTAACCGGCGAAATGCTGCTGCTTCCAGTTCAGTTTGTGTTTGTTTGTCCATGGGCTTCCAGATCTTCGTATAAGTAACAGTTCACTGTATGGCCGGTGCCAAGATCAGTGGTTTGCGGATAGTCCAGTTTACAGATTGGCATCGCCTGTGGACACCGCTGATGAAAATGACAACCGTCCGGCGGATTAGCAGGAGAAGGTAATTCACCACTAACGCTGGACAATTTATTATCACCCTCTAAATCCGGCACCGCCGCCAACAGCGCTTGGGTATAAGGATGCTTCGGTGAGTTTAACACCTGCTCACGACTGCCCTGCTCGACAATCCGCCCCAGGTACATCACTGCTACCCGGTGCGCTAAATAATCAACAACCCCAATATTATGAGTAATAAACAAAAACGACAGGCCAAACTCATGCTGAATATCACGCAATAAATTCAGAATTTGCGCCTGCACTGATACATCCAGTGCGCTGGTCGGTTCATCACAAACAATAACCTCCGGCTCGGCCGCCAGGGCTCTGGCAATACATAAGCGCTGTCGTTGACCGCCGGAAAACGCGTGCGGATATCGGTCTTT
>JAWWAG010000004.1:0-40795 GCA_033721795.1 Methylophaga sp. | reverse complement strand
GATATGTTTTGCTGTCATGAATGAAAACGAAAACCAGCGCTTTGCTCAACAGCAAAAAAAAGGCTTGCCGCCTTATATGGCGACATTTGCTGATTTGATGTCGCTGTTAATGTGCTTTTTTGTATTGTTATTGTCGTTTGCCGAAATTGATGCCATGAAGTTCAAACAAGTGGTGGAATCCATGGAAATGGCGTTTGGTGTGCAGCGTGAGATACCCGCCCAAGAAATTCCTATGGGTACCAGTATTATTGCTCAGGAATTCAGCCCTGGCGAGCCAAGACCCACCCCTTTAAATGTTATTCAGCAACAGACAATAGATGATCCGCGGCAAGTGTTGAAAGTCACCATGGATGCGGAGGCAGCTGCCCAGGAAATGGCCCGACAGACCGCAGAAGAGGCTGAAGAATTCAAGAAAGCGCTGAAAACAGAAATTGAAGAAGGTCTGATTGAGGTAGAGAATCAGCAAAGTCGAATTGTTATCCGAATCCGTGAAAAGGGTTCATTTCCGTCGGGTGACGCAACATTGAATCAGGCTTTCGTACCTATTCTAAAAACTATTCATGATGTGCTCATTGAAACAGATGGCTTGATTGCTGTTGCCGGTCACACGGATAATGTACCGATCAATACGTCGCGTTATCGTTCTAACTGGGAATTATCAACCTCACGGGCCACATCGGTTGTTCATGAATTACTGGGTTACAACGAAATGCCTGCTGAGCGTTTTGTGCTTGAAGGTTATGCTGATACCCGGCCGTTATTGCCTAATGACAGTGCTGCCAATCGTGCGCAGAATCGGCGCGTAGAAATTGTTGTCTTGAAATCGGGTATTGAAGACGCGACAACACGTTCTATCGACGAGCTTCGCCAACAGTATGATGAAGTGAATGGCGATGTGCAGTTATTAGACCAGTAACCGGCCGCTAAAATTTGAGGAAAAAATGCAAAAAATCTCTGTAGAAACCGGTACGGTCATTCCACTGGATCGGCCGAATGTCGATACTGATGCGATTATCCCCAAACAGTTTTTAAAGTCGATTAAACGTACAGGTTTCGGTCCTAATCTGTTCGATGAGTGGCGTTATCTGGATCACGGTGAGCCGGGACAGGATTGCAGTGCGCGGCCAAAAAATCCGGAGTTTGTGCTAAATCAACCGCGCTATCAAGGTGGCACTATTTTATTGGCAAGGGAAAATTTTGGCTGCGGTTCCAGCCGTGAGCATGCGGTGTGGGCCTTGGCTGATTTCGGTATTAAAGTGATTATTGCGACCAGTTTTGCTGATATTTTCTTCAGTAACAGTAGCAAGAACGGTATTTTGGCGATTCCTCTGGATGAAGCCATTGTTGATAAGTTATTTGCCATTGTTGAAGCCAACCCTGGGTATCAGCTGACCGTTGATTTGCACGCGCAGGAAATTCAGCTGGCAGATGGTGAAAAAATCCCGTTTGTCATTGATAGTTTCAAAAAGCATTGTTTGCTGGAAGGGCTGGATGATATTGGTTTGACTTTGCAGCATACCGATGCGATTAAGGCTTATGAAGCGCGCCGGCAAACGGAAGCGCCGTGGCTGTTTAGCTGATTTAAATTTAATATAAAGATAATAAAATGACCCAAAAAATTGCTGTTCTGGCAGGCGATGGCATTGGCCCGGAAATTGTTGCCGAAGCCGTAAAAGTATTAAACGCATTAAAACAAGAAGGTCTGGATATCAGTCTTGAAGATGGTTTGATTGGCGGCGCAGCCTATGATGAAACCGGCTCGCCACTGCCAGCTGAAACGCTGAGCTTAGCCCAGCAAAGTGATGCCATCTTATTAGGCGCGGTAGGCGGTTATAAATGGGAATCGCTCGATATCAGCGTGCGCCCTGAAAAAGGACTGCTCGGAATTCGTTCAGAGCTTGGGATGTTTGCCAATTTACGTCCTGCGTTGTTATATCCGCAGTTAGCCGATGCTTCAACTTTAAAAACGGAAGTTGTTGCCGGGCTGGATTTGATGATTGTCCGTGAACTGACTGGCGGTATTTATTTCGGCCAGCCGCGTGGCATTCGTACGCTGGAAAATGGTGAGCTGGAAGGCTTCAACACACTGGTTTACCGGGAAAGCGAAATCGAACGCATTGGCCGGGTGGCTTTTGAAATTGCCCGTCAGCGTGATAAGCGTGTGTGTTCGGTGGATAAAGCCAATGTGCTGGAGTCTACTGAACTGTGGCGCAACACCATGATCCGCATTGGTAAAGATTATCCGGATGTCGAACTGAGCCATATGTATGTTGATAATGCAGCGATGCAATTGGTGCGGGCACCAAAACAGTTTGATGTCATGGTAACCACGAATATGTTTGGCGATATTTTGTCAGATTGTGCATCGATGCTGACCGGTTCGATTGGCATGTTGCCTTCGGCTTCATTGGATGCCAACCGCAAAGGTATGTATGAACCAATCCATGGCAGTGCACCGGATATTGCCGGCCAAAATATCGCCAATCCACTGGCAACCATTTTGTCAGCTGCTATGATGCTCAGATATACCCTCAATCAGCCGGCAATGGCTGACAGGGTTGAGCAGGCGGTCAGCAAAGTTCTGGATCAGGGGCTGAGAACCGCCGATATTTTCTCAGCAGGGATGCGTAAGGTATCCACTTCTGAAATGGGCGATGCCGTTGTGGCAGCGCTGTAATTAACAAAGGTGAATTGTGACTAAACAAGTAGATGTAGCAGTTGTCGGCGCCACAGGCGCGGTCGGTGAAGCCATGCTGGAAATTTTGCACCAGCGCAATTTCCCGGTTGGCAAAGTCTATGCGCTTGCCAGCGAGCGTAGTGCCGGGAGTACCGTGCAATTTGGCAACAAATCACTGATTGTCGAAGACTTGGCTGAGTTTGATTTTTCCAAAGTTCAGGTAGGTCTGTTTTCACCGGGCGCCAGCGTGTCAGAAATTTATGCACCAAAAGCCGCAGCAGCAGGCTGTGTCGTCATTGATAATACGTCACAGTTCCGTTATGACGATGACGTCCCACTCGTGGTACCAGAAGTCAATCCTGAAGCGATTGCTGGTTATAAACAACGTGGCATTATTGCCAATCCGAATTGTTCAACCATTCAGATGCTGGTAGCCATCAAGCCGATATATGATGCGGTGGGGATCACCCGAATAAATGTGTGTACCTACCAGGCCGTCTCTGGCAGTGGTAAACCGGCCATGGATGAACTTGCTAAACAGACAGCTGCACTGCTAAATGGTCGTCCGGTAGAAGCTGAGGTTTATCCAAAACAGATCGCTTTTAATGTGTTGCCGCAAATTGATGTCTTCATGGACAACGGTTACACCAAAGAAGAAATGAAAATGGTCTGGGAAACCAAAAAAATCATGGGTGATAATAGCATCCAGGTGAACCCGACAGCGGTTCGGGTACCGGTATTTTTTGGTCACTCAGAAGCCGTGCATCTGGAAACCCGTGAAAAAATTACGGCTGAGCAAGTCATGGCGCTCTATGAAAAAGCACCGGGTATTGTTTTGCTTGATGAACGTAAAGATGGTGGTTATCCGACCGCAGTTACCGAAGCGTCCGGACAGGATCCGGTTTATATCGGCAGGGTTCGTGAAGATATTTCCCATCCTAATGGTTTGAATTTATGGGTGGTTGCGGATAATGTACGTAAAGGCGCAGCTTTAAACAGTGTGCAGATTGCAGAAGTTCTGGTAGAAAAATATCTGTAGCCGATTAGCGGTGCATGGAAGGACAGAGTAAATGACGCAAAAATGCATTGTCAGCTTGTCAGTGGTGGCTGCCCTTGGGCTGCTCAGTCCGTTAACTGCTCATGCTTTTGGTCTGGGGCAGATTTCCGTTAATTCAGCGCTCAATCAACCCTTTGAAGCCGAAATTCCGGTCACCTCGCTACGGGCAACAGAGCGCGGTAATTTAGATGTCAGAATGGCATCACCCAGTGATTTTGAACGTGCGGGTCTCGATCGCAATCTGCTGCTGACGCAGTTGCGGTTTGAAGTGATTGAACAAGGTGCATCGGCACTGGTCAAAATCACTTCGCAAGTACCGATTAAAGAGCCCTTTCTCGATTTTCTGGTGACTGCGTCTGCTGGGGAAGGCCGTATGCTGCGTGAATATACGGTGTTGTTAGATCCGCCGGCAGCTGTTTTTAACCGACCCAGTCAGCCAACCACCACACCATTACGTTCCAATCCACGTGCTTCCGATGCCCCTGTAAGCCGTCCCAGCACACCTGTAGATCGTTATCAGGTACGCAGTGGCGATACGCTCTGGCAAATTGCCCAGCAGACTCGCCCTGCTAGTGATATTACCGCGCAGCAGATGATGATGGCCTTGCTGGCATCTAATCCTGATGCGTTTCAACGCAACAATATTAATGGCTTAAAAGCTGATGCTTCATTGCGTATTCCTGATGCAGCGACGATTCGTCAGTTATCGCCGGTGCAAGCTAATGCAGCGGTAAATGAACAATTATTACAATGGCAAAATCGTAACCGACCTACAGTTGAGAGCGTTGAGTCTGCCTCGGAATCTGCAGATACATCGGCGCAAACAATTTCCCAGGACAATGAAAGTGATGCCAGCGCTGAAGCAGAGGCGGTAACAGAAAATAATAGTGAACAATTGTCTGAAGATGCTTCTCGCCTGCAATTAGTTGCAGCAGCAGATGATGGCGATGCAGAAGCTGATCCGTCTGAATTAGGCGATCCAGACGTGCAAGCACTTAATGAGCAACTGACTTTGGCTCAGGAAACGATTGAAGCACAAAATCAGGAAAATATTGACTTCAAAGCACGCATGGACGCGATGGAAGAACAGCTCGAAACCATGCGCCGATTATTGTCATTGAAAGATGAGGATATGGCACGGCTGCAAGCGATGCTTGAAAACGATTCAGCAGCGGCTGATACCCAGCCAGCGACGACGCTTGATATCGACAGTGAAAGCGCTTCAGCACAACAAGGTAACAATGCCAATGAGGCTGATGCACCGTTGACAGAAGCCATTACAGACGAGGCGGCTATTGTGCAGACAGATAAACCTGCTGCAGCCAATTATCTTGACACGGGTAAAGCCTTTGTCAGCAATTATCTGAAGGAGCTGCTGCTTGGTTTCTTACTGCTTCTGTTGTTGATTTGGCTGGTTGTTCGTCATCGTCGTCAGGAACAAACTTGGGAAGAAGCCATCGGTGAAGTAAGTGAAGATAGTCACAAACAGGCTGACATTGATGAGGCTGACAGTAATGCTATGGTGGCGCCGGAAGTTACAGAAGTTGCCAGCAGTTCAGAACAGCCGGAAAAAACGGTAGACGAACTGGTTGAACAAGCCGATATGTTTGTTGGTTATGCAGATTATGTCCAGGCTCGCACAGCGCTGGAGCAGGCATACCATTTAGCGCCGGAAAATAAAGCCGTTGCAGCCAAATTGCTGTTCGTTTTGTTTAAACAGAATAAAGCGGCTGAGTTTAATAACGTTCTGGCTGACAGCAATATTGATGAAACGGATAGCCAATGGTCTGATGTTCGTGGCTGGGGATTAGCATTGATGCCCAATGACGCGCGTTTTAAAGCAAACCCGTCAGCGGATCTTGAACCGCAGCCTGATGCTCAAGCAGAGAGTGCTGATTCAGATAACGCTACATTGGAATCTCAGCCATCAGCTTATCAGTTAGACACTTCAGAAGATGAAGCTGCGTCATCTATTGATTTTGATGTTTCGCAATATCAGGCAGATGATGAGATTACAACAACCGCGTCTAACGCTGAGCCTGAAGAAGCTGAAACGGATGATTTATCAGCGATTGATTTTGATGACTCCCGCAGTATGCAAACGGATGAAAAAGTCTCATCGGATGATCTCGAACCAATACATCTTGATCTTGATGATAGTGAAGAAGATAACGATTTTGCCGATTGGCAAAAGTCAGAAGAACTACCACCTCTGGATGATTCTGTGCAGCCCATTTCGCTGGATATGGATGACGATGATGAAACTGAATCTGAGGTAGACAGTGAAGCTGAAAAAGTCGCCATGCAAGAGCTTGAACTTGGCGATGCACAAGACGATTTGGACTTTGATTTCAGTGGTTTTGATGAAGTTGATGAAGCCGAAACCAAGCTGGATTTAGCAGCAGCCTATATCGATATGGGTGATCCTGATGGTGCGCGCGGTATTTTGCGGGAAGTAGTCAGCGAAGGTACTGATGAACAAAAACAACGGGCACAGGTTCTGCTCGACTCACTAGTTTAACTTTGCGGTATGCGAATTGCGTTGGGCGTCGAATATGACGGGAGTTTGTTTAATGGCTGGCAGGCCCAGCCGCAACAACGCACCATTCAGGGGGTGCTGGAAAAAGCTATATCGCAAGTCGCTGACCAGCCGATAACGGTTAATGCTGCCGGTCGTACTGATGCTGGTGTCCATGCCCTCAATCAGGTTGTGCATTTTGATACACAAGCACAGCGACTACCGCGCAATTGGTTGTTAGGGATAAATTCCAACTTACCCAGTGATGTCGCAGTAAACTGGGCGCAGCCAGTCAGTGATGACTTTCATGCCCGGTTCAGTGCAGAACAACGTCGTTATCGTTATTTACTGCTCAACCGGCTAAGCCGCAGTGCTATTCAGCATCAGCGGATGTGGTGGTTTTATAAGCCGCTGGATATCGATAAAATGCAGCAGGCCGCTAATTTATTGCTCGGCCAACATGATTTTTCTGCGTTACGGGCCCGCGAATGCCAGGCCAAAAGTCCTGTTAAAACGTTAGATGTTATCCATATCAGCCGGCGCGATGATTGTATTGCTGTCGATGTGGTCGCCCGTTCATTTTTACATCACATGGTCCGCAATATCATGGGCGTTATAACGGCGGTGGGTGAGGGTAAACAGTCTGTTGAATGGGTAACTGAAGTACTGGCCAGTAAAGATCGCGATAAGGCCGGTGTAACGGCACCGCCTCAAGGTTTGTATCTCACTGATGTTCGTTATCCGGCAGAATATTCGCTGCCGGCAGTGTCGGCTTTTCCGGTGCTCTGGTAAAGTAATGTGTCGATAAGTAGAGCTAAGCGGCGCAGTATGAGAACCCGTGTCAAAATTTGTGGCATTACCCGTCGCCAAGATGCTGAATTTGCAATAGAAATGGGCGCCGATGCTTTAGGATTGGTGTTTTATGCAGCCAGTCCCCGGGCCGTTTCGATTGCGCAGGCAGCTGAAATTTGCCACGGATTACCGCCGTTTGTCAGCTTGGTTGGTTTATTCGTTAATGCCGAAGCTGCTGAAGTTAATGCGGCACTTGAACAGCTGCCGTTGGACTTACTGCAGTTTCATGGTGATGAATCACCAGAATATTGTCAGCAGTTTGCCAGACCGTATTTGAAAGCCGTGCGGATGCAACAGCCAGAAGACTTACAAATTGCGGCAGAAAATTATCAGCACGCCAATGCTTTACTAATGGACAGTTTCCAGGCTGGCGTACCGGGTGGAACCGGTCAAACATTTGACTGGTCAATGATTACATCGGTTAATAAACCATTGATTTTAGCCGGTGGTTTATCATCAGAAAATGTTGCAACCGCAATCAAACAAATACGGCCTTACGGTGTCGACGTCAGCGGTGGCGTGGAATCCGCAAAAGGAATAAAAAGTAACGAAAAAATACGTGCATTTATGCAAGAGGTAGCAAATGCCTGAGAATTTGAGCAAAGATTATTACCAGCATTACCCTGATGCCAGAGGCCATTTTGGCCCTTATGGTGGCAAGTTTGTTGGTGAAACCCTGATGGGACCTATTACCGAGCTGCAGGAGGCTTATCAGCAGTATCGTGATGATCCGGATTTTCTGGCAGAAATGGATAGAGATCTGGCAGATTTTGTCGGCCGGCCATCACCACTCTATCTGGCAGAAAACTGGACCCAAAAACTGGGCGGTGCGCAGATTTATCTGAAGCGTGAAGATCTTAATCATACCGGCGCGCACAAAGTGAACAACACTATCGGTCAGGCATTACTGGCCAAACGCATGGGTAAAACCCGTATTATTGCGGAAACCGGTGCCGGTCAGCATGGTGTGGCCAGTGCCACGGTTGCTGCACGTTTAGGCCTTGAGTGCGTAGTTTACATGGGGGCTGAAGACGTTGAACGGCAAGCGCAAAATGTTTACCGGATGAAATTGCTTGGCGCACGTGTAGTGCCGGTCACTTCGGGTTCCAAAACGCTTAAAGATGCGCTCAATGAAGCCTTACGTGACTGGGTCACCAATGTTGATGACACGTTTTATATTATCGGTACGGTCGCCGGGCCACATCCATATCCTGCCATGGTGCGCGACTTTCAATCAGTGATTGGCCGTGAGGCGCGGGCGCAGATGCTTGAACGGACCGGTAAATTACCCGATGCGTTGCTGGCTTGTATTGGTGGGGGGTCCAACGCGATTGGTTTATTTCATCCGTTTATTGAAGATGAATCAGTCGCGATGTATGGTGTGGAAGGTGCCGGTCATGGTCTTGAAACCGGTAAACATTCGGCGCCTTTATCTGCGGGTACCCCCGGTATTTTGCATGGCAATCGCACCTATTTGATGCAGGATGCCGCAGGCGAAATTATTGAAACCCATTCTATTTCGGCAGGTCTGGATTATCCGGGGGTGGGTCCGGAACATGCCTGGCTGAAAGATATTGGCCGTGCTAACTATGTTTCGGTGACCGATGATGAAGCACTGGCAGCTTTCCATGATTTAACCCGCACTGAAGGTATCATTCCGGCGCTGGAAACCAGTCATGCATTGTCTTATGCCAGCAAACTGGCACCAACGATGCGTAAAGATCAGAGTATCCTGATTAATGTCTCGGGTCGGGGTGACAAGGATATGCATACGGTAGCGGCAATGGCCGGTTTGAGTTTTTGAGGTTTTAAATGAGTCGACTTAGTCAGTGTTTTCAGGATTTACGGGCCGATGGTCAAACGGCGTTGATCCCCTATGTGACCGCCGGTGATCCTGAACCTTGGGTAACTGTGCCATTAATGCATGCTCTGGTGGATGCCGGCGCCGACATTATTGAATTGGGTGTGCCTTTTTCTGATCCCAGTTCTGATGGTCCTGTGATTCAAAAAGCCTGTGAACGGGCATTACAGAATGATGTGACGCTCAATCATGTACTGGATATGGTCAAACAATTCCGTGACAAAAATAAAACCACCCCTGTGGTATTGATGGGCTACTCAAATCCGTTGGAAGCGATTGGTTATCAAACCTTTGCTGAAAAAGCACAAAAAGTGGGGGTCGATGGAATCTTAACCGTTGATATGCCGCCGGAAGAGTCTGAAGAATTCCGTGCGCTAATGGATGCACATGATATAGATACTATTTTCCTAGTCGCCCCCACCACGTCGTCAGAGCGTATGAAAATGATTGCCAGCTTTGCCAAAGGCTTTATTTATTACGTATCGATAAAAGGTGTGACCGGTGCGGCAGCCATTGATGTTAATGAAGTCGCTGCTAAACTGGCCCAGTTGCGGGAATTTACGGATTTACCGCTTGGGGTTGGTTTTGGTATTCGTGATGGCAAATCTGCTGCTGCCGTGTCGGAAGTGGCTGATGCCGTCGTGGTCGGCAGTACTTTGGTGCGTTGCATTGAAGAACATGCCAATCGGCCGCAGGAATTACCAGCGGCTGTTGCAAGTTTGCTGGCAGAAATGCGTCATGCGATTAATGCCCGTGATATGGCGAGTGCCTGAGTTTTAAGGAAATAATAATGAGTTGGTTTGAACGCTTAATCCCATCAAAAATACGTACCACCGGCCGCAGTCGCTCCGTGCCAGAGGGCGTTTGGTGTAAATGTCCGGCTTGTGACAATGTTCTGTATCGGGCTGAGCTGGAACGCAACTTGATGGTGTGTCCAAAATGCGATCATCATCAGCGAATTAATGCCCGCACCCGTCTGCAAAGTTTTCTTGATGAAGACAATCGTCATGAAATTGCGACTGAGGTAAAACCAGTGGATACGCTGCGTTTCAAAGACAGCAAACGTTATAAAGACCGCATTGTCCAGGCACAGAAAACAACTGGCGAGAACGATGCTTTGCTGGCCATGCAAGGCAGTTTGAAAGGTTTGCCTTTGGTTGTGGTGGCGTTTGATTTTAATTTTATGGGTGGTTCCATGGGCTCGGTAGTGGGTGAAAAATTCGTTCGCGCTGCCAAAGTCGCCTTGGCCAAAAAAATCCCGCTGGTATGTTTCTCGGCCAGTGGTGGCGCACGGATGCAGGAAGGTTTGTTTTCATTAATGCAAATGGCTAAAACCAGTGCAGTACTGACGCAATTAGCCGATGCCAAAGTACCTTTCGTCTCCGTAATGACCGATCCGACCATGGGCGGTGTCTCAGCCAGTCTGGCGATGCTCGGTGATATCAATGTCGGCGAACCTAAAGCCTTAATCGGCTTTGCCGGGCCACGGGTTATTGAACAAACAGTGCGTGAAAAATTACCGGAAGGTTTCCAGCGCAGTGAGTTTTTACTGGATCATGGTGCCATTGATTTGATTATTGATCGCCGTCATATGCGGGATCGTTTGTACAATCTGCTGAGCATGATGCAGCAGCGCGCTGTGGTTTAAGTTTTGCTGATTTATGCGATTTGACAGCTTGCCGCAATGGCTGGCCTGGCAAGAAAAACTTCATTTTACTGAAATTGATCCTGGCCTGACCCGTATTAGTGCTGTCTGGCAGCGTTTGTCTGCTGATAAACAGCTGCCTTTTAAAGTCGTTACCGTTGCCGGTACCAATGGCAAAGGCTCCTCCGTTGCATTATTGACCGCTATTCTGCGCGCGGCCGGTTATAAAACCGGTAGTTATACTTCCCCGCATCTGCTGAGATATAACGAGCGCATCGCCATCAATGGTGAACCGGCCACTGATTTACAAATCTGCCAAGCTTTCGCACAGATTGATGCCGCCCGGCAAGAGATATCACTGACCTATTTCGAGTTTGCCACCTTGGCAGCAGCCATTATTTTCGGTGAACAATCAGTCGATATCGCCATTCTGGAAGTTGGCATGGGCGGGCGCTTGGATGCAGTGAATTTATTTGATACCGATCTGGCTTTGATTACGCCAATTGATTTGGATCATATGCAATGGCTGGGGGATAACCGTGAAAAAATTGGTTTGGAAAAAGCCGGTATTTTACGCAGCCACCGGCCATTGGTGTGCAGTGAATCAGAACCACCACAAAGTGTATTAACAGCCGCTCAAAATCTGAATGTGCAAACGTTTACCGCTGATCGTGACTTCCAGTTTCAGATTGGTCACGGTGGGTGGTATTGGCAATCTGCTCAGCAGAAATACACAGATTTACCCATGCCGGCTTTGCATGGCCGTTATCAATTACAGAATTGTGCTGCGGTATTGATGGTCGTGCAGTTGTTAGCAGAGCAGGGTATGACGAAACTCAACGCGTTAGCTATTTCACAAGGTTTGCAAAACGTTAAACTCAATGGGCGTTTTCAAGTCCTTCCAGGGCCGGTGCAGCGCATTTTTGATGTAACACACAATCAGCAGGGTGCTGAGAATCTTGCCTCGGTATTAAAGGAAACGCCTTGTAAAGGCAAAACACTGGCGGTGTTTGCTATGTTGCGAGACAAGGACAGTGCAGCAGTTTTTAAAGCACTGGGTAACTCGGTAAATCATTGGTTTTTGGGTGGACTGGACGGTGAGCGTGGCCAGAGTGGAGAGATGCTGGCAAATAGTCTGCAAAACGCCGTGCCGAATGCGTTATTCACTACACGGGAAACGGTAGAACAGGCTTATCACCAGGCGATGCAAAGCGCGAATGCCGGTGATCGATTACTGATTTTTGGATCGTTTCATACTGTTGAAGCGGTGATGCGACAAATTCCGGAGCTGGTGCCCGCCGATTTAGCAGCTTCGGCTTAGTCCTTGCTATTAAATAACGCGTCGATTTCCTGCTGATAACGCGCCATCACTGCAGGTCGTTTGACCTTCAGCGTTGGCGTTAATAAACCATTTTCAATCGTCCATGGCTGTAAGCTCAGACTCACCCTGCGGATCCGTGCATAGGCCGGAAAATCATGCAGCGACTGACGCAGTAGTTTAATGATGTGCTGATGGAGTTTTTTATCGTTCAGGCTGCTGTTCTGCATAGGATCCAGCCCAAGCGATTGAGCCAGTTCTGGCCATTGTTCGCCATCTAATACCAATATCGCTGCCAGATGCGACTGACCTTCGCCAACAACTAATGCCTGTTCAAATAATGCATTGCTGAGAATTGCTGCTTCGATATCGGCAGGGGGGGCTTTTTCGCCATTACTCAACACTAAAATATCTTTGATACGACCGGTAATGTAAATATGGCCGCTGTCACCTATGCGTGCCTGATCGCCGGTATGTAACCAACCTTGCGGATCAATCGTTTGTGCGGTGGCTTTATGATTGTTCCAGTAACCCAGCATATTACCTGGGCCTTTGACTAGCAGCTCCTGCTGCTCACCGATTTTGACTCGAACACCTTTAATCGGCAAACCAACACTGGCCGGTTCATTGCGATCAGGTGGATTAACACTAATCACCGGACTGGTTTCCGTTAGGCCATAGCCCTGCAGTAAATTGAGCTGTAAGCCGATAAATAAACGGGCAGCATACTCTGGTAAGGCTGCACCACCACTGACTGCTAACCGTAATTTGCCGCCTAATCGTTGCTGAAATTTATTAATCACCAGTCTACTTAACAGTGGCCACAGAAGTTGTTGTGGGGACCAGCGCTGGCGGCCCTGGTGCCATTGAAAACGTTTCCAACCGGTATTGACGGTGAGCTTAAAAATCAATCGCTTGATAATGGATTGTTGACTGAGCTGTTGTTGCATCCGGTCATGGATGCGTTCAAAGATTCGCGGTACAGCAATGAGAATAGTGGGCTGCACTTGCTGCATATCTTCCGCCAACAGTGGAATACTGCGTGCGTAAGCGACGCTGGCACCGGCCATCATAGGCAGATAATAGCCACCAGTCCGCTCCAGCGTATGCGAGAGCGGCAAAAACGACAGAAATACATCATCCTGATAAATTTCAAAAAACTGCAAGCCTCCATAAGCGACCGACAGCATGTTCTGGTGGCTAAGCATGACCCCTTTTGGACGGCCAGTAGTGCCTGAGGTATAGATTATGGAGGCCAGTTTATGTCCATCTAGAGGTATTTGTTGTAATGGCCGGGTCGGTTGCGCGAGGAAGTCATCGCTGCTGACAGTCGCGATCTCGCCTTGATCCGTTTGCTCCGTATTAAGCAAAATGACTTTTTTCAGAGCGTGTTGCTCACTGAGCGCAGCTTTTAATAGTTGCCATTGCCGGCCGGATTGCAGCAATACCAGTTTGACATCAGCATCTTCAAGAATAAAAGCCATATTATCAGGCCGATCATCCGGGTACAGCGGTACGACAATCAAACCCAGACTGAGCGCTGCCTGATCAAAAAAGACCCACTCTTTGCAGTTACGCAGATTCAGTGCCACCCGATCACCGGCTTGTAGATTTTCGGCCAGCAGTGCTTGTTGCCAGCGGGCAACTTCAAAGCCAACCTGTTGCCAGTTCAGTGTTTGCCAACTGTTATCAGCAGCATTAAAAAATTGATAAGCGGTTTGCTGAGGACTGCGACGTAGTCGTTCAAATAGGAGACCGGGCAGGCTGACAGCTGTTTCTGGGGAAATATAGTTGGTGTTATGTTCCATTATTCAATTAATCGAATAACCAGCGCATCTGTACACCGACAATATCTACATGCGTGCGATACTCGCCGACGAGGCGATAATCCTGTTCATTGCGATCATCAATTTTGCTGTCTGACATAAATAAATGCGCATAAGCGGCGTCAAAAATCAGATTTTCACTGTAGGCATAACTGGCGCCAAAGGCGATCCATTTACGATCAGTATCGGGAATCCGGGGGGTACGGCGCTGTGCGTTGGGCACCGGCGATTCATCATAGGCAACACCGGCACGCCAGGCCCATTTTTCATTATGCTGATATTCAAGACCCAGACCATAACGCATGGCGTTATCCCAATCCTGAGCTTTTTCTGAGTTTAAGCGTTGAACATCAGATTCAATACGCAACTCGTCAAATTGACTCCATCGGGTCCAGCTGGCATCTGCTATCACCGCCCATTGGTTATTAATTTGATGATGCACGGCTAATGAGACCGACTCCGGTAAAGTGACCTGACCCTCGGCATCGCCATTTTGAAAACCGCCGCCACTGGCAACAGCTTGCGCCGTTGGGTCATTGGGCACCCGGAATTTACCTTTGCCTTTTAGATCATGCGTGATTTTTGAGCGGTAACTGACGCCAACACGAGTGGCATCAGTAAGTTGATAAGTCAGACCCAGGTTATAGCCCCAGCTCCAGTCATCTGCTAAAACTTTGGCTTGTCCATCCAGCGTTTGCGGCGCCCCGACGCCTGCCCCAAAATCAACAGCCTGCGATAATTCAATATCGGCATATTGCAGATTAATACCGGCACCCAAAGATAATTTTTCCGAAGCCTTAAAGCCAATGGAGGGATTGATATTAATGGTTTTTAAGTCTGATTTACGGGCATGGTAGCGGCCGACCCAGTTATCACCGTATTCGGTGACAAGGCCAAATGGTGCCCCAATACCCAGACCTAAAACCACTTTGTCATTAACCGGATGGGCGTAATAAAAATTGGGTACCAAAGCATTTTCGCCGGCATCGCCGCTATCAGAACCATTTAAAGGGGTGCCATTTGGCAAACTGGAACCGTTATTATCGAATTTTGCGTAGGGGGCGATAAAATTCATGCCCAGATTGAGTTCAGCGCTGTCCAGTTGCGTTAATCCGGCCGGATTAAAGAATATGGTGCTGGCATCATCAGCAACAGCGGCGCTGCCAGAGAATGCCCGTCCTAACCCGGTAATACTTTGTTCAATTAATGCATAACCGGCAGCATGTACGGTCGAGGCGCCAGCGCCTAAAAAAACTAATAAACTCAATCTAGACAGCAACATGGCGTATAAACCTCGAAAAAAATTAAACTCCCACTACGCTAATCCAAGCACTGGTTGAGTGCAAGTATTATTTGCAACGTTCAAACAATAAATCCCAGACACCATGACCCAGTCGGTGGCCACGTTGCTCAAATTTGGTCAGCGGCCGGTAATCTGGTCGGGCAATAAAACCATAGCTGTTACCCAGGTTTTTAAAGTTGTTGCTGGCTGATAAATCCTGCAGCATCTGCTCAGCATAATTTTGCCAGTCAGTCGCCATATGGAGTGTGCCGCCGGCTTCAATTTTCGCGGCTAAGATGCCCACAAATGCGGGTTGGATAATACGTCGTTTGTGATGGCGTTTTTTATGCCATGGATCAGGGAAATACAATTGCACGCGGTGCAAAGCACTATCCGCGATACGATTTTTTAAGAACGCTACGGCATCAGTGTCGGCCACACGAAGATTGGTAAGTTCTCGTTCATCAATCGCTTTCAGTAATTGACCAACACCCGGACGATGTACTTCAACGCCGATGAAATCATGATCCGGCTGATTGGCAGCCATTTCTGCCAGTGAGGCACCATTACCAAAACCGATTTCCAGTACTTTGGGGTTATCCCGTCCAAACAGGGTTTTTAAATCCAGTGGTGTGTCAGCTTCATCAATACCCCATAACGGCCACAAGTTATCCAGCGCTTTTTGCTGACCAGGTGTCAGCCGACCTTCACGGCGTACAAAAGACTTAATTTCGCGGCGGGGTTTTTCGGTTTCCATAAGGATTTTGCCATTCACAAAATGCCGCATATGATACCCGATTGAAGTTATTGTCGGGCGGAAAGGCAGATATTGTCTCTAGCGCACATCACTGCTGAACTCTGGCGAATCAATCTTTAACAAACATTGCCAGCATTAATTTTGCCAGTCAGAATAGGGTTGATCGTGCCAATTTTGCCTTCAGAGGCTATAATCGGCTGTCTGATTCGACAGTTCTGATGGATTAGCGCTGCTCTGTCCGCATGCGGCCTCGGATCCAAAACTACGAAAACACAAGCTAAGAGAGACATAACATGGTTAATCCGGTTTTAGATTCGCTTACAAATGAAGTGATCGAACGCAGTAAAAAATCTCGTGCCGCCTATTTGGCGCGAGTTGATGAAGCCGCTGGCCAGGGCCCACATCGCTTAACATTGGGTTGTGGCAACTTGGCACATGGTTTTGCTGCTTGCCCGGCCTCAGAAAAATCTGATTTGACCGGTAACGTCAAAGCCAATATCGGTATTATCACCTCTTACAACGACATGTTGTCGGCACATCAGCCGTACAAAGATTTTCCGGAAATAATTAAACAGGCCGCGCGTGAGGCGGGTGGTGTTGCTCAGGTTGCTGGTGGTGTGCCTGCAATGTGTGATGGTGTGACGCAAGGTCAGCCAGGGATGGATTTATCGTTGTTCAGCCGTGATGTTATCGCCATGGCAACAGCGGTTGGGCTCAGCCATAACATGTTTGATGCCTCCATGATGCTTGGTGTTTGCGACAAAATTGTCCCGGGCCTGTTAATTGGTGCCTTGAGTTTTGGCCATTTGCCGACGATTTTTGTCCCGGCAGGTCCAATGCCGAGCGGTTTGCCCAATAAAGAAAAAGTACGTATTCGTCAGTTATACGCTGAAGGCAAAGTCGGTCGTGAAGAATTGCTGAAAGCCGAGTCTGAGTCCTACCATAGCCCGGGTACCTGTACTTTCTACGGCACCGCCAACAGTAACCAGATGATGGTGGAAATCATGGGGCTGCACCTCCCCGGCGGTACCTTTATCAATCCAAATACGCCGCTACGTGATGAATTGACGAAGGAAGCAGCCCGACAGGTATTGAAATTTACTGCGCTTGGTAATGACTATCGGCCGATCGGTCATATGATCGATGAAAAAGCAATCATGAACGCGATTATTGGTTTGCTGGCCACTGGCGGTTCAACCAATCACACCATGCATATTGTTGCTATTGCTCGGGCTGCCGGCATCATTATTAACTGGAACGATTTTGACCGTTTGTCTCAAATTATTCCGCAAATGACCAAAATTTATCCTAATGGCAGCGCTGATGTGAATCACTTCCAAGCCGCTGGTGGCATGGGTGTGTTGATTCGTGAATTGTTATCAGCAGGCTTGTTACACGAAGATATTGTGACCGTGGGTAATAAAAAAGGTCTGAGCCAATATACCCAGGAGCCTAAATTAAAAGACGGTAAGCTTGCTTGGCAGGAAGCGCCTGAAAAATCATTGGATCCGGAAGTTATCGGTAGTATTGCTAAGCCATTCTCCAAATCAGGTGGTGTGCATCTTATAAAAGGTAATCTGGGCCGGGGGGTATCGAAAATTTCTGCCGTTGAACCAGAGCATCGTGTGGTTGAAGCCCCTGCGATGGTATTTGATGATCAGGATGATGCTGTTGCCGCATTCAAACGCGGTGAAATGGAAAAAGACGTTATTGTCGTCCTGCGTTTTCAGGGACCAAAATCCAATGGTATGCCTGAATTACATAAATTAAGCTCACCCTTGGGTGTATTGCAGGATCGCGGCTTCAAAGTGGCGCTGGTCACCGATGGTCGTATGTCAGGCGCATCAGGTAAAGTACCATCCGCTATTCAGATGTGTCCGGAATCCGCGGAGGGCGGTCCGTTAACACGTATCAAAGATGGCGATATGATTCATCTCGATACCGAAAAAGGCATTATGAATGTATTGGTGGATGAGGCCGAATTCGAAGCCCGTTTATCATGCATGATGGCCAATACAGAACATCATTACGGTACCGGTCGTGAGCTGTTTGACAGCTTCCGTGCCGGTGTTTCTTCTGCGGAAGAGGGTGCCATCAATATGTTTAATGTCGAATAATTCAACGGATAATCAGGAAAAACTTAAATGAGCAAAACCATTCACGACATCATGAAAATTTCACCGATAGTGCCGGTGATGGTAATCAATGATGTAAAACATGCCGTGCCGCTAGCTAAAGCCTTGGTTAAAGGTGGTCTGAAAGTACTCGAAATTACTTTGCGTACCGATGCGGCACTGGAATCGATTCGCCGGATTAAAGCTGAAGTGCCTGATGCCGTAGTTGGAGCCGGTACTATTATTAATATCGAAACACTCAATGCGGCGATTGATGCCGGTGCTGAGTTTATTGTCAGCCCGGGGACTACCGATACATTGATTGAAGCGGCGTTAAAAACCGGCGTGCCATTATTGCCGGGTGTCGCGAATCCCAGCGAAGCGATGCGTTTGTTGGAGCGTGGTATTACCGCGATGAAATTTTTCCCGGCAGAAGCGGCAGGTGGCGTGCCTATGCTGAAATCAATTGGTGCACCGATCCCGCAAATCACTTTTTGTCCGACCGGTGGTGTCAGTCAGAAAAATGTTAAGTCTTATTACAGTTTGGCGAATGTCGCTTGTGTTGGAGGCTCTTGGATGTGTGCGGCGAGTCTGGTGGAAGCCGAAAACTGGGATGAAATTACCCGTTTGGCAGCAGAAGCAATTGATTTGGCAACTGCCTGATTAGAGACACTAAATTCACCTACAAAAAAGGCATCCTCGGATGCCTTTTTTGATCTTGACTGGACCAGCTGAGATGACTAATCGTAGCTGTAGTGTTTTTTCAACGTTTTGGTAACTTTCCACATGCTTTTCAGGCCTGTCGGAAACTCAACATAATCACCCGGTACAATCGTTACCGGCGCGCCACCATCCGGGGTAACGATAATTTCGCCTTCCAGAATGTAAGCTTTTTCGGTTTCATCAAAATCCAAACGGAATTCAGTGACCGGGCAGTCCCAAATTTCCCAGCCCGGGATGCCTCTTTCTTGTAATTGCGCCTGGCTAAGATTTTTCTCAATAATAATTTCTGGCATAACAATCCTGAAGTGCTTAAATTGAAGGTCTGCGCCTTGGCGCAGGCTGCCCGCAACGCAGGCATGTCAGTCAAAATGACTGGCAGATAATAGCAAAAACCAGCGTTACCGGTTGAGAAATTTCTATTTCACAGGGGCAAAACATGGCTTGGCTACTCAGTAAATATTTGATTACAGCAGGACTGGTGGTGTTAATTTCTGAAATTGCCAAGCGCAGCGATAAGCTCGGCGCGTTGCTTGCTGCATTACCACTAGTCACGATACTGACCCTGATGTGGCTGTATTTTGAAAATCAGCCTACTGAAAAAATTGCCAATCATGCGTGGTATACCTTTTGGTATGCATTGCCGACGTTGCCAATGTTTTTGCTGTTTCCATGGCTGCTGCATCGTTATGGTTTCTGGATGGCGATGGGGGTGTCGGTGCCGGTAACCGTCCTGACTTTTGCGCTGCTTGCAATGACTGTAAAACACTTTGGCATCACGCTGATTTAATGCTCTGTTAACTCGCTAGCTGCGTGTCAGGCTATGCAACTCAAAGGTTTTTACAATGAACAGCGGACGATTTATCAACATGCAGATTTTCGGCAAAGTAGTTTGCCCGACCAGTCTTGGCTGGTTCACGAACTTGTAGATTATTTACCGTGGAAACAAGGTTGGCTCAGCTGGTATCTGAAGCGTATCAAATGCAAGATCCCTGGTTGCAATATCATGGTATTAATCACCAGAAAGGCCCATTCAAACTGATGATGCTGGAAGCTACCTGCGACAGAACCTAAAGGCTGATGCGTCGATATTGCCGATAGGCGGGTTCCCAGAAGTTTTCAGTAATGGCCTGCTGTAACTTCGCATCGTTTTTTTCGGGTGCTAATCCTTCCTTGATGGCTTGCTTCGCAACCGCAAAAGCAATTTTTTCACTGATGGTCCTGCTTTCAGTGAGCGGAGGCAACAAGCCATAGTTGCTGCTGAGCTTTGCAGCTTCAGCCAGAACATCACTGGCGACCATCAACAAGCTATCTGGTAGGCGACGAATTTGCGCTGCGACCACTGCGAGACCCAGGCCCGGGAATATATAGCTGTTATTACATTGTGCGATGGGATGACGTTTGCCATTAATTTCTACCGGTTTAAATGGGCTGCCCGTAGCCACTAGCGCTTTACCATCAGTCCAACGCAGGATATCGGCTGGATGGGCTTCAATCTGCTTGGACGGGTTACTGAGGGGGAAAATAATGGGCTGCGGGCAAAGGCTCAGCATGGTTTTAATCAGGGTTTCAGCAAATAAACCGGCATTACCGGAGACGCCGATTAATACGCCCGGTTTTACGGCTTTGATCACGGCCTCTAAATCGGCACCGGCGGATAAATTCAGCGCAGCCAATTGTGATGGTTGGCAGGCGAGTAATCGCTGAAAATCGGCTAATCCTGCCATGTCTTGAGACAGCAACCCCTGCCGGTCAATCATAAAAATCTGCGAACGGGCAGCTGCTTCGCTTAATCCCTCAACCTGCATCTGGCGGATGATTTGCTCAGCAATACCGCAACCTGCCGAGCCGGCACCAGCAAACACAATCGTTTGTTCGGATAACAATTGATTTTTCTGCCGACAGGCAGAGAGCAGTGTGCCGACTGCCACCGCTGCAGTGCCTTGAATATCATCGTTAAAACAACACATTTGATCGCGGTAACGATCCAGCAATGGTAAGGCTTTATTCTGCTCGAAGTCTTCAAATTGCAATAAAGCTTCCGGCCAGCGTTTTTGCAGCGCTTTGATAAACAAATCAATAAATTCATCGTATTCATCGCCGCTGATACGCGGATTTTTCCAACCGATGTAATGGGGATCATTGAGTAGCGTTTCGTTATTGGTGCCCACATCGATCATGATTGGTAATGTATAGGCCGGGCTGATACCTCCACAGACAGTATACAAAGAGAGTTTGCCAATAGGGATGCCCATGCCGCCAACACCCTGGTCGCCCAGTCCCAGGATTCGGCTACCATCAGTAACGACAATCACTTTGACATGGCGTTTGCTGGCATTATGCAAAATGCTGTCTAGATCATGGCGATCGGGATAACTGATAAACAAACCGCGCGCTCGCCGGTAAATCTCGGAAAAACGTTCGCAGGCATCACCGACGGTGGGTGTATAGATTATCGGCATCATTTCTTCGAGATGCTGATTAACGAGGTTGTAAAACAGTGTTTCGTTGGTGTCCTGCACCATGCGCAGATAAATATGTTTATTAATTGCCTCAGCAAAGCTTTGATACTGTAGATAAGCGCGCTGCGTCTGTTCATCCAACGTTTCATATCGCGCAGGAATTAAGCCGGTTAAATTAAACTCACGACGTTCGCTGGCCGAAAAAGCGGTGCCTTTATTCAATAAAGGTGTCGCCAGCAATTGCGATCCAGCATAGGGAATGTAGATCGGATCTTGTTTTGGGCAAACAGCCATATCAACTCCTGAGCACAGACGAACCTCAGTATACAAAGCTCAAAGCAAACACCCAATCTGATTTCTGTGATGCAGGTGGTTGACGCTATCCACTCAGGGTCGCATATTACCCACTTTAAAACTGGGAGATAGCCAAAATGCGTTTGTATATTTTTTCTGGTTTGGCATTGTTGCTGGGCAGCTCTGTTGTTTTTGCGGGCGGTAGTGCAGAAGTTCCGTCGGTTAAATGTGGCGTCAGTGCAGCGATAGAAGTCGGTATGACACCGGCGGATGTTAAAAGTGAGTGTGGTAAGGCTTGGGAACCGAGTTATGTCAGTGAACATGTCCGGCCCCGCAGCAATGGTGACGAAGATATTTTCCACAAATGGCTGGTGCATCCGGAAGGTTTACCGGAAACCCATGTGGTCATAAAAAATGGTGAGGTCGTGCGGATTTTCACCAATAAAATGACGCCGTTACCCAGCAAATAATTAGCCTTAGCAGAGTGATGGGATATTTCCCGTCAGAGATGAGTCCTAGCTAAAACATGCGTCGCTCGGCGTCATGTATGCAAACACTCTGGGAGCCCGTTATGAATCAAATCCTCTCCGGTATTCTGGCCGGTGCTGGTCTATTATTGTTGATGCCAGTTTTCGCGCAACCGCCAGTGGGGTCTGGGCAGCTGGAGAATAAGCAGTGTGAAACAATTTCGGCGCTGACCGGAGATTATTATCACCACAAACAGTCAGGCAAAACGAAACAAGAAGTTCAACAAACGCTTCGACCGGGTTTCAGCAATGACGAATTCCTGCGCACAGTTGATTTAGCGATAAATCTTGCCTATACCTTTCCTGATGGCCTGCAAGAGTCTGATGTCGAAGCCAAAGTGTTTGCCGGCTGCGAAAAGCACCAAGAATAAGTCGCCACCGGAAACCTTGTTGACCGGAGTTGGTCAATCTGCAAAATTAAAACTGTGCAATGAAACGTGACCAGGGCGAATAATAATATGAAAAACGGACAGGCAGGCATCAGTCGTTCAGGCTTTTGGATAGCAATCAGTTTAGTGGTCATTCTGTTGCTATTGTTGATGGTGCAAATTGATCGTCAATGGACGCGCATGGATGATATGCGGCGCATAATGGATGAACAGTCCAAGGATATTCGCACTAGTCGTAACGTGTTACGGGATCTTGAAAAAGCGTTGCGTAATGGTCAGTTTAACACCGGCAATATAGTGTCATCGGGTAATGAAATTGAAGGAAAAGTTGATGCCTTTGCGCGGGCCCGGCAAGCGATGGATGAACCGGATTTTGCGCAAGGTGACTGGTTAAGACTGGCATTTGCCAGTGGTCTGAAAACACTGACGCCATTGGTGTCTGCTGATGCCTACTCTGCAGATGTGCAGAACTATGTACTGGAATCCTTATTAGTAAGGGATCCGGATACATTGAAATGGCGTGGCCTGCTCGCAGATGACTGGCATACTTCTGCTGATGGGCTGACCATCACTTTTACTTTGAAACGCGGCATTAATTTTTCTGATGGTGAACCGCTGACAGCCAAAGATGTTGAATTTACTTTTGAGTTCATCATGAATGAGGCGATCGCGGCACCGCGCGCACGTGCCTATTTATCGCGTATTGCCAGCGTTAAGGCTTTAGATGAGTACACCGTCGAATTTGTTTTCAGCGAGCCTTATTTCAATAGCTTACAACTGGCAGGCAGTCTTGAGATTTTACCAGCGCATTTTTACAGTCGTTATCTGGAAAATCCACAAACCTTTAATGAAAGCCGTGGTTTGTTAATGGGGTCAGGCCCATACCGGTTGGCAGACCCGGAAAATTGGACACCTGATTTTGGTGCTGTCGAGTTGCAACGAAATCCACGTTATTGGGGACCGGTGAATCCATCGTTTGACCGGATTATCTGGCGTATTATCGAAAATGACAGTGCCCGGCTGACCACTTTCCGTAATGGCGATATTGATGTTTATAACGCCTTGCCGCGTGAATTTGAAAATTTACTCGAAGACGATGCCATTACCGAACGCAGTCAGCATTTTGAATATATGAGTCCAACAGCGGGGTATAGCTTCATCGCATGGAATCAGTCACGCGGTGGCGAACCAACCCGATTTGCTGACAAACGTGTCCGTGAGGCGATGTCATTGTTAACCGATGTCGATCGGGTGCTTGAAGAGATTTTTCTGGGATATGGTCAGCCTGCTGCCAGCCCGTTTACTGCCGGCTCCGATCAACACGATCCCAGCATTGAGCCGATGCCGCATGATATTGAAAAAGCTAAAGCGCTGCTGGATGCAGCCGGTTTTGCCGATCGCAATGGTGATGGCATTCTGGAGTCAGCTGAGGGTGAGCCGTTCGAGTTTGAGCTGACCTTCTTTCAGGACAGTGACGATACCCGTCGGATGGTACTGTTTTTAAGGGATATTTATGCCCGTGCCGGTATCGTTATGAAGCCCAAGCCAACGGAATGGTCGATTATGGTCGAGAATATTCAGCAAAAGAATTTTGATGCCATTACGCTGGCCTGGACCTCGGGGATCGAGATAGATATCTTCCAGATGTTCCACTCCAGTCAGACCGTTGAAGGTGGTGATAACTTTATTAACTATCAGAACCCTGAGTTGGATAGAGTCATAGAAGCTGCCCGCGCCGAAGTTGATGAAGCTAAACGTATGGAACTATGGCACGATGCCGAGCGGATTCTGGTTGATGATCAGCCCTACACGTTTCTGTTTCGCCGCAATACCATGGCGTTTGTCGATAAACGTATCCACAACCTGGAAAAAACAGGTTTAGGTCTAAATCTGATGTCAGTGCCGGTTGAGATATATGTACCGGCTGATCTGCAACTGCAGCGTTAATCCACTATGCTGAATTATTTGCTGCGCCGTTTATTGCTGATGGTGCCCACACTGTTGGGCATCACGCTGGTGGTATTTGTCGTGATGGCAGCTGCGCCGGGCGGTATCAGTGCCCAGACGCTGGTTGATGGCATGGAACTGGAACCGGAGAGCCGTAAAGCCTTAGAGGATTATTACAACAAGCTGTACGGGTTGGATCAGCCGGCACCGGTGCAGTATTTACGTTGGTTAAATAATATTTCGCCGATGGGGTTTGAACGCAATGCCGATGGCACATTGGGCGCATTTTCGCTGTGGAAAGGCAGCGATCTGGGAACCAGTTTCCGGTACGGCCGGGCAGTGACAGATTTGCTGGCGGAACGTTTGCCTATCACCTTACTGCTCAATTTGATTTCGATACCGCTCATATACGCACTGGCTGTTGGGATCGGTGTCCAAGCGGCACGCGACAGAGGCGGGCGCTTTGACGTCAGTTCCAATATCTTTTTGCTCGGTTTATGGTCAGTGCCCAGCATGCTGGCGGGTGTGTTGTTTATCGGCTTTTTTGCTTCAGAGCAATATTGGCGATGGTTTCCAACCGGCGGTTTGATGCGACGGGAAACCGCCAGTGAGACTTTTTTACCGTTATTTGCCAGTTTTACCGATGTGTTGATTGCTGTTGCCTGTGTTGCCGTTTTAACGTTGCTGCTCATGCAATTACTAAGTCGGTTGTCGGCCCGCAATCGGCAATGGCTGGGGGTGCTGATAGGGGCCGGGCTTGGTTATCTGATGGCGCTGAATTTATACGGCCAGTGGTTTGGTGGCTTACATGCGGCATTAATGTTGTTATTGGCGATGTTTATGCGCACTTTGTGTGGTTTGCAAAATCTGCCGTTACGCTTAGCTATTGCCGGCAGTTTGGGGGTGGGATTGGGGCTTAGCGTGGCAGGATTAATGGGCGTGACCTTCCTGCAAAATGGTTACTTGCTGGATCGTATCTGGCATCTGGTCTTACCGATTATTGCGCTTTCCTACGGTGGTCTGGCGTTCTTGGCAAAGCTGACCCGTTCTTCACTTCTGGAAAATCTGGCTGCCGACTATGCCCGGACTGCACGTGCAAAAGGAGTTGATGAGGAATCGGTCTTGTGGCGGCATGTGTTTCGTAACTCGCTACTGCCATTAATCACAGTCTCTGCCACGTTGTTGCCCAGTTTATTGGCAGGTTCAGTCATTATCGAAAGCATTTTCAGTATTGACGGAATGGGCAAACTGGCTGTTGAAGCTGTGCAAACCCGCGACCGGGAATTGGTGTTGTCAGTCACGTTGATTTCCGGGCTGTTGACGCTATTTGGCTATTTACTGGCGGATATTGCTTATGCGCTGGTCGATCCGAGGGTCAGTTATGACTGAGCAACAATTAAGCAGTCAACAATCACAACCATCCAAACCCTGGAGTCATCAGGTAGGTATCGCATTATTAAAACGACATAGTGCCCGTATTGGTTTGTTATGGATTGGAATTTTAGTAATTATCGCAACATTCTCACCATTTCTGGCCAGCAGTCATCCACTTTACATGGTGATGGATGGTAAAGTTAGCAGCCCGTTATTAATGCATTTGAGTGCTCAGGACTGGGTATGGCTGGCGGCATTTAGCTTTGTACTGTTGCTGGTTAAATGGTCACGACCATTGTGGCAGAAGCTGTTGTTATGGACGGGACTCGTCATTGTCAGTGCACTGGTTGCCAATGCTTTTGCATCACCGCCAACGTTGATTATTTACGAGCAGTATCGCGAGATGCAGGCCGCCGGGCAACTGGATAAGGTTATTTATGCACCTATTCCATATTCCGCTAAAGATTATCTACGTGACTATGCTAATACCGGCGTGGAAGCCCCGCTGGAAGCCACTGAGCGGACCCATTGGCTGGGTACCGATGAAAATGGTGCCGATGTCGCTTCGAGAATGATTCATGCGTCACGGATAGCCCTTGGCATCGGATTTATCGCCACTGGTATTGCGCTGGTCATTGGCACCATTATTGGTGGTTTAATGGGCTATTTTTCCGGTATTGTCGATATTATCGGTATGCGGCTGGTAGAGATATTTGAGGCGATTCCGACCTTATTTTTATTGTTGTCGTTTGTCGCTTTTTTTGGCCGTTCGATTTATATGATGATGGTCATTATTGGTATTACCGCCTGGTCGGGGTATGCCCGTTATGTACGCGCTGAATTTTTGAAATTACGTCAGCAGGATTTTGTTCAGGCGGCGGTGGCCTGTGGTTTGCCACTGCGTTCAATTCTATTCCGGCATATGTTGCCTAACGGCTTGGCGCCGTTGTTGGTTGCGACCAGTTTTGGTGTGGCGTCTGCGATACTGGCTGAAGCGACTTTGAGCTTTCTTGGCCTGGGCCTGATTGATGATCCGTCATGGGGTCAGTTGCTGAATCAAGCTGTGCAATCCTCTACCTTCAACTGGTGGCTGGCAGTGTTTCCCGGTGGCGCGATTTTTATGACGGTTTTTGCCTACAACTTGCTAGGTGAAGCGTTGCGTGATGCTGTGGATCCCCACACCAACCGGAGCCGGCAAGCATGAAGTTGCTGGAAATAAAGGACCTAAGCACCGATCTGGGTGGCGAAGGGCACTGGCAGTCAGTCGTTAAAAATATCAGCCTGACCATTGAATCAGGACAAACCTATTGTCTGGTTGGCGAATCGGGCAGTGGCAAATCGGTGACGGCGTTATCGATGATGGGCTTGTTGCCGGAAACGAAATTTCGACATCCCTCTGGCAGCATTAAATTGTTTACTGAGGACAGCGCAGCCGGACTGGAATTATTGGGCGCTGATTATGATCTGATGCGCAGTGTCCGCGGCGGTAAAATTGCGATGATTTTCCAAGAGCCGATGACGTCACTGAATCCAGTGCAAACCATTGGCGATCAATTGGATGAAGCATTACAAATTCATCGGCCGGACTGGTCTGTGTCGCAGCGAAAAGATCGGATTCTAGCGGCGCTCAAAGAAGTACTGATACCGGATCCGGAAAACCGCATTAAAGAATATCCGCATCGTTTATCCGGTGGTCAGCGGCAACGGGTAATGATTGCCATGGCGCTGATTTGTGAGCCGGCGTTACTGATTGCCGATGAGCCGACCACAGCGCTGGATGTCACGGTACAAGCAGAAATTCTTAAATTGATGGGCGATTTGCAAAGCCGTTACGGTATGGGCATGTTATTTATTACCCATGACTTTGGGGTTGTGGCACAAATTGCCGATAAAGTCGGGGTGATGCGTCATGGTGAATTGGTTGAAACGGGCAATACCGGTGATGTATTACGGAATCCACAACATGGCTATACGCAAAGTCTGATTGCGGCCTTACCAGAAAGGTTGCAGCGACCATCGCGACCTGAAAAAGGTCATCAGACCTTGCTTGAAGTTAACGATGTCGCCGTGCATTTCCCGGTGCGCCGGGGATTGTTACGGCGGGTAGTTGATCACTTCCGGGCGGTGGACGGGGTTTCCTTTCAGGTTAATGCTGGTGAAATCGTTGCACTGGTTGGCGAATCCGGTTGCGGTAAAACGACGCTGGGCCGGGCAATTTTGCGGTTGCAGGACGTGACGGATGGCCAGATTTTGCTCAATGGTCAGGATATAACGCATTTATCCGCCAAAGCGATGCGTCCGTTGCGCCGGCAGATGCAGGTGGTATTCCAGGATCCGGGTTCCAGTCTCAATCCACGATTGCCAATTCATACCTCACTGGTGGAGCCGATGCGCGTGCAGGGGATTGGTGCGAATGACTCGGAACGTACCGAACGGGCAGCGGCATTTTTACAGCGAGTAGAAATGCCTACGAATAGCCTGTGGCGTTATCCGCATGAATTTTCGGGTGGGCAACGCCAGCGTCTGGCGATAGCCCGTGCTTTGGTGTTGGAGCCGAAATTTATTTTGTGTGATGAAATTACCTCGGCACTCGATGTGTCCGTGCAGGCGGGGATTTTAAAGCTGCTCCGGCAACTGGTCGATGAAGACAATATTGGTATGTTGTTTATCACCCATAATATGGGCGTTGTTGATTATCTGGCAGATCGCATGTTGGTCATGCACAAAGCCAAATTTGTCGAAAGTGGCGATACAGAATCCGTAATGCAGGCGCCGCAATGCGATTACACCCGTACCTTATTGTCAGCAGTGCCCCGGTTGGATGATGAATATCTGGCCAGTGTCGGTCCCTAAACTTAACGTAATAACGGTGACAATAGCGGCCAGATATTATTGAGAATTTTGGGTTGTGCCAGTGCAGTAGGATGTAAACCATCTGCCTGCATCATGCCCTCACCGTCATAAACATTATCAAGCATGAAGGGGAGTAAAGCCGTGTCATATTCTCTCGCCAGACTGCTGTAAATATCGCGAAAAGCGTTGGTATATGCCGCGCCGTAATTCGGTGGAATTTCGATGCCCAATAACAGCACATCAGCCTTGGCCTGAGATAGTCTAATCATATCTGCCAGACGCTGTTTAATCGCCGGAGGTTGAAAACCACGCAACCCGTCATTGCCTCCGAGGGCAATAATGACAACCTCAGGCTGATGTTCACTCAATAAATCCGGCAAACGTCGCAGACCGCCGTCTGTTGTTTCCCCGCTGATACTGGCGTTAACGAGTTGCCAGTCCGTATTTTCATTGTTCAGCTTTTGACGCAGCAGGCTGACCCATCCGGCATCATTATCAATGCCATAGGCGGCGCTCAGACTGTCACCCATTACCAGGATGGTTTTACTGTCGGCAAATACCGGTGGACATAACAGTAGGTAGGTTAAAGTCAGTAAAGAAATGAACTTTTGTTGCAACAGACGGGTTCTCATAGCTAAGCAAATATCCCAATGAGGTAATAATGATTCAGGCCCTTAATAGACCGGCAAAAAACGAAGATGACTGCATGATTAGTGTCCAGTCAGTTAATCATGTAGTCATGCCCGGTGGTCAGCCATTGCAAATCTTACAGGATGTGACCTTGCAAATTCAGCGAGGTCAGTCGGCGGCGATAGTGGGTCGCAGTGGTTCCGGTAAAACGACTTTACTCGGTCTGATGGCTGGACTTGATGTGCCCAGCAGCGGGGCGATTTATCTTGATGGAGAACAAATTAATTGTTTGACCGAGGATGAACGTGCACGGTTACGGGCAGCCCGTGTCGGCTTTGTATTTCAATCATTCCAGCTGCTGCCGTCGTTAACGGCACTGGAAAATGTCTTGTTGCCATTGGAATTGGCCGGTATGAATCATGCCCGCGATCAAGCCATTGATTTATTACAGCAGGTTGGATTGGCTTCACGGATGAACCATACACCGCGGCAACTATCTGGCGGTGAGCAGCAAAGGGTGGCGATAGCCCGTGCTTTTGCGGTAACGCCAAGAGTGTTATTCGCAGATGAGCCAACCGGCAATCTTGACAGTCAGACCGGTGCAGAAATCACCGATTTATTGATGAAGCTTAACAAGCAACAAGGGACCACCCTGGTAATGGTCACTCATGATGAGCAATTGGCTGCGCGTTGTGACCGGCAGTTTCATATAGATGCCGGCCGGGTGGACACGCAATGATCAAAGCATTACAACAAACAGCCATCCGCCGGGATTTGCGACTGCGTCAGGTCAAAGTAATGCTGGCAGCGGTGGTGATTGCTGTGGCAACTGTCGCCACCATCAATCTGTTTGCCGGCCATTTACAAAAAAACCTGATGCAATCAGCCAGCAGTTTTCTGGCTGCAGATCGGCAATTGATTGCCCGCAGTTCCCTGCCTGTTGCTGAGCTGTGGCAACAAGCCGCCAGGGAAATAGGACTTAAAACCAGCGAAATTAGCCAGTTTTCAACGATGTTATCGTCGGGGGATGCTTTTCAACTGGCATCGGTGAAAGCGGTAGACAGTGACTATCCGCTGCGCGGCCAAATTGAATGGCAGGCAGATTTTCAGGCGACACGGCAAATGCGCCAGCAAGGACCGGCGCCCGGTGAGATCTGGTTAAATCCACGATTGTTAAGGTTGCTTGAGATTAATGTAGGCGAAAAAATCACTGTCGGTGAAGCCAAACTGACGGTCAGCGGTTTACTGCTGCGCGAACCAGACAGTAGTTTTAGCTTATCGGCTTTTGCACCGCGCGCCATGATGCATTTTGCTGATGTGCCGGCAACCAATGTCATTCAACCGGGCAGCCGGGTGCGACATAAACTGTTACTGGCCGGCGATGAAAATTTGCTCAATGCGTTTGAGAATCGCGTTCAGCCTGAAATTGACACTGGTAACTACCGCTGGCGCGATGCCCGTGATGGCGACAATATTGGCGAGTCACTGAATAAAGCGGAAAACTTCCTGCTACTGGGCGGTAGTCTCGCCGTATTACTGGCAGTCGTGGCAATTGCCGTTGCCAGTCGCGAATATGCCATACAGCAGCGTGACACCGTTGCACTGTTAAAAACGCTGGGGCTGACCAGCAGCGTCATCAGGCGCTTATATGCCACCCGGTTGCTGTTATGGGGCTTCCTGGCAACCCTTGTGGGGTTATTAATTGCCATTCCATTTGCCTGGTTATTGTCGGCAATGACAGCACAATTAATGGCACAGCCCTTAGCTTTCTCATTACAAATCTGGACATTATGGCCGGCGTTGTTAACGGCTTTACTGGTGTTATTTGCCTTTGCCTTGCCGCCGATAGACCGGCTGCGAAAAACACCGGCCATGCAAGTGCTGCGAAGTTTGCCGCAACTGGATAAAGGTTTTCTGGCAAAGGATTTGGTATTTTCAGGTTTGCTGGTATTTGGCTTGTTATGGCTGTTTGCCGGTGAACTGAAACTGGTGTTGTCGCTATTGGCGGGATTAGCAGTACTGCTGATTGTCTTAGTGATATTTAGCTGGTTATTTGTCAGCAGTGTCCGATATTTCAAAGGTGGCAGCACCGCATGGCGCAGCGCTATAGTTGCCTTGCATCGGCATAAACGGGCAACGCTGTCACAACTTGCAGTGTTTGCCATGACCATGATGCTGGCGGCCACCTTAATTCTGGTGCGGTCTTCTTTACTGGCTGACTGGCAGGCACAATTGCCCGAGGATGCGCCTAATCATTTTCTGGTCAATATTGCGCCGGAAACGGTTGATGATGTTGATACATTTCTAACCCGTGAACAGTTACAACGCAGTCCGTTATATCCCATGGTTCGTGGCAGGCTGACAGAAATTAATGACCAGCCGGCCAAAGAAGTGGCGTTAAATCCTGACGATGATGAGTTGCAACGTGAGTTAAATCTGACGGCGGCGGTAAGTTATCCGGACGACAATAAAATCATTGCTGGACAGTGGTTCGCTGAAGGCGGGACAGAAGGTTTATCCATTGAACAGTCACTGGCAGAATCTCTAGGCATCAAACTGGGTGATACATTAGGCTTTACCGCAGGCAGTGATAATTTCAGTGCCAAGGTCACCAGCATCCGCAGTGTGCAGTGGGAGAGCATGCAGCCTAACTTTTTTATTATGTTTCCGGAAAACGGTGCAATCAGGGATTTACCGGCGACTTATCTGTCAAGTTTTTATTTAGATGCCGACAATAAAACGCTGTTGAATGACTTTGTCCGGCAATTCCCAACCGTATCGGTTTTGGAAATTGACCATATCATCGAGCGTATTCAGGAGATTATTCAGCAGGTAACGCAGGCAGTAGAGGCCATTTTAGTGCTGATTTTGCTGGCAGCACTGGCCGTTATGGTGGCTGTCGTCAGTGCCACAATGAGTGAACGACAGCGCGAGGGCGCATTATTACGGACACTGGGTGCACAGCAAAAACTGCTGGTTAAGGCAACTGTGGTGGAATTTGCCCTGATTGGTCTGATGGCGGGTATATTGGGGGTGGTGGCTGCAGAAGCGGCCGTCTGGGCATTACAATACCGGATGTTTGACGGCACGTTTCGCTGGCATTGGCCAGTACTGATAATCTTGCCATTAATCAGCAGTGTATTACTGGCTTTATTAGGACGTTGGCAATTACGTCCGGTGCTGACGGTGTCACCGATGCTGTTACTACGGCGATTGGAATAATCACTAATATTGCGTAGGCTGATAATTACGCTGAAAGAGGAGATAGGTATGGACGATCAGTTTCACACGATGGAAAATTTGTTCATGCAACTCGGACTGAATAATGATCCGCTGGCCATCCGGCGTTTTATTGAAATACATCGCTTGCATGAACAAGAAACCATCGAAAACGCGCCGTTCTGGACGCCTGCACAGGCTGCTTTTATCAGTGAATGCCTTAGCGAGGATTCGGATTGGGCAGAAGTTGTTGATCAATTAAATACTCAACTTCGTCTGTGAACTTGTAGAAAAGTCAAAGCCTTTAGCATGCTTTGTCGTATGATGCGCGCCAGCATTTTGCTTAGAGAGATAGAGTGCGTAAATTCTTTCGCCATTTAGGGCGCTATTTTCTGATTCTGTTAGCAGCATTGTTGCTGCTTAGTTTGCTGTTGGTATTGCCGTTTAAATGGCTGAATCCACCGGTCACGATGGTAATGGTTGATCGCTGGCTATCATCAGAAGATACGTTTCAAATTCAAAAACACTGGTTGAATTGGGATGAGATTCCCAAACATGCAGCGCTGGCTGTCGTGGCATCTGAAGATCAGCGTTTTCCACAGCATATAGGCTTTGATGTTGAAGCCATTCAACAGGCACTCCAAGAATGGGAGCGCCGCGGTGAATTGCGTGGCGCCAGTACCATCAGCCAACAAGTGGCGCGCAATATGTATTTATGGACCGGCCGTAGCTGGCTGCGTAAAGGCATTGAAGTCTGGTTTACGCTATTGATAGAGTTGGTATGGGGTAAACAACGCATTCTTGAGGTATATCTTAATATTGCTGAATGGGGGCCTGGGGTGTTTGGTCTGCAGGCCGCCAGCGAATATCATTTTGGTAAATCTGCCGCCCGGTTATCACCGATGCAGGCAGCATTACTGGCATCTACTTTGCCCAGCCCACTGCGCTATGATCCGGCCCGGCCAGCCAACCATGTTTATCAACGCGCGGTCTGGAATCTTGAACAGCAACGCCGGCTGGGTGGCACGCAGTGGCTGGCCGATTTAAATTAGACATGACTGAAGCACAATCGTTGATAGTGGCAAAAATATGGACTGAATTAGCCGCGGCTGTTGTTAAAAAAGACCATGCCTGGCGCACGCCGGCACTGGCGACCAGCACATTAAATGACCGGCCAACACTACGAACAGTGGTGCTGCGTGATGTGGATGCTGAGAAGTGGCAATGTTATTTCTACACCGATAAACGCAGCCCTAAATGTCAGCAAATCCTCGCCAAGCCTCAGGGGGAATTATTATTCTGGTGTCCGATTTTAAAGTGGCAACTGCGTGCTGAAGTCGATTATCAGTTACTGACGTCAGGGCCGGTAATCGACAAAACCTGGTCACAACTTTCAGCCACACCGGCAGCTGATGATTATTTATCGCTGCAACCTCCCGGCAGTCAATTACATGAAACAACTGCTGGCACAGCCAATGCTCCCAATTTTGCGGTTATTATTGCAACGATAAGCCAAATTGATTGGCTGGCATTGTCTGATAATGGGCATCAGCGCGCCTTATTGAACGCCGATAGTATTCAGTGGTTGGTGCCCTGATCCGGTTGGCCGGTAAACAATGTGATTTATGACAGGGACAGAAAAAAGTTTACAACGTAAAATTAATAACCATTGAACAAGCGATCTTTTCTGTTACCGATAGAGGAATCATAATGAAAGTCAGATTAACGCTGATAACCGCATTGGTAGTGACCCTTATTTTGGCTGGATGTCAAAGTTTCAATAAATCGACAGTCGGCGGTGCTGTTGGGGGTGTGGCCGGGGGTGTATTGGGATCGAATATTGGCGGCGGTAAAGGACGGACGGCAGCGATTATTGCGGGTTCTTTATTAGGTGCCGCATTAGGCAGTCATATTGGCGCTGAAATGGATGAACTTGATCGCCGCCGGGCCAACGAGGCATTGGAAACTTATCCAACTGGCCGCACCAGCAGCTGGAATAATCCGGATACCGGAGCGCAATATAGTGTGACGCCAATCCGGACGTACGAAACTGATAACAGACCCTGTCGTGAATATGAGATGGATGTTTATATTGATGGGCAGCGTGATGTTGTTAAAGGCACAGCGTGTCGGAACGCACAGGGTGTGTGGGTAAACCAGTAGTCATCAGGTCCTGCACAATCTAAAAAAAGCCGGCGCATGCCGGCTTTTTTGTTTCATTAAATTAACCGGTAAAAGGGGTGTTTCAAATGTAGATTTAAAGAGTATGCAAAATTGGTATGACTGCCCTATGATGGCTGTAACCTGCTGATTGTTCACCTGAAACTTCGTTGTCTGGAGTGCCCATGAGTTCTGAACTCATCACCTCATTGCTTTACTGGCTGTTAGCTGGCTTTTGGCTGGTAATTCTGTTCTTGTATTTACTTAATCTCCGTAAGCATCACGGGCTTGGTGGTGCCGTCAGTGTGTTACTGGTAATTCTGGCAATAGATGCTTTTCGAACAGTCTTTGAATCGGTTTATTTCGGCAGTTATTTCACGTCGTATTACGGCTTTATTTCACCTGAAGTATATGACCTGTTATCACAGCCACAATTTTTGATTATTCCCAAGCTGATCAATTTACTGGCCGCTTGTCTGGTCCTGTTGTTATTGATTCGCCACTGGTTGCCCAAACAAACGTATGAACGGCAAAAACTCATTCATGATGTCGCCGAGTCAGAAAAACAATTGCGCCTCGCGATTATTAACTCGCCATTACCTACTTTTATTCATTGTGAGGATGGCCGGATTTTGATGACCAGTCAGGCGGTACATGATATTACCGGCTATCAGCTTGATGAAATCGACACCGTCAATAAATGGCTGAAACTTGCTTATCGGGATCGTGCCGGTGAAATGGCCGGGCTCATTGCACGCGAATACGATGGTAGCCAAAAGTTTCTGGGCGAGTTTATGATTCACACCCGTGATGACCAGCAGCGCATCTGGTCATTTAATATATCTTCACTTGGTCACGATCGTGATGGTAAGGCATTGTTTTTAGCGGTTGCCAATGATATTACCGAAGCAAAACAGCAGGCCGACGAGAATGATCGTATGTTGCGTCTGCTCGATGAAGCTCAGCAACTCGCTCATATGGGCAGTTGGGAACATGATCTGTTGACAGGTGAAATTATCTGGTCAGAAGAAACCTGCCGGATTTTAGGCTTTGACCCAGATAATTATCCCAATGATTTTGATGGCTTTCTGCAGCAAGTCTATCCGGCTGACAGAATAGGGCTTGTAAATGCGCTGCAAGCGTTGGCTGATAATGGCGAAATAGAAACAGAATACCGCATTCATCGGGCCAGCGATGGTCAAATCCGCTGGTTATTTGATCGCGGTAAATCGCAGCTGAATGAGGTTGGCCAGGAAATACGCCGCATGGGGATGGTCGCGGATATTACTGAACGTAAGCGTTTAGAGGCCATCAAGGACTTAGAAGCCGACGTGCTGGAGGCCGTGACTTCAAGTCTGCCGCTCACTGCCATTCTTAAAAAAGTGGTGTTGGGAATTGAAAGCCTTATGCCAGAAGCCATTGCCTCTGTGTTATTACTGGATAGCAGTGGCAAAACGATAGCCGAGAGTGTCGCACCGAATTTGCCAGCAGCTTTCAATGAGGCGATGGTTGGTGAGCCGATTGGGCCAAACGCAGGTTCCTGCGGTACCGCGGCTTTTCTTAAAAAAACAGTGGTTGTCAGTGATATTGCCAGCGATCCGCTGTGGGAAAATTATCGGGATTTGGCGTTAGCCAATGAGCTGCTTGCCTGTTGGTCTGAGCCGGTTTTTGATGATGCGGAAAGCGTTATTGCTACCTTTGCTATTTACCATCGCAAAATAAGTACGCCGGATCCCGTAGATTTGGATTCTATCGTCCGCATAGCCCGGATTATCACCGTCGCTATTTTAAGGAACCGCAGTGAAAAACGGCTGCAAGACAGTGAGCAGCGGTTTCGTAAAATCTTTGAGCAAGCTGCAACTGGTGTTGCAGTCACTACGCCAGAAGGTCACTTTGTTCATGCCAATCAGGCGTATTGCTCGATGCTGGGTTATAACGAAGACGAGCTTAAGATGCTGAATTTTCGAACACTGACCCATCCCGACGACCGTCAGCAAAATAACCAGGATATTCAAACGCTTCTGACAAGCGGAAGTGATAGTCGAATTCTCGAAAAACGTTATTTGAGTAAGAATGGCGATACCATCTGGGCGAGGGTCAGTGTGTCTGTCCAGCGTGATGAACATGGGAAGCCGGAATTTCTGGTGGCGATTGCTGAAAATATTTCTGAGATGAAACTTGCCGCGCAGCGGCAGAGTGAAGCAGAACGTTCGCTGAGTCAGCTTTTGTCGAATTTGTCTGGTTTTGCCTATCGCTGTTTGTTTGATGAGCGGTGGACGATGATCTACGTCAGCGATGCCTTTGAAAAACTCACCGGTTATCCACCTGAAGAGGTATTACATAATCAGCAAATTGATTACAACAGTATTACGCATCCTGAGGATCGGGCACGGGTAACAGCAGAAATAAGGTATGCCAGCGATAATTTGAAAAATTTTCAGATGGAATATCGTATTGTTCGCAAAGACGGTGAAGTACGCTGGGTCTTGGAGCAAGGTTCTGATGTGCGTGATGAAAACGGCAATATCGTGGCCGTCGAAGGATATATTGCCGATATAACGGAGCAAAAAGCTATCGATGAAGTGGTCCGGCAAAGTGAGCAACGCTTTCAACTGCTCTCTAAAGCCACGAATGAAGTTATCTGGGATTGGGATTTGCGTACGGATGCGATCTGGTGGAACGAGGCTTTTGAAACTTTATTTGGTTATGACTCTGATGAGCAGGAGTTTACGCTGGCGTTTTGGAAGTCACGTATCCATCCAGATGACCGGCACCGCGTGGTATCAGATTTGGACAGGGCGATTGCTGATAAAGCGACGAGCTGGAACGCCAGCTACCGGTTTATTCGGCAGGATGACAGTATTGCGCAGGTCATGGACCGCGGTTATCTGATTTATGATGAATTAAAAGGTCAAGCGGTGCGTATGGTCGGTAGTATTACTGATATTACCGAACGCTTGGCCCTTGAGGAACAACTGCGCCAGTCACAGCGGCTGGAAGCAGTTGGCCAACTGACCGGTGGCGTTGCCCATGATTTCAATAATTTACTGACAGTGGTGATTGGCAATGCCGATATTATTCACCAGTCATTGCCTGAAGACTCCAAGCTACGCGGTCTGGCCGCTATGATTGAGGAGGCCGCCAGTCGAGGTGCTGCCTTAACGTCCAGTTTGCTGGCCTTTGCTCGGCGGCAGCCATTGGATCCGAAAAATATTGATATCAACGCCCTGTTAAATAAATTAGATACTCTGTTGGCCCGGGCGCTCGGTGAAGAAAATGACTGTCAATATATGCTCGCAGAGGATTTGTGGCTGGCGCAGGTTGATCCTGCATTGCTGGAAAATGCATTGCTCAATTTAACGTTGAATGCCCGTGATGCAATGTCTGGCAACGGTCAATTGATTATCGAAACACAGAATATTCATATCAATGAAGATTATGCCGAGCGGCATGCCATCAAAACTGGCGATTATGTGCAGATAGCAGTTTCAGATACCGGTCATGGTATTGCCAGTGACCAGCTGGATAAAGTATTTGAGCCTTTCTACACTACGAAAACCAAAGAAAAAGGCACTGGTTTGGGCCTTGCAATGGTTTACGGTTTTATCAAACAGAGCCGGGGTCATATTAATATTTATTCAGAAGTTGGACAGGGCACAACAGTCCGGCTTTACTTGCCTAAAGCGATGGCAGCCACTGACGAACCGACACGAATCACCGCACAAGAAAAACTGCCTGCAGGAAACGAAACTATTCTGGTGGTTGAGGACGATGCACTCGTTCGTGACTATGTTGTGTCGCAGTTACAATTCATGGGGTATCAGGTGCATACTGCCAATGATGGTCAATCAGCACTTAAATTGATTCAACAAGGTATACCGGTAGATTTGTTGTTTACCGATGTCGTGATGCCCAATGGCATGAGTGGACGGGAATTGGCAGATATCTCATTGCAACTGCGACCCCAATTGCGGGTATTGTTCACTTCTGGCTACACCGAGAACTCCATTGTCCACCATGGGCGACTCGACAAAGGGATATTGTTGCTTTCCAAACCCTATAATCGCGATGAACTCGCCCAGAAAATACGCCAAGCATTAAGCCAATAAAAGTTGAAGGGATTTCAATGACTGTCCAACGATTACTCATTCTGGATGATAATTTGCTGACCGGTCAGACGATTGCCGGTATCGCCGAGTTTATGTCTGTAGAGGTAAGACTGAGCTCCGATTTTGATGGTTTTATCAAGGAATTAGAAAGCTGGCAACCGACGCATCTGATGATCGATTTGATCATGCCGGACAAAGATGGCGTTGAAGTGTTGGGAGAGTTAGCAGAGCGGGGTATTGATTGTCAGTTGATTCTGACTAGCGGCGCCGGTCAACAGTTACTGCAGGCTGCGTCTCGGTCAGCCGCAGCACATGGCTTAAAAGTGCTGGGCTTATTACCCAAGCCGTTTAATCCAAAACGATTTCGCGAGCTGATGCAGCTAACGGTTGATACACCGGAAGAAACCACATTAGGCGGTCAACTAGACAAACAACGCTCGACCACGGCAGCCATAATAGTTGAAGAGATCATTGCAGCGCTGGACAACAGGGAAATCAGTCTCGCTTATCAGCCCAAAGTGTCTTGTCTGAGTGGTGCGCTTAGTGGTTTTGAGGTGTTGGCCAGATGGCAGCATCCGAAAAAGGGCTTCATTCCCCCAGATGACTTTATTCCGATTGCCGAACGTGAAGGCTTGATCGACCGGTTAACAATACAGGTACTTGAACAGGCGCTATCATTTTTAGCCGACTGGCAGAATAACAATGAGACGGCCTGGAAACTCAAGCTGTCGGTGAATATCTCTGCTGCATCATTAGCCAATGAGGAGCTTTTTACCGAGATAGAACGGCTTTGTCAGCAATTACAAATTGCGCCGGAAAATTTGGTTTTAGAACTGACAGAAACGGCCGCGATGGGCGATCCGGTCAAATCGCTGGATATTTTGACCCGCTTACGGATGCGTGGCTTTCGGTTATCCATTGATGATTTTGGGACAGGCTTTTCATCGATGCTGGCATTGGTAAGGTTGCCATTTTCTGAGGTTAAAATTGACAAGTCCTTTGTTATGACCGCAGCAAATTCTCACGAGTCGCGTCAGGTTATCAAGGCGACGGTCGATCTGGCACATAATCTAGACATGTCGGTAACCGCTGAAGGTATTGAGACGCAGGAAGTCTGCAACAATTACAGGCAATGGGCTGTGATCTGGCACAGGGCTTTTTTATCGGCCGGCCAATGGCAAAAGAGCAAATTAATGGCTGGCTGACGCAGCGTCAGCATTTGCTGGAAACCCAACGCCAGTTAAGTTTGGAAGCACTTAATTTAAAAGAAGTGCTGGATGAAAAGCGCTTTAGGTGCCTGACCTGGATAGCCAAACAGTTATTTAATGTTGATACCAGTTATATTGCCATTGTTGATGCCGAACATCAGTGGATACGTGCGGCGCAGGGCGCGCTTCCAGATCGCACCAAACGTGCTGAAGCATTTTGTAGTTTGACCATTATTCAAGACAAAACGCTGGTTCTTGATGAGGTGCATCAGGATCCGCGTTTTATGCAAAGTACCTTGGTCATCATGCCACCTTTCATAAAGTTTTATGCAGGTTGTCCTATTTATGCCCCAAGCGGTGAAAAACTGGGCACGATGAGTATTGCACATAATGCGTCACGCGAGTTTTCACCGTCTGAAGATGATTTACTGATGACATTGGCAGAAATGGTTAATAATGAAATTGCCGTTAATCCGATGCTTGATGAAGATCATTTGACGGGTCTGCTAAACCGGCGCGGTTTTGAAAGTCGCGCCGAGAAATTACTGAAGTTGTGCCACGAGCATAATCATTTGCTGAGTATGTGTTATTTCGATTTAGATAATTTCAAGCTGATTAGTGGTCAAGAGGGGGAAAGTGCCGGTGAGGAAACACTGAGAAATTTTGCCGATCTGCTGCGAGGCGCTTTTGCTGACTGTGATTTATTGGCCCGTTATGGTGGCGACGAATTTGTGGTTTTGGGGTTGTCGGGCACGCTGGCAGACAGTAAAGGGGCTTTACTGCATTTGAAGACCAGCCTGGAAGATTTTAATCAGCAGCAAAATCCCCGTTTACGTATTGCTTACAGTTTTGGGCTGGCATCAACTCATGAAACCAGTTCACTGGATTTGCAAGCGCTATATACCCTCTGTGACGAAGATATGCGTAACCGGCGTGATTCTCGCAACAAAACGTCAGCAATAGATTTTTCCTGACTAATCATTGCGCCACCGGTTT
>JAWWAG010000003.1:0-43418 GCA_033721795.1 Methylophaga sp. | reverse complement strand
TTCACCAATCACCGCAAAAATAAAATCCGTAGACCTTTCGGGTAAAAATTCAAGATGCGATTGCGTACCCTGCAGCCATCCCCGTCCACTGAGTCCGCCGCTGCCGATAGCAATTTTGGATTGAATAATATGATAACCGGCGCCCAGTGGATCGTTTTCCGGGTTTAAAAAAGTTAATACCCGCCGCTGCTGATAGGCATGCATGTTGAACCATAACAATGGTGCAGCAGCGGCCAGGATCGCTACAAAACTGAATATCAGTTTCCAGGAAATACCCGCCAGAAATATCACTACCAGACCGGCACTGGCTATCAAAATCGCCGTACCTAAATCGGGTTGTTTGGCTATTAATACTACCGGAATGGCAATAATCACCAGCGCGGTAAAAATTCGCATAAATGAGGGAGCCAAAGGCCGTTCTGATAAATAGGCGGCAACCAGCAGTGGTACTGCTATTTTCATGATTTCAGAGGGTTGAAAGCGCATGAACCCCAGATCCAGCCAACGTTGTGCACCTTTACCAATATCTCCAAAAAACAGCACTGCAATCAGCAATAACAAACCAAATCCATAGGCCCAATAAGCCATATCCCGTAGCCGATCAGGATGAATTTGTGCAGCAATAAACATCACCACAAAAGCAATCGACATCCGGACAGCCTGGCGGATTGACAGGCTGATATCTTCACCACCGGAACTGTACAAGACCACCATGCTGACCGTTAACAAGGCCAGCAAACCTATCATCAGCCAACCATCCAGGTGGCTATTACGCAACCAGTAACCCGGCGAACGATAAGACCTGCGACGGGGTTGGTTTAATAATTCACTCATCACGAGCCCCAGATACAGCAGCAGGCAAACGCGCCGTTTCAGTTGTTACCGGTTCTGGATCGGCTGGCAATCCGAAATATTGGCTAATCATTTTTTTGGCAATTGGCGCGGCGACTTTGCTACCACTGCCACCGTTTTCAACGACTACGGCCACAGCAAACTCCGGATTATCCGCCGGTGCAAAGGCCACAAACAAAGCATGATCATGCAGTTTTTTTGCCAGTGTTTCGGCATCATACTTTTCATCTTGTGCGATACCAAACACCTGTGCTGTACCGGTTTTACCAGCAATATTAAACGGCATTTTTTCACCAATATGCCTCGCCGTGCCCCGCTCACCGTGAATAACTTCAACCATTGAATCAATCACCGCCTGCCAGTTCTCAGCACTTTGCATCGGTAAGGTTTTTGCCGGAGCACCATTTATCAGTTGTAACGTGTCTTGGCCGCCATTACGGCTTGCACGCACCAACTGCGGAGTATGCGCTGTGCCACGCATCGCTAGAATTGATGTTGCATGCGCTAGTTGCAGTGGCGTCGTCTGATTAAACCCCTGACCAATACCGGCAATCAACGTTTCACCGGGAAACCAGGGTTGATTCCGACTATTGCGTTTCCATTCACTGGAAGGCAACAGACCACTGCTTTCATTCGGAATATCAACACCGGTTTTACGACCAAAGCCAAACATATCCAGGAAAGTATGCATGCGATCAATGCCCAGAGCATGAGCTAAATCGTAAAAATACACATCACAAGATTGTGCCATGGCATCCAGCGCATTCATATGACCATGCCCCTGATGCTTCCAGCAACGGTAGCGATGGGAATGTCCCGGTAATGAATACCAGCCGGGGCAATAGGTGCGAGAGTGTTCGTTGATAACACCTAACTCCATACCGGCGAGCGCAACAAAAGGCTTTAAGGTTGAACCCGGCGGATAGTGCCCTCTTAGTGAACGGTCGTATAAAGGCTGATCTAAAGAATCACGCAGCGTCGCATAGTCTTTAATACTGATGCCCGAAACAAACAAATTCGGATTAAAATCAGGCTGACTGACCATGGCCAGAATGCCGCCATTTCGTGGATCCATCGCCACCACAGACCCATTAAAACCGGTCAATGCTTCTGCGGCTGTTCGCTGTAAATCAATATCCAGATGCAAATACAAATCTTTACCTGGTTGTGACGGCACACTTTTTAATTCGCGTACTGTGCGGCCCTGAACATTGGTCTCAACCTGCCGGTGACCGACCGTGCCATGGAGTAAATCTTCATATTGTTTTTCGACACCGGTTTTACCAATCTGCATCGTACCTTTGTAGTTTTGCTGATCAATAACCAGCAAATCCTGTTGATTGATTCGCCCCACATATCCAACTGCATGGGCGAACAGCTCTCCTTGTGGATAATGTCGAATCAATCGGCCAATGACATCAACCCCCGGAAATCTATGACGATTAATTGAAAATCGCGCGACTTCCGCTTCCGATAACTGATAACGCAACGTAACTTGCTCAAAACTACGCTGTTGCTCGAGCCTTTCGTGAAACTTGTCGAGATCTTCTTCGCTGAGTGCAAATAACTTTGTCAATGCCTCGATGGTTGCCGGCAGATCTGGCACTTTTTCAGGGATTAATTCGAGGCTGAAAGTGGGCATATTTTCAGCCAGGACCACGCCATTCCGATCAAAAATAAGCCCTCGCTGCGGGGGGAGCGGCTCAATATCAACGCGGTTTTTATTGGCCAGTGAATCAAAATGCTCAAATTCGACTACCTGCAACACCACCAGCCGGATGATGACACCGGTAAATAACAATACGGAAAATATCGCTGCGAAAATCAGCCGGGCATTCACCAGCCGTCGTTCACGTATATGATCTTTCAATGTCAGATGCGAATGTATCGCCATTAACTCACCTGAAAATTACGCCGGATTTTCCGCAATACGGCGTATACGACTGGCCAGAGTACCGTGCTGACAATTGCCGGAATCCAAATATGCCAACCGTTGTAAACCGCCGAATTCAGCATTGAAACCAAATGCACCAGAAACACCAGCGACAAAATGGTAAATGCCTGTTGCCATAACGGATATTGCCTCAGTTGTAAATGAAAACGGGCCACCAGATAAATTGCCAGCGCATAAGAAAACGCATGAACACCCAACAGCCCACCGGTCGTCACATCCATGACCAGTCCAGTAAACCAGGCCACACCGATATTGACACGCTCAGGCAGCGCCATCGTCCAGTAGATTAGCGTCATTACGACAAATTCCGGACGTGCCAGACGAAGCAAATCCGGCAATGGCAAAATCATCAAGATAATGGCCATCAGTAAGGTGATATAAATCACCCAGGTTTGTTGCGGGCGACTGTTAATTGCCATCGGCAGGCGTACTCTCAGCAGCAGGTTGATCACCTGAAGGAACTGGTGATTCATCCGTTTCCGGTTGCAAAGCTTCCTGCAGCATCAAAGGCGTGTCAGTTGCCGGAACAGGGTTTAAATCGACCGGCGGTATTTTTAGACTGAAATCGATTTTTTCACCTGGCAGCACCAGCATCAACTCACGACTGGTGCTTAATTGCGCGGCAGGTTCTACTGAAACTTCTGCGAAGGCTTTACCCGGCGGATACGTTACCGACGTTACCCTTCCGACGGGATAACCCACCGGAAAACGACCGCCTAGGCCTGACGTCACTAACCAGTCATCTTCCCGGATATCTGCATTATGCGGCAAGTATTCCACTTGCAAAGGCTCACCTAAACCACGACCTGTAACTACTGCCCGCAAACCGTTACGTACCGCTTGCACAGGAATCCCGTGACTGGGATCGGTTAGCAGCACTACCCGACTTGAAAATTGGCTTACTTCAGCCACTTGACCCATTACACCACGGGAATCCAATACCGGCTGTCCTTCATAAACACCGAACTGCTTGCCTTTATCAATAATGACGTGCTGATAGAACGGATCTAAATCGACGCTGAGTAACTCGGCTATCTGCACCCGTTCCTGTAAACGGAAGGATGAGCCCAGCAATTCACGCAACCGCATATTTTCGCGTTCCAGGGCTTGCATTCGTTGCATACGGACTTTTTGTGTCAAAGCCTGGGCTTCGAGCTTGGTGATACGTTCACGCAGATCGTCGCGATCCTGAAACATATCGCTGACCCAATCAGTGAAATTGGTCGGCATTGATGCCAGTGTTTGAATCGGATAAACCGCCGTGGCCAGTGCAGAGCGTAACGGCTTAAAGATATCCAGCCGCGCATCCATCAGAAATAACAGCAAAGACGCCAGTACCGCCAGCAACATGCGGGTATTTAAAGAAGGCGTTTGTGTAAATAACGGTTTAATGATGATTTCCCCAAAATGAAAAGACCTTCGCACATGCTGGCCATCTGCAAAGGTCTCAATTCATCAGGCTAATGTCGACTTACTCAAAAGTGAAAACGTCACTCCCCCGTTCGTCGATCAATTCCAGCGCTCGACCGCCGCCCCGTGCCACACAGGTTAGCGGATCTTCGGCAACAATTGCCGGCAGGCCGGTTTCTTCCATCAACAAACGGTCTAAATCTTTGAGCAAGGCGCCGCCGCCTGTCAGTACAATGCCGCGTTCAGCCACGTCAGCCCCCAATTCAGGCGGCGTTTGTTCCAATGCAGTTTTCACAGCAGCAACGATTCCCGACAACGGATCTTGTAACGCTTCCAGAATTTCATTGCTGTTAAGGGTAAAGCTGCGAGGAATACCTTCGGCCAGATTACGGCCGCGCACTTCCATTTCACGAACTTCATTACCTGGATAAGCCGAGCCAATTTCTTTTTTAATTTTTTCAGCCGTGGATTCACCAATCAGCGTGCCGTAATTGCGGCGCACATAATTGACGATGGCTTCATCAAATAGGTCACCACCGATGCGTACCGATGATGAATAGACAATACCGTTCAGCGAGATAATCGCAACTTCTGTGGTACCACCACCGATATCCAACACCATTGAACCACTGGCTTCTTCAACCGGCATACCGGCACCAATCGCAGCTGCCATTGGTTCTTCAATCAGAAACACATCGCGGGCACCGGCACCGGCAGCTGATTCACGGATAGCACGACGTTCAACTTGGGTTGAACCACAAGGAACACACACCAATACGCGCGGGCTAGGCTTCAAAAAACGGCCTTCGTGCACTTTACGGATGAAATGCTGGAGCATTTTTTCAGTCACAGTAAAATCGGCGATAACGCCATCTTTAAGTGGCCGAATGGCAGTAATGTTGCCCGGGGTGCGTCCCAACATACGTTTTGCTTCTGCACCGACCGCGGCAATTGAACGAGGACCGCCAGGCCCTTTATCCTGTCGAATCGCGACCACTGAAGGTTCGTCCAAAACAATGCCTCTGCCACGTACATATATCAGTGTATTGGCCGTACCCAGATCAATCGAGAGATCGTTGGAAAAAAGACCACGTAAGCGTTCGAACATTGAAAAAACCACTTCAGGAAGGCGAAAAACGCTACTTTAGCAATGCCAAGGTCTGTTGGGCAAGCGTGTAATCATTTAAACTTCACACTTTCGTTAAAAATATAATTTCTGGAACCGTTGATGAGTTTAGAAAAATCCGATGTAGAGAAAATCGCCCATCTGGCAAGGCTTGCCATTGATGAGTCTAGCATTCCCGACTATGCCCGTGATTTGAATAACATCCTGAGACTGGTAGAAGAAATGAGTGCAGTCGACACGGATGGCATTCGTCCGATGGCGCATCCATTAGATGCCAATCAGCGGCTGCGTGATGATGTCGTAAGCGAGACCGATCAGCGTGAATTATTTCAATCTATCGCTCCGAAAACCGAAGCCGGTGTTTATCTGGTTCCTAAAGTCATCGAATAATCAGGCCTCACATGCACAACAAATCGCTCAAACAACTTTCTGATGCTCTGCATCAAGGTGAGATCACCAGTGTCGAACTGACCCGGCATTTTTTAGATCGTATCAATCAGCATAATGGTGAATTGAATGCCTTTATCAGTGTCACTGAAGATCTGGCAATGGATCAGGCAAAAGCTGCTGATGAGCGGCTTAAAGCTAAAACCGCCGGTCCATTAACAGGTATTCCGCTGGCACATAAAGATATTTTCTGTACCAAGGGCGTGCGCACCAGCTGCGGTTCAAAAATGCTGGACCCGTTTATTTCACCCTATGACGCCACTGTCGTTGAAAAACTCAATGCTGCCGGCATGGTCATGCTGGGTAAAACCAATATGGATGAATTCGCAATGGGTTCATCCAACGAAACCAGTTTTTATGGTCCGGTCAAAAATCCATGGGATCCCGAACGGGTACCGGGAGGTTCTTCAGGTGGTTCAGCGGCTAGTGTTGCGGCACGTTTAGCACCTGTTGCTACCGGTACCGATACCGGTGGTTCGATTCGTCAGCCTTCTTCCTTGTGTAATCTGACCGGCCTAAAACCGACTTATGGCCGGGTGTCCCGTTACGGCATGATTGCTTTTGCTTCCAGTCTGGATCAAGCAGGTCCGATGGCAGCTAATGCTGAAGATGCTGCGATGATACTCAATGCAATATCAGGTTTTGACGAACGTGATTCGACCAGCGTTGATCGGGAAGTACCGGATTACACAGCAACTTTGAATGATTCTCTTGAAGGTCTGCGGATTGGCCTGCCCAAAGAATATTTTGGTGAAGGTCTGGATCCAGCCATTGCCGCAGCTATCGAAACCGCTATCAACCAATTTAAAAAACTCGGTGCCACAGTCAAAGAAATCAGCCTGCCCAATACCAACCTTGCAGTGCCAACTTATTATGTAGTGGCGCCGGCAGAATGCTCATCAAATTTATCGCGAATGGACGGTGTGCGCTTTGGTCACCGTGCGGAGAAACCTAAAGACTTACTGGACTTATATCAGCGCTCGCGCGGCGAGGGCTTCGGCGATGAAGTTAAACGCCGCATTATGGTCGGGACTTACGCCTTGTCGGCCGGCTATTACGATGCTTATTATATAAAAGCACAGCAATGCCGCCGCCTCATCAGCGATGACTTCCAGCAAGCTTTTGAAGAAGTTGACGTCATCATGGGTCCAACGGCACCGACTACCGCGTTTAAACTGGGTGACAGAACCAACGATCCCGTGGCGATGTATTTAGCCGATATTTATACCATCAGTACCAACCTGGCCGGTTTGCCGGGCATATCAATACCTGCTGGTTTTGCCGATGGCTTGCCAGCCGGCTTGCAGATTATCGGCAACTACTTTGAAGAAGCACGTTTGCTGAATGTCGCTCACCGTTATCAACAAGAAACCGACTGGCATCAACAGATACCGAAAGCGTTTCAGTAATTTAATTAAAGGGGCTTAGGCCCCTTTTTTTAGTTCTTTTTTAAGAAACTTGTCTCAGAGACACTGACCCCTAAGCTTTTCAAAACAGCTTTTTATCGGTCTTTCAGTTTGGAAGGCGACGCATTTTTACGGTAATTTCACGTCCATGTAGCCTAATATAATGTGTCGCACAGATGCACAGATTAAATTTACGGATCGAACAAAATCTGTGTCCATCCGTGGATATTTTCGTTGATTTCTTTCCCGTCGCTAAACAAGCTTTAGCAACGACATTGTCAAACATACATCTGTTATTCTTGCAGCCAGATTGACCGTTACAAAAGGAACCGCACCGGATGAAAGCCGCAGAACTGTTCGTGAAAGCGCTGGAAAATGAAGGCGTCGAGTTTATTTTTGGTATTCCCGGTGAAGAAAACCTTGATGTGATGGATGCACTGCTGGACTCACCCATTAGATTTATTACCGCCCGTCATGAACAAGGGGCTGCTTTTATGGCCGATGTATATGGACGCTTAACCGGTCGTGCCGGTGTTTGTATTGCGACACTGGGTCCCGGGGCGACCAACCTGATTACCGGGGTTGCCGATGCCAATATGGACCATGCACCGTTGATTGCTATCGCGGGTCAGGCATCAACACGTCGTCTCCATAAGGAATCGCACCAAGTACTGGATTTAGAGGCAATGTTTTTGCCTATTACCAAGTACTCAACCCGCATTGTCAGTCCGGAAGTCATTCCGGAAATTGTTCGCAAAGCGTTTAAAGTCGCACAGACCGAAAAAACCGGCGCTTGTTTTATTGAATTCCCTGAAAACATCGCTGAAATGGAAATCAATGAACGGCCATTACGGGTCAAACACGCTACGCCGCCGGAACCGGCCGCGGAACATATCGAGCGCGCTGCAGAAATCATTTCCAATGCGCAAAATCCGATTATTCTCGCAGGCAATGGGGTCGTGCGGGCCCACGCTGCCAAAGCACTGGCTGATTTTGCTGAAAAGCTTAATATTCCGGTCGCTAACACGTTTATGGCCAAAGGCATCATTCCCTTCCGTCACCCGATGTCGTTGGGCAGCGTGGGTCTGCAATCCAATGATTACGTTAATACCGGCTTTGCCAATGCCGATGTCATAATTTGTATTGGCTATGACATGGTGGAATATCATCCGTATTTGTGGCATCCCACCCGTGATCGAACCCTGATTCATATCGATACCACCCATGCCGAGGTGGATGCTTATTACAGTGTCGTGGTCGGCGTTGTGGGTAATATCAATCACAGTCTGAATCGTCTGGCAGCGCTGACCTCCCGCCATCAGGGCAAAGCGATGCGGACCTTACGCGACAGTCTCATCACTGAGATGAAGTTGCATCAAAATGACACGGGATTTCCGGTTAAACCGCAGAAAATCATCTGGGATCTGCGTACCGTCTTGGATTTGGAAGACATCGTTATTTGCGATGTCGGCGCCCATAAAATGTGGATGTCACGAATGTTTCGCTGTGAATATCCCAACACCTGCATCATTTCCAATGGCTTTGCCAGCATGGGTATCGCTGTCCCCGGCGCGATCGCCGCTAAATTAGCTAATCCGCAGCGCAAAGTCGTCGCGGTTACCGGTGACGCGGGCTTTTTAATGAATTCACAGGAAATTGAAACGGCTATGCGCCTGCATATTCCGGTGGTGATTTTAATCTGGAACGATGCCAGCTACGGCCTGATTGAATGGAAGCAACAAAATCAGTTCGGCCGTACCAGTAATGTCAAATTCACTAACCCGGATTTTGTTCAATATGCGCAATCATTTGGCGCGGTCGGTGTCAAAATTGAGCGAACTGAAGATCTGATGCCAGAGCTGACTGACGCACTGGCCCGGGATACGGTGACCGTTATCGACTGTCCGGTCGACTATCGCGAAAATTTGAAACTTACCCAACAACTTGGTCAATTAACGAGCCCCAGTTAAATCATGAAAACTGCTTTAAAATTTATCTTGCCGGTACTGGTGATTATTGCCGGTGTCGTTTTCTGGCTAAAAAGTTCACCATCGGCACAAATGCCTGAGCATAGCTTTGAAACTATTGATGGAGAAGTCAAACAACTCAGTGATTATGCTGGCAAACCGCTACTGGTTATATTCTGGGCCACCGATTGCCCCGGCTGTATTGCTGAAATGCCGGAACTGGTTGAACTGCACGAAAAATATACTGATTTGGGTATGCTCGGTATTGCCTTGGCACACGACACTCCCGAACAAATAAAAGCCATGCGCGAAGCCAAAGCCCTGCCCTACACGCTGACTTGGGATGCTGATAATTCCTTATCACAGGCTTTTAGCAATGTACGGGTAACACCAACGCATTTTTTAATCGATGCCAATGGCGAAATTGTCATGCGCAAAATCGGCGAGCTGGATTTTCAGTCACTTGAAGCCAGACTCAATAGAATGGGACTCAGCCCGGCATAAGTGATTTTCAACTATCCATATCAAATCTAATATGGTATAAAGTCGGGCTTTGTTGTTTCAGGCAGACGGCGTTTGCGGCGTTGTCTGGGTAAAAGTTTTTCAGGAGCAGGTTCCATCATGTCCAGAGTATGTCAGGTAACGGGCAAAGGCCCAATGAGCGGCAACAACGTTTCGCACGCTAATAACAAAACCAAACGCCGGTTTCTTCCTAACCTTCACTCACGCCGTATTTGGGTTGAGTCAGAAAACCGTTGGGTAAAACTGCGTGTCAGTAATCACGGTCTGCGCATCATCGACAAACGCGGTATTGATAGCGTGCTGTCTGACTTGCGTGCCCGCGGCGAAAAATTCTAAGGAGACTTTAAATCATGCGCGATAAAATTAAATTAGTCTCATCAGCGGGTACAGGCCATTTCTATACCACTGATAAAAACAAACGCACCATGCCGGAAAAAATGGAAATCAAAAAATTTGATCCCGTTGTCCGTAAGCATGTAATGTACAAAGAAGCCAAAATTAAGTAACGATAATAATTAAATTCATTTACATCTAAACCCGCATTACTAACTGCGGGTTTTTTTTTGAATCAGATAATATAATCGACCTAATTCCTTTTGACAGGATAATGATATGAACGCCGAGGTGCCGCGCGTAATAATTGGTCGTCAGCCCATTTATGATCGCGCTATGAATGTTTATGCCTACGAACTTTTATTTCGCGCTGGAACAAGTAACAACATTGCTGAAGTGACAAGTGAAAATGCTGACTTCGCTACAAGCCGTGTTATTAACCATGCCTTTATGGAATTGGGTGCCTCACGCGTAATTGGTGAACATATCGGTTTTATCAACCTCACACGAAGCTTTTTACTAAGCGATGATCCTATTCCATTTACCCAAGAAAAAATTGTTCTTGAGATACTTGAAGATATTGAAATCGATCAACCTTTACTGGATGCAATACAAAAACTAGTCGCACAGGGGTATACCTTGGCGCTGGATGATTTTGTTTATAACGAGCAACTGGCACCATTGGTGAAAATGGCTAAAATTATCAAAGTCGATATTTTAGATGTAGATGCTGATGTATTGATTAACCATGTCCAGGAGCTAAAAAAATATTCAGTGCGTTTATTGGCTGAAAAAATCGAAACCAGAGAACAATTCATTCTTTGTAAAGAATTGGGCTTTGAATTATTTCAAGGGTTTTATTTTTGTCGCCCGACAATCATTGAAGATAAACCGTTTCCTGAAAATCATATTAAATTATTTAAGATAATTGAAAGACTTCAGGATCCGAATGTTGAATTTAATGAGATTGAACAATTAATTGTTCAGGAAGTAGCACTTAGTTATAAGTTGCTTCGGTTATTAAACTCTGCGGCAATGGGTCTACGCCATAAGGTTGATTCTATTCAGAAAGGATTGGTTATTCTTGGCCTTAAAGCCATACGCACCTGGACAACAATGATTGCATTGAATTCGATTGGCTCCGTTAATCCGGAATTAATGACTAATGCGTTAGTTCGCGCCAAAATGTGTGAAAGCCTTGCACCCAACTATGGCTTTTCAGAACAAACGGGCTTTTTAACCGGCTTATTTTCCAACCTTGATGCAATGATTGGTATACCAATGGATCATTTAATGACCTCAATGCCCCTTAGTGGTGAAATAAAATTGGCATTAACTGAACAAGGCGGCCCACTGGGACAAATGTTAGAGCGCGTCGTAGCATATGAACAGGGTCGATGGGATGATATCAATACTCAAGAAATTTCATTAGAAGATATGAGTGATTCTTTTGTTCGTGCGACTGATTGGACTATTCAAAATCAAGCTCTGATTTAATCTTTATGACTTTATTGCTACACGCCACTCTGCTCAATCGCCAGTTTGGTTCTAACTATATTGTAAAGAATCTCTCCATAAATCTATATCGTGAGCAAGTACTGGGCTTTCTCGGCCCCAATGGTGCCGGTAAATCCACGACAATGAAAATGCTGACCGGTAATTTAGCCCCGGATAGCGGCAAGGTGATTATCAACGGTATCGATTTATTGGCTGACCCTAAAGCTGCCAAACGCCATATCGGTTATTTACCGGAAAATCCGCCGCTGTACCGGGAGCTTACCGTCCGAGAATTCCTGAGTTTTTGTGGCCGACTGCATGGCTTACCGAATAAACAAATCCAGTCAGCTGTTGATGATGTTATCGAGCGCTGCGGTTTACAAACCATGCAACGCCGATTGATTGGTCAGTTATCCAAGGGTTATCAGCAACGTTGTGGCATTGCCCAAGCGATTATTCATCAACCGGATGTGGTCATTCTGGATGAACCCACCTCCGGTCTGGATCCGATTCAAATCCAACAGATCCGTCAGTTAATCCGCGATATTGCCCGTGAGCACAGTGTGATTTTATCAACGCATATCCTGCCGGAAGTGGAAATGCTCTGTGATCGCGTTCAAATTATGCACCAAGGCCAGCTGGTATTCAGCGATACATTGCAAGCGCTGCAATCGCAGCGTCAGCATGCGGCATTAAACGTTGCTTTCCGCACCCCGCCATCGGTTACTACACTGGCAAATTTGCCCGGCGTCAGCAATGTCGAAACGATCAGTGCACAACAATTCCGGCTGCATTTTTCACCCGAAAACGATCCAACCGATACACTGGTGCACATCGCTGTTACCGAAAACTGGCAGCTGACACAATTAACGCCGGAGCAGGATTCTTTAGAACAGTTGTTCACCCAGTTAGTCAGTAATGAAACCGAAGGAGCGGTCGCCTGATGTGGTTAGTTGCCAGACTGGAATGTTATCGACTGTTTATGTCGCCGCTCGCCTGGGTATTGTCAGCCCTTGTGCAATTGCTGCTGGCCTATTTATTTTTAACGCATATTGATTATTTTTCTCAGGTACAGGGTCAAATTGCAGCTATTCCCGGTGCGCCCGGCGTGACAGAGCTTATCGTTGCGCCGCTACTCAGCAATATGGCGATTATTTTGCTGCTGGTGACCCCATTTATCACGATGCGCAGTTTCGCTGAAGAACGCCGTAACGAGAGTCTGCCGTTGCTGATGACGGCACCGCTGTCAGTGACCCAGATTGTTATCGGCAAATATCTCGGCCTGCTGGGCTTTTTTGTGTTGTTGTTATTGCTGTTGATGCTGATGCCGATATCATTGCTGCTAGGGAGTCCTATTGATATTGATCAACTGGCCGCCGGTTTTATCGGCTTACTGCTTTTATTGAGTAGCATGGTCGCCATTGGCATATTTATGTCATCACTCACCGCCCAGCCAGTCATTGCCGCGGTCAGCAGTTTTTGTTTGTTATTTTTATTATGGATCATCGACTGGGCCGGCCAGAGTAATTCCGTCGGCAGTAACATCTTCAGTTGGCTGTCGTTAATCAGTCATTTTGAGCCATTGCTGCGCGGTGAAGTGTTCAGCGCCGATATTATTTACTACTTGCTGATTAGCACAGCCTTTTTGCTAATGACGATTCGTCGCCTGGATAGCTTGCGGGTGGCATCATGAAGCTGTCACAAAAATGGCAACAGCGACTGCAACAGCTGATTTTTTACGGTTTATTAATCGCCGTGATTATCCTTGCGGCGCGCTTGTCACTGGTCACCAATACCGCTTTTGACTGGACCGCCAATCAACGCCATAGCCTTTCCGAACAAACCCTCGGTTTGCTGGAGAGCATTGATAACCCCATTCAAATCACAGCTTTTGTCAGCCCCGGTAACGACTTTGCACCGGCAGTGAGCCAATTACTGGATCGTTATCAGCGTTACAACGATCAACTGACAGTTGAAATCATTGATCCATCGCGCGCCCCTCAACTGGTTAAACAATTTAACATCCAGCAACAAGGTGAAATGCTCGTGCAACGTGGTGAACAAACTGAACGGGTGCAGGACTTATCCGAGCAGTCGTTAAGCAATGCACTGCTGCGTGTCAGTCGCGGGGTAACGCCGAATGTGGTGTTTTTAACCGGTCACGGTGAACGCAGCCCGGACAGTGAAGCTAATTTTGGCATTAGCTTATGGGCCCAGGCTTTACGCGATCAGGGCTTTGAAATAGACACTATCAATCTCGCCAGCAGTGGCCAGATCCCTGATAGCACTGATTTACTGGTTATTGCCAGCCCTGAACAAAGCTGGCTGCCCGGTGAAATTACGCAATTACAAAACTTCATTAAAACCGGAGGTAATCTGCTCTGGCTGAGTGAACCCGATAGACATGAATCTCTGGCGGAACTTGCCAACAGTCTGGATATACAGTGGGTGCCCGGTACAGTAATCGATCCCAATGCCAGCCTGCTGGGGATTGATGATCCGAGTTTTGCGCTGCTCAGTGATTTTGCCAATCATCCACTGACCCGAGATTTACCCAGTATTGTGCTGATGCCGGCCGCGGCTGCTTTACAGGTAACCGATGCCGAATCGGTCAACTGGCATAGCACGGAATTGATTCGTACTCAGCCCGAAACCTGGTCTGAACTGTCGGAATTACAATCTGCTGAAATCACCTTTAACAATGAACTGGATATCGGCGGCCCCCTGACGGTAGCGCTGACATTACAACGGGATCGACCGGAAAACGATACCAGTCAACGAATTGTTATCATCGGTGATGGTGATTTTCTCAGTAACCAGTATCTTGGTAATGGCGCCAATCAGGCATTGGCCACTGGGACGGTTAATTGGCTGACTGCACAGGATGACCGACTAAATATCGCCATTAAACCAACACCCGATAACCAACTGGAACTCAGTTTCAGCGAAACCCTGAGCATTGCTATTGGCTTTTTGTTTATGTTGCCAGCGATGTTACTGGGCAGTGGTTTAACGCTGTGGTGGTTGAGACGTCGCCGATGAAACGCAGCTATTTAACCAATCTGTTATTACTGACGTTGATCATGGTACTGCTCTGGCAACTGGATCGAGTGCAAATGCCCCAAACAGTGACCACCATTGGCGGTGAACTGACACCATCAATGGTACAAAAAATCACGGTTACCCGTGCCTCGCAAAATACCATTGAAATCATCAAAACCTCGCAGGGCTGGCAGTTGCAACAGCCCTTCACTGCCTTGGCCAGTGATAGTCGCATCACTATGCTGCTCAGCCTGCTAGACAGTATCCCAGGTGAACAATTTGCTATCGGCGATAACTTGGATTTGATGGCGTTTGGTCTGGCAGAACCTGAGTTGACTATCCGCTTTAACGACACGACGTTTGAGTTTGGCGACACCGAACAACTCAGCGGTCAGCGTTACTTGCGTAGTGGCGAAACAATTTATTTGTTCGACGACGCTATCAGTCCCTTATTACAGGCCAGCGCCAGCGGATTTATCGAAAACCGGTTATTTGCCGATAGTGTTCAATTACAGTCTTTGACTCTGCCTTTTCGTACTGAACAAACACTACAAAATAAAAACTTTACTTTGCAACTACAAAACGGTCAGTGGCAAAGCGCTGACAACCGGTTTAGTGCGGATGAATTAACAATGATCGCCCATGCCTGGCAACAGACCTATGCCATGCAGGTCAGTCCAAACAATGAAGTGGCAGGTGATGACTTTTTGCCAGTGCAATTTGATTTTGAGAATAGCGATACGCTGAAAGCCTATGCCCGTTTATCAGCACAGGGACTTAGCGTGCTTATTCCTGAGCGGCAATTACAATATCAATTTCCGGCCAGCACCGCGATAAGTTTATTCCCAGCCAGCAGCGAAATCCCTTAATGCCAGAGTTACCCGAAGTTGAAACCACGCGTAGCGGTATTGCGCCATTTGTTGAGGGTCAGATAGTCAGTCAGGTCATTGTCCGCGATGGCCGGCTACGCTGGCCGGTGACTGCAGATTTGAACAATATTCTGGTAGGTAAAACCATCTCAACCATTAAGCGCCGCGCCAAATATTTATTGCTGGAAACTGACAGGGGTACCTTGCTGATACATTTAGGTATGTCTGGTCGTTTACGAGTACTCAGTGCCTATCTGCCGCCCGCTAAACATGATCATGTCGATATTGCTTTTACCAACGGCATGACCTTGCGCTTTACTGACCCTCGTCGGTTTGGTGCTGTTTTATGGACCAGTGACGATCCGGGATTGCATCCTTTGATTAAACATCTGGGACCGGAACCACTTTCTGATGATTTTGATGGTGCTTATTTATTTCAGCGCAGCCGTAAACGGCAGGTCAGTATCAAAACGTTTATTATGAATGCTGAAGTGGTGGTTGGCGTGGGTAATATTTACGCCAGCGAATCCTGTTTTATGGCCGGTATTCACCCGCAAATCACCGCAGGAAAGCTGACACGAAAACAGGCTGATAAACTCGCCGAATGCATCAAAATCGTCCTCGGTAAAGCCATTGCCGCAGGCGGAACCACCTTGCGTGACTTTCGCGACAGTCAGGGCAACCCTGGCTACTTTGCCCAGGAATTACTGGTTTACGCGCGCGCTGATATGGCTTGCCGGCAATGCGGCCATCCGATTGAATTAATTCGCCAAGCCAACCGGGCAACCTATTTTTGCCCGATTTGCCAAAAGCGTTAAGCGCTGGAATCACTGAGCAGCAAAATACTCAGCTAGCTGGCGAATTTCCGTGTCAGTGTAACCCGTCGCATGGTGATGCATCACGGTGCTGTCGGCTTCACCGGCTTTGAATGACAGCATTCTTTGCACAAAATAATCCGTTTTCAGTCCGGCCAGACTTGGCATCTGTTCGCTCTGACTATAGCCGTTAGTGCCATGACAGGCTGCACAACTGGCTGCCATTAAATGCATATCCGGTTCGGCTATCGCCAATACCGGCATCAATAACATCCATAAAACCCATTTTTTCATAATATATATCCTTCGCGGTTTTTCGCGGTGCCTTAACCGGCTGCGCTATAATGGTCGCCTTTTTCCGGTAAAGCATATTCATGGCTGAGATTATCAAATTAGACGGCAACATTCCTGAAGAATCTGACGGTTTGCGTCTGGATCAGGCGCTGGCACAACTGTTTCCGGATTTTTCGCGTGGCCAGCTCACCAAATGGATCAAAGCAGGTGATGTGCTGCTCAATAATGTCGTACCCAAACCGCGCGATAAAGTCCGTGCCGGTGATGACATCATTATCAATGCTGAATTACAAGTTCAGGATGAACAGTGGCATGCAGAAAAAATCGAGCTGGATATTGTTTATGAAGATGCCCATGTACTTATTCTTAATAAACCTGCTGGCATGGTTGTCCATCCCGGTGCCGGTAATCATCAGGGTACACTGGTGAATGCATTGCTATCGCATGCGCCAGGGCTGGTTCATATTCCACGTGCCGGTATTGTACATCGCCTTGATAAAAACACGACCGGCCTGCTGATGGTCGCCAAAACCTTGCAAGCCCATAATTCGCTGATTAGCCAGTTACAGGAACGCAGCGTCTTGCGTGAATATCAGGCGATTGTCACCGGCGTTTTAACCGCGGGTGGTACTGTCGATGAACCGATTGGCCGGCATCATATTGATCGTAAACGGATGACGGTAACTGACAGCGGCAAACCCTCTGTAACGCACTACCGTGTTGAAAAACGCTTCCGGGCACATACCCATATCCGCTGCAAACTGGAAACCGGTCGCACCCATCAAATCCGCGTACATATGGCATTTATCCGTCACCCCTTAATCGGCGATCCAGTTTATGGTGGACGATTTAAAATGCCCAAAGGCATGACGGAAACGGCCCGTGAGCAGCTGCAAGGCTTCCGCCGCCAGGCTCTACATGCCGGTCTGCTAGGTTTTGAACATCCGGAATCCGGTGAGATGGTCAGCTGGCAGGTGCCGATCCCCGATGATATGCAACATTTACTGTCTATCCTGCAGCAGGATGCGGAAAGCAACGACGAATAACGCTTAATGTAAAGACAGGAGTCTTTATCGTGTCAGAAAGCCAGAATCAATCCCCTGTAACGATTTTCCTCACCTTTCTGAAGCTCGGTCTTACCGCCTTTGGCGGACCGATTGCCCATATCGGTTTTTTTCGGGAATCGTTCGTTAAACAGCGTCAGTGGCTGGATGAAACGACTTTTGCCCAGTTACTTGCTGTATGTCAGTTCCTGCCCGGCCCTGCCAGCAGCCAAATGGGTTTTTCTATTGGCCTGATAAAAGGTGGCTGGCTCGGCGCCCTTGCTGCATTTATCGCTTTTACCCTGCCTTCGGCATTGCTGTTATTTGCCTTTGCCGGTTTTGCCTATCTGCTTGATGGTCAGTTGGGCATTGCGATTATTAATGGCTTAAAACTGGTTGCCGTCGCCGTGGTTGCACATGCTGTTTGGGGCATGACACAAAAACTCACTCCGGACTGGCCCAGACGTTTTATTGCAGCTGCTGCACTCATTATTTTGCTGTTGACTGGGATAGCCTTGATGCAACTGGTCGTCATCGCATTAGGCGGCCTGCTGGGGCTATGCCTTTGCAAAGCCAGTCTGAATGATCCGGTCAAAGATTTTAATCTGCCATATGGCCGCAATCTTGGTTGGCTGTTTTTGGCAATATTCAGCATTTTTCTGGTACTCAGTATCAGCATAATGGGCGGCCATCCGACGCCAGATAATGTGATTGCGGCATTCTATCAGGCCGGTGCGTTGGTTTTTGGCGGTGGGCATGTGGTGTTGCCGCTGCTGGAACAAAGTACCGTTGCTAACGGCTGGCTCACTACCGATAGCTTTTTAGCCGGCTATGGTGCAGCGCAAGCCGTACCTGGCCCATTATTTACCTTATCGACTTATCTGGGTGCGGAAATTGATACGGGGCTCGCCCCGGGCTGGACAGCAATGATTGCCACGCTGGCAATATTCCTGCCGGGCTTTTTGATATTACTGGCGGTTTTACCCTTCTGGACCAAACTGACTGAGTTTCCTAAAGCTGCATCGGCCATTGCCGGCATCAATGCCGCGGTAGTTGGACTGTTGGCAGCCGCACTATATGATCCGATTTTTACTAAAGGCGTATCAAGCTGGGTTGATGTATTAATTGCGTTGGGCGGCTTTCTGATTTTAGCGGTCTTAAAACGATCGGCGTTATGGACGGTGTTGTTTTGTGTGCTTGCAGCTGTGATTGTATCGGTGGTGATTTAATCATGTTGAATGCAGTCCGGGTTTCAGTCGTTTTTTAACCGTGGCTCAAGGCAATCAAAGCCTTATAAACATCACGCAAATACTGCACATCCACTGCCGCCCGGTGGCGGCTACCGATAGCATTTCTGACCTGAGCTTGAATAGCGATGATCTGTGCTTCGTCCGGAAGATATTTAATCCCAAAATGCTGTTGCAGTGCCGCTTCAAAGCTGGCAAATCGGAACGGTAAGGCGCTTGAGGCGGCCTGATAATTAAACAGTTTTTCACACCACATTTGATCAAATACGGGATCCGCGCAAAAGATCATTTTACCACTGAGTTGCTGCCGCATTTTTGTCACAACAAATTCAGCGCTATGACCTTCTTTATGCAGTTGCACCCTGCTGATGCGATGGATGGCTTGTTCAGCAAAACTGTCCCAATCGTTCCAGTCAGCTTCGGGTTTAATCAGATAACTGTGGATCTGACCCTGCTCATCAGACCATGCCACCTCAATCGGATGGCTGCTATGACTAAGGCTTGACGCCTCAAAATCCATAAAGACAGGCAGTGCATTTTTCATTAACACTAATTTTACCTTATTGCTGCCGCGCTGAATCCCATAACGTGTGGGTTTATTTAAAAGATAAAATCCGACTCCTTTTGTATGTTCGTTATAAAAAATAGCTAATTGAAATCCAACCTGGTTTTGTTTTGAAGTAAACGATAATTCCGTATTGACAGGCACAAAAAAGGGGCGATAAACGCCCCTTTTAGTTTCAAGCTTTTAACTGACTGCTTATTTCTTGGCAGCGGCTTCGCGCTCTTTGGTTTCCTTGATGACTTCATCTGCCACGTTGCGTGGGCATGGCAGATAGTGCAGGAATTCCATTGAGAACTGACCGCGACCAGAGGTCATTGTACGCAATGAGCCGATATAACCGAACATTTCGCTCAGTGGCACTTCAGCTTTAATACGTACGCCAGTGGCGCCCGCATCTTGTGATTTGATCATGCCACGGCGACGGTTTAAGTCACCGATAACATCACCGACGTTGTCATCTGGGCAGAACACGTCAACTTTCATGATTGGCTCCAGCAATTGTGGGCCAGCTTTTGGAATAGATTGACGGAAACCGCCCATCGCTGCCAATTCGAAAGCAATTGCCGAGGAGTCAACTGCGTGGAAAGAACCATCAAACAGGTTAACTTTAACGTCCAGCAGCGGGAAACCAGCCAACACACCACGAACCATCATCTTCTTGAAACCGCCTTCAACAGCAGGCCAGAATTCACGTGGCACAGTACCACCGGTAACAGTAGATTCAAATTGGAAACCACTGCCTGGCTCACCTGGCTCGATGATGTAATCGATGCGACCAAACTGACCTGAACCACCCGATTGTTTCTTATGGGTATAGCTGTCTTCGATTTTTTTCGTGATCGTTTCACGGTAAGCAACTTGTGGCTCACCAACGATAACATCAACGTTATGCGTCCGTTTCAGGATATCGACTTTGATATCCAGATGCAGCTCACCCATACCTTTCATGATGGTTTCGCCGCTGTCCTCATCGGTTTCAACACGGAAAGAAGGATCTTCTTTAATCATCTTGCCGAGTGCAACACCCAATTTCTCAGCGGCGGCTTTATCTTTCGGCGCAATGGCGATTGAGATAACCGGATCCGGGAAAACCATTGGCTCTAATGTGGCTGGATTTTTTGGATCACACAGGGTGTGACCGGTTTGTACATCTTTCATACCGACGATAGCGATAATGTCGCCAGCATGTGCGTAATCTAATTCGTTACGATCATTGGCGTGCATTTCCACCATCCGGCCAACCCGTTCGGTTTTACCGGTAAAGGTGTTCAGAATGGTGTCGCCTTTTTTGATTTCACCAGAATAAACACGTACGAAAGTCAGTGCACCGAAACGGTCATCCATGATTTTGAATGCCAGAGCACGCAATGGGCCTTTGATATCAACAATAGCGTGTTTGCCGGTTTCGTTACCTTCCAAATCAACTTCTGGTTGTGGATCAACTTCAGTCGGGTTAGGCAAGTAGTCAACGATAGCGTCCAGCAATAACTGCATACCTTTGTTTTTAAAGGCACTACCGCAATATGTCGGGAAGAAATCCAGTTTCAAGGTACCTTTTCGGATGCAACGTTTGATGTCTTCGATAGCAGGTTCTTCACCCTCAAGATATTGTTCCATCAACGCATCGTCTTGCTCTACGGCAGTTTCGATGAGTTTTTCGCGCCATTCTTCAATCAGATCAGCCATATCCGCTGGTGGCTCTTCGATGGTGTAATCTTCGGCGTTTTTATCGTCTTTCCAGATCCACGCTTTGCGGGTCAGCAGATCAACAACACCGGTAAATTCGTCTTCGATACCGATTGGCAACACCATCACCAACGGGTTGGCAGCCAGAACATTTTCGACTTGTTTAACAACACGGAAGAAGTCAGCACCAATACGATCCAGCTTATTAACAAAGATCAGACGCGAGACTTCCGAGTCGTTGGCATAACGCCAGTTAGTTTCTGATTGTGGCTCAACACCGCCACTGCCGCAGAATACGCCAACACCGCCATCAAGAACCTTTAAAGAACGGTAAACTTCGATAGTGAAATCAACGTGACCCGGGGTATCAATAACGTTCAGACGGTGGTCTTTCCAGGCACAGGTCGTGGCAGCAGACTGGATAGTAATACCCCGCTCGGCTTCCTGCTCCATAAAGTCCATCGTTGATTCACCTTCGTGAACCTCGCCGGTTTTATGGATTTTACCGGTCAGTTTGAGGATACGTTCAGTGGTGGTGGTCTTACCGGCATCAACGTGCGCGAAAATACCGATGTTTCTGTACTTGGATAAATCGGAAGCCATAATCCTGTCGTCTCTTTTGTAAAAATAACTGATGCGCTGGGCATCATCTGGGAGTTAAACCCGCAAATTTTAAACTACTCTGACTGCTGTTGCATCCCCTGATTGCTTCACGAGCGCTTAGGGTGAGTGATAGCAGCGGTAAGCGGGGAAGTTTAGCTGATTGGTTTGACGATAATATGTCAGATTCAGCGGAGTTTTTTCTGCATCGGCAACCATTGATGCCGGTAAATAACGCCGGGCACGGCAAAGGTCAGGAACAAACTTAATGTCGTGACAAAAAATTCCCAATCCTGCTGATAAATATCGCCGGCAAACTGCGTTTCAAAGCCCATACCGGCAAAGAGCGCAATGAAATAATATACCGTGATTTCCAGTACTCGCCACCAAGCACCTTTTTTACCATCAGCCAATTTAATCATCAAAAACAACCGCTCATTGACCCAGGGCAAATTTGCCAGAATCAAATACGTCAAAACCAATAACCAAATCGTCATAACACTCACATAAACACGGTGGCGCAAATACTCAACAGCGCCCCCGGAAATAATCCTAAAGCCAATACGAGTAAACAGTTGGCACTAAATAATACTCTCACCGGTGCTGATGGCAGCATGACAAACTCGTTGTCCGGTGTATCAAAATACATCACTTTAATCATGCGCAGATAATAATAAGCACCAATCACCGACATGATGACCGCCACCAGTGCCACAGCCAGGAGGTTGACGTCGACCACAGCTTTAATGACCGTCAGCTTGGCATAAAAACCGGCCAACGGCGGAATCCCGGCCATTGAAAACATCAGCAGCAACATCATCAATGCATACCACGGCTGATGTTTGGCGAGGCCTTTGTAATCCGCGATTTCTTCAGCCTCAAAGCCCTGACGGCTCACCAGCAAAATCATGCCAAAGCCGCCAACCGTCATCAGCGCATAGATCAACGTATAAAACAGTGCCGCCGCATAACCGGCCTCGGTCCCCGACAAAATCCCAAGCAATAAAAAACCGACATGGGAAATCGTTGAATAGGCCAGCATTCGTTTCAGATTGGTCTGGGCAATGGCCAGCAGATTACCAACTATCATCGAAAGAACCGCCAGCAAAATCACCATATCCTGCCACTGGGCATGCAGACTGCCAAGTCCGTCAATTAACAGGCGGATTAACAAAGCAAACGCCGCCAATTTCGGTGCGGTAGCCAAAAATAAGGTCATCGCTGTAGGCGCGCCATGGTACACATCTGGCAGCCACATATGAAACGGCACAGCGCCGAATTTAAAACCGATACCAATAACAATAAATACCAATGCAAAACTCAGCACTGTCAGATTGGCATCCGGTTCAGTTACTGCAGCAGCAATTTCCGCAATATCCAATGAACCAGTGACGCCATAAACCATCGACATACCATACAGCAACATGCCCGATGCCAGCGCGCCGAGAATAAAGTATTTCATGGCCGCTTCAGTGGCAATGACTGAATCACGATGCATCGCGACCATGGCATATAAACACAGAGACATTAATTCAAGGCCAAGATACAAGGTCAGCATATTGTGACCGGAGACCATCACCAGCATGCCCAGCGTTGAAAATAATGCCAGCACATAAAACTCACCGCTTCGGAGATTCCGATCCTGCAAATACCGACCACAATAGAGCAGCACCAGCATATTGATGAGCGTTATCGCTAACTTCAAGACATCACTGAGAGGATCCTTAACGTAAGTACCCGAAAAACTCAGACCTGTCTGATCCAGATTCAGATACACCAGCACTGCCGTTATCAGCAGGCTGAATTGTGATAAACCGGCTACCCACTCAATACGTTTACCACCGGTATAGGCCACCACCAGCAATACCACACAGGCCATCAACAGCAGCCACATTTCCGGCAGCGCAAATGACATATTGGGAACCTGAAATGGCATCATCAATCCTTACAATTTGCTTTGTGAGACTTGCATCAACAACTGTTCGACCGAGGCATGCATGACATTCAGCAATGGCTCGGGCCAGACACCAATGAACAAGACAATTGCCGCCAGACTACCCAGCAGCAAGAACTCCCGGCCGTTAATATCCTGTAACTTGGCGACTTCCTCATTGGCGATTTCGCCAAAAAACACTCGTTTAACCATCCACAAGGTATAGGCCGCACCGACAATCAGTGTGGTAGCCGCTAAAAATGCAAACCAGAAATTAGCCTGAAAGGCTGCCAGAATCACCATAAATTCACCGACAAAACCCGATGTGCCCGGCAGACCGGCATTGGCCATGGCAAAAAACACGGCAAACGCAGCAAATTTCGGCATGCTGTTAACTACGCCCCCATAAGCACTGATTTCGCGGGTATGCATCCGGTCATATAAAACGCCGACACTGAGGAACATCGCCGCGGCAATAAAGCCATGCGAAATCATCTGCACCATGGCCCCCTCTATCGCAAGCACTTCGCCATTGCCGGCACCGGGCAACAATGACGCGTTGGCAAAAATTCGGAAAATAATAAACAGGCCCAGCGTGACAAACCCCATATGAGCAATACTCGAATAGGCAATCAGTTTTTTCAGATCTGACTGTGCCAGCGCGACAAAACCTATATAAACAATGGCAATCAGCGATAAGGTAATCACCAGCCAATCCAGCGCCATACTGGCATCCGGGGTGATTGGCAAAGCAAAACGCAGCAGACCATAACCGCCAATTTTCAAAGTAATTGCCGCCAGAATAACCGAACCACCTGTGGGCGCTTCAACGTGAGCATCGGGCAGCCAGGTATGTACCGGCCACATCGGAATCTTTACAGCAAAAGCAATCAGAAATGCCAGAAACAGCCAGATTTGTTGAGTCAGGCTGAGGCTCACTGCATGATAGTCAATAATCGAAAAACTGCCGGCCTGAAATTGCAGATACAACAAGGCGACGAGCAAAAAGACCGATCCAAAAAAGGTGTAAAGGAAAAATTTCAGCGTGGCATAAACCCGGTTCGGGCCGCCCCAAATGCCAATGACCAAGAACAACGGTATCAGCATCGCTTCAAAAAACAGATAAAACAAAATGGCATCCAGCGCGGCAAAAACACCGAGCATCAGCCCTTCCATGATCAGAAACGCCGCCAGATATTGGGCAATACGATCTTTGATCACCTGCCAGCCAGCGATGACCACCAGCAGTGTTGAAATTGTGGTGAGGATCATCAGCGGCATTGAAAAGCCATCAATGCCCAGAAAGTATTCGATATTAAAGGTTTCGACCCAAGGCAGCCGCTCGACAAACTGCATCTGCGCCGTGCTGCTATTAAACCCGATATACAGACCAAACGACAACAGCATGGTCACCATACTGACCAACAAGGCCAGCCAGCGGGCCGCATAGGCGTTATCGCGGCAAAGCAATACACCAATACCGCCGACAATCGGCAACCAAATCAGTAAACTCAGTAGTGGCAAATCAAACACGCGACATCACCCTCATATCACAAACCAGGTGAGTAACAGCCAGACGCCAATCATCATGGCAAACGCATAATGATAGAGATAACCGGACTGCACCTGCCGGCCAACTCTTGCAATGAGGCCAACTAAACGGGCACTGCCGTTAACGACCAGACCATCAATCAGTCTGCCATCACCAATTTTCCACAGCAGACCACCCAGACCTCGTGAACCGCCGGCAAAGACTTTTTCATTAAAACTGTCAAAGCCGTATTTATTGTCCATGATGCGCCACAGCCACATCAGCCTTTGCTGGATTTTGCCGGGCAGATCCGGGCGTTTGATATACAAAAACCAGGCGGTGATCACACCAGCCAATGCCAGCCAGAAGGGCGGCATTTGCAGACCATGCAGCAAAAAGCCCCACACACCGTGATAGTCCAATGTGTTCAGTACATCATGCTGCGGGATCACAGTAATCGATTCGGCCAACCAGTCGCCAAATACCATCTGGCCGATAAAATAACCGGCCAGCACAGAAGGTATCGCCAGTAAAATCAATGGGATGGTCACGACTTTGGGTGATTCATGTGGTGGATGTCCATGAGCGTCAAAGCGCTCTTTGCCATGGAATACCAAAAACAATAATCTGAAGCTATACAACGCGGTTACGAACACACCAATCATGACCGCAATATAAGCAAAACCGGCGCCCGGAATCGTCGAAGCATGCACCGCTTCAATAATGGCATCCTTGGAGAAAAAGCCCGCCAGCCCCGGCGCACCAATCAACGCCAATGTGCCGATTAAACTGGTCCAGTAAGTAATCGGCAGATATTTTTTCAGGCCACCCATCTGGCGAATATCCTGCTGGTGATGCAGCGCCATAATCACTGAGCCTGCCGCCAAAAACAGCAGCGCTTTAAAAAACGCATGGGTGAATAAGTGAAATATTGCCGCTGAATAGGCTGACGCGCCTAATGCAACCGTCATATAACCGAGCTGTGACAAGGTCGAATAGGCAATAACCCTTTTAATATCATTCTGAATCAAGCCCAGAAAGCCCATAAACAGTGCGGTAATCGCACCAATCACCAAAATAAACGACAGCGCTGTTTCTGAATACTCGTACAGCGGTGACATCCGCGCTACCATAAAGATCCCGGCAGTCACCATCGTTGCTGCATGGATCAATGCAGAAATCGGTGTCGGACCTTCCATCGAATCCGGTAACCAGACATGCAACGGTACTTGCGCTGATTTACCCATAGCGCCAATAAACAGCAAAATGCCAATCACTGTCATCAGCGACCAGCTGCTGTCACCCCAGATATTAATTTGCTGATCCGCCATTTGTGGTGCCTGATTAAACACCTCGACATAATTCAGACTGCCGGCATACATCAATACCCCAGCAATGCCCAACAAAAAGCCGAAGTCACCGACCCGGTTAACCAGAAATGCCTTCAAGTTGGCGTAAATCGCTGTTGGTTTTTTATACCAAAAACCAATCAGAAGATAAGACACCAGCCCCACCGCTTCCCAGCCAAAAAACAGCTGCATAAAGTTATTGGCCATGACCAGCATCAGCATGGCAAAAGTAAACAGTGAGATATAACTAAAAAAGCGGCAATAACCGTCATCATCATGCATATAGCCGATGGTGTAGATATGCACCATCAGTGACACAAAAGTGACTACCACCATCATCACCGCAGCCAGTGCATCGACCATAAAACCGACTTCAATGCTTAAACTACCGGCCTGCAACCATTGGTAAACAGTGGCGTTATAACTTTCACCATCAACCAGCACCAGTTTCAGCACATAGGCTGATAAAGCAAAGGCGATGGCGACACCGATAATCGTTATTCTATGAGCATTGTTGCGGCCGATTTGCTTACCAAAAAAACCAGCAAAAATACTCCCCAGCAGTGGTGCCAACACAATTGCCAATAACAAATTCTGCGTCATCGGCTAACCCCTGAGCTTATCGATGTCATCGACATTAATGGTGCTTAAATTCCGAAACAACACCACCAGAATCGCCAGGCCAATCGCCGCTTCAGCGGCCGCTACTGTCAGAATGAAAAACACAAACACCTGACCTGCCGCATCACCGAGAAAATGCGAAAAGGCAATAAAGTTCAGGTTAACCGCCAACAGCATCAGCTCAATACACATCAGCAGAATAATGATGTTTTTGCGGTTTAGAAAAATACCGGCTACTGACAAACTGAATAACAGCGCAGCCAGAATCAGATAATCCGACAAGGCAATCATGATTTGTCCTCGTGGCCCTGTCGTGGTTCGCTGGGCATATCAACCAGACGCACCCGATCTTCACGGCGCACCCTGACCTGTTTGCCGGGATCCTGTAATTTGCGGTTATGTGGTCTCAGCGTCAGCGTTATAGCAGCGACAATTGCCACCGTCAGAATCACTGCCGCAATTTCAAACGGGTAAACGTAAATGGTATAAAGCATTAAACCCAAACGCCGGGTATTACCATCAGCATTAACATCCTCAGTCGGTGCCGGCATTTGTTCGAGACCAAAATTATGCACACCGAGTATGGCAATCATTTCAATGACAATCAGTGCCGCGACTAAAATACCTACCGGTAAATATCGGGCAAAACCTTCTTTGAGCGGCGCTAAGTCAATATCCAGCATCATCACCACAAACAAAAACAGCACCAGCACTGCGCCGACATAGACCAATACCAGACTGATGGCCAGAAATTCAGCTTCCAGCATCAGCCAGATAGCCGCACTGGTAAAAAATGCCAGCACCAGAAATAGCGCTGCCCGCACCGGATTACGCACGGTAATCACCATAGTTGCGGCAAAAATTAAAATGGCGGCAAAAAAGTAAAACAGTATCTTTTCCATAACACTGGCCTAGCGATAAGGCGCGTCAGCCTCCCTGTCTGCGGCGATCTCAGCTTCATACTTATCGCCAATCGCTAATAACTGCTGTTTGCTCATAATATTTTCACCGCGGTTTTCAAAATGATATTCGAACACCCTCGTTTCGACGATGGAATCAACCGGACAGGATTCCTCACAAAAACCGCAATAAATGCATTTAAATAAATCAATATCGTAACGCGTGGTTCGCCGGGTACCATCTTCACGCGGTTCGGTATCAATAGTGATCGCCAGCGCCGGGCACACCGCTTCACACAACTTACAGCCGATACAGCGCTCTTCACCATTGGGATAGCGGCGCAGCGCATGTAAACCGCGAAAACGTGGTGATTGCGGGGTTTTTTCTTCCGGATACTGCACGGTGATTTTGCGTGAAAAAAAGTGTCGGCCAGTCAGCCGCAACCCCTGCAGCAATTCCCACAATAGAAAGCTTTTGAAAAAATGGATAACGGCTTGCTTCATAAGCCAGCCCCGGCAGTAATTTTGCTAAACCAAGGTCCGATATCAAACACCTGCATCGTAGCAATAATGACGATCCACACCAGCGTGACCGGAATAAAAATCTTCCAACCTAAACGCATGATCTGATCGTAACGGTAACGCGGAAAAGTCGCCCGGATCCACAGGTAAACAAACAAAAACGCACTGGTTTTGAGGAGCAGCCAAATCAACCCCGGTACCCAGGCAAATAACGGCTCTAAATATGGAATACCCTCAAACGGTGATAACCAGCCTCCCATAAACAGCGTCGCCGCCAGCATCGAAATCAAAATCATATCGGCGTATTCGGCCAGAAAAAACACGGCAAAAGCCATCCCCGAGTACTCAACATGGAAACCGGCTACGATTTCCGATTCCCCTTCGGCAATATCAAATGGTGCCCGGTTGGTCTCGGCAACCCCGGAGACAAAATACACCACAAATAAAGGCAGCAACGGCAGCCAGTACCAATGCCAGAAACCGCCAGCCTGAGCCATAACAATTTCGCCCAGATTCAGACTGCCAGCAGCCACCAGCACGCCCACCAGTGCAAAACCCATGGCAATTTCATAGGACACTACCTGCGCAGCGCTGCGCATAGCGCCCAAAAACGCGTAGCGGGAATTGGATGCCCAACCAGCAATGACCACGCCATAGACTGACATTGAGGTAATGGCAAGGATATAGAGCAAACCGGCATTGATATCCGCCAGAATTAAATCCGCATCAAACGGCATTACCGCCCACGCCGCCAAAGCCGGCCCTATTGCCAGAATCGGTGCCAAAACAAATAAATATAAATTGGATTTGGCCGGCAGAATGACTTCTTTCATCAACAGTTTTAAGCCATCAGCGATTGGCTGAAATAAACCCAGCGGGCCGACCCGATTAGGACCAATACGCATCTGGATATAGCCAATGACCTTACGCTCAGCCAGCGTCAGATAAGCGACGGCGCCCATCAACGGCACCACAATCAGCATAATTTTGGCCATATTCCAGGCGATATCATGGATTAACCAATCAAGCATCGGCCAAAGCCTCCACCGGACTGACGGTCACCAAACCAAAAGCCGCTCCGAGCTGACGACTGGCATCCGTTGCAACCGGTAAATATAAACAGTTTGGGGCAATATCGTTATCTAATACCAATGCGACTTCAACCGTGCATTCGCCCTGCGTGATTTGCAAGCGCTCAGCCTCGGTCAGATCTATTTTTTCAGCTGTTTCGGGATGTATTCTGGCAAACAGGGACTGCTGGTTTTCAGGGGTTTGCTGTAATGCCTCGCTGCGGCGTAACAAACTATCAGCGCGATACATTGCCACATCTGACACCAGTTCAATACGTTCATCTGACAGCTCAACAATCTCATCCGGCTCGACCGGGATAAACCTGGATTCTGATAGCTGGTGTTCAGCTGTTTGATTATCGGCAATCTCATCACGAATATCAGTCGAGGCGACATAATCAAAATCAGGCACATTGCTCAAATTGCCGAGTACCCGCAGGATTTTCCAGCCCGGTCGGGAATCACCACGCGGTGCCACCGCACCGGTGAAAGATTGCCACTGACCATCGAGGCCAATAAACGTGCCCGACGTTTCGGCAAATGCCGCGAGCGGCAACATGACATCAGCATGATCGCGAATACTGTCAGACCAAAAACGATTAATAGCGACAACAAAACCGGCCTGTTGCATCGAAGCACCAGCTGTTGCCGGATCCGCCGTATCAAATTCCGGTTCAACATCAAACAACACCAATGCCCGCTTTTTCTGTTGCCAGTAGCCAAATGCTGATTCGCTGTTTGGCCTGGCAGGTACTACATTGGCCAACTGCAAAGCACGGCTGTTCGCTTCAGGTAATACCAGTAACTGTCCTTGACTCATTGTGCTGATGAGATTGGCCAGTGCACGTATGGTAGCGGCCTCTGGATGCTGATTAGCCAGCGCGCCAACAACCAGCAATGGCGCCGTCGCATTGGCCAGTTGCATGGCAATATTTTGCTCGCTGCTACCGGACCGGATATCTGATAAATAATGTTGCCATTCGCTGTTTGCAGCTGGTTCAAGTTTCATCAACGCCACCGCAATGCCTTTGAGCATTTGCAGCAGCGTTTCTGAATTCACCGGCCACTGCCGTTGCACCGGCATCAGCAAATCGCGTTTCAGAAAATTAATTTCGTTTATCAACGCACCATTCAGCGCCGCCTGACGAATACGATGAGCGACCATTGGCGCTTCACTGCGAATATTGCTACCGATCAACAGCACTGCATCGCTGTTTTCAATATCTGCCATCGCTAAATTAGTTTTCCAGTAGGCTTCTCCGGCATCATCAACGGACTGTAAACGCAGGCGGTGGTCAATATGCTCAGTACCCAGACCGCGCAGCCATTTCTGGAATAAATACCCTTCTTCGAGGGTTGCAGTGGGTGACATTAAGCCCAGCAATTGATCCTGACCATTTTTGGCCTTCACCGTTTTCAGACCATTAACAGCAAATTCCAGCGCGGTCTGCCAGTCGGTTTCTTGCCAGACGCCATCTTGTTTAATCATCGGCTTATCAGCACGATCGGCATGTTTCAAACCCAGATAACTGAAACGATCCCGGTCAGAAATCCAGGTCTCATTAACAGACTCATTATCACGTGGCACCACCCGCATCACTTCATTACCACGTACGTGCAGCTCAATACTGGAACCAACGGCATCATGCGGGGCAATCGATGGATGGGCCTGCATTTCCCAGGCACGGGCTTTATAGCGGAATGGCTTGGATGTCAGTGCACCAACAGGACATAAATCGATAATATTGCCGGATAATTCCGAAGCGAGACTATGCTCAACGTAGGTGCCGATTTCCATATGTTCACCGCGACCGGTGGCGCCCAGTTCTTTGATACCGGCGATTTCGGTGCCAAAACGTACACAACGCGTACAGTGAATACAGCGCGTCATTTCAGTCTGAATCAGCGGCCCAATATTTTTGTCTTTGACGACCCGCTTACCTTCAGAAAAACGGCTTATGCCTTTACCGTAACCAAGTGACAAATCCTGCAACTCGCACTCACCACCCTGATCGCAAATCGGACAATCGAGCGGATGATTAATCAGCAGAAACTCCATGACACCGCGCTGCGCCTGCACCGCCACTTGGGAATGGGTAAAAACTTTCATGCCTTCCGTCACCGGTGTCGCACAGGCAGGCAAAGCTTTACGGGATTTATCGACTTCGACCAGACACATCCGGCAATTGGCGGCTATCGACAGTTTTTTGTGATAACAAAACCGTGGTATATCAATACCCGCCTCATCAGCGGCCTGAATAATCATTCTGCTGGAATCCACTTTAAGTGGGATGCCATCGATTTCAATATTAACCATATTGACGCACCCTCTGCGGTTCGTCTTGTCCTGCCAGGCAACAGCCATGATCGATGTGATACTGAAATTCTTCGCGGAAATGTTTGATAAAACTTATCACCGGCGCCGCTGCTGCATCACCTAATGCGCAAATGGTATTGCCATTAATATTTTCAGCAACATCTATCAGCCGGTCCAAATCTTCCTGCTGTCCCTGACCGTTTTCAATTCGATTGATAACACGATATAACCAGCCGGTACCTTCACGACACGGGGTACACTGACCACAAGATTCTTCGTAATAAAAATAGGCAATACGCTCCAGCGCCTTAACCATGCATGTCGAATCATCCATAACAATGACGGAACCGGCACCAAGCATGGATCCGGCTTTACCGATACCGTCATAACTCATCTCAGTTTGCATCATGACATCGGCAGGAACGACCGGTGTTGATGAACCACCGGGGATCACCGCTTTTAACTGATGCCCCTCACGAACACCGCCGGCTAATTCAAGCAGTTCAGCAAAGGGCATGCCCAGCGGCACTTCATAATTACCCGGTTTATTGACATGGCCGGTCATACAGAAGATTTTCTGTCCGCCGTTATTGGGCGTACCCAGCTCATGAAACCAGTCAGCACCATGTTGCAAAATCACAGGCACAGATGCCAGCGTTTCGGTATTGTTGATGGTTGTTGGCCGGCCATATAAACCATAACCTGCCGGGAATGGCGGCTTGTAACGCGGCTGGCCTTTTTTGCCTTCCAGTGATTCCAGTAAAGCCGTTTCTTCACCACAAATATAGGCGCCCGCACCGGGATGGGTATGCAACTCAAAATTAAAGCCGCTATCGAGAATATTTTTACCGATATAACCGGCTTCACGTGCCTCAAGTAAAGCCTGCTCAAAGCGTTCAATCGGCTCATAAAATTCACCGCGAATATAGTTGTATCCGGCCTCTGCACCAATTGTGTAGCCGGCAATAATCATCCCTTCAATTAACTGATGCGGGTTATAACGCATGATGTCGCGGTCTTTACAGGTCCCCGGCTCGCCTTCATCTGAGTTACAAACTATATATTTAGCGCCCGGCATTTTGCGGGGCATAAAACTCCATTTCAGACCGGTTGGAAATCCTGCACCACCACGTCCGCGTAACGCCGAATTTTTGATTTGCTCAATAATATCTTCCTGACGGGTTTTATCGCTCAGGATTTGCTCCAGCACCTTATAACCACCAACTTTACGGTAATTTTCCAATGTCCAGGGTTGATCAAACTGCAGGGTTCGAAAACAGACTTGATTGAGCGCTTGCATTATTTCACCCCATCTAAAATGGCATCGATTTTTGCAGGCGTTAAATGCTCGTGATATTGCTTGTCGAGCAATAACATTGGCGCGCCTACACAGGCACCCAGGCATTCCACCTCACGCAGTGTGAATTTACCGTCATCAGTTGTCTCACCAAAGCCGATACCAAGTTTTTGTTGAATATGACTGGCTATTTTTTCTGAGCCACATAACTGACAAGAAATATTGGTACATAAGTTGATCTTGTGACGACCTGTCGGTTCCAGCTCGTACATGGTGTAAAAAGTTGCCACCTCAAAAACACTTATTTCGGCCATATCCAAATATACGGCCAGTGCCTGCATTAATGGTTTGCTGAGCCAACCGTCATGGTGTTCCTGCAAAATATGCAGGGCCGGGATCACTGCTGACTGCGCCTGACCGGATGGATATTTCGCGATCCAGATATCCAGCTGCTGACGAATCTCAGCGGTAAATAATTGCTCACGTGGCCCGGTTAGTTGCATTTCGGTCATCGGTCAATCTCACCAAATACAATATCCATCGTGCCAATAATCGCTACCACGTCAGCAAGCATATGACCTTTCGACATTTCGTCCATCGCCGCTAAATGCGGAAAACCGGGCGCACGGATCTTGACCCGATAGGGTTTATTGGCGCCATCTGACACCATATAAACACCAAATTCACCTTTTGGCGCTTCAACCGCCGCATAGACTTCACCTTCAGGCACACAGTAACCTTCGGTAAATAATTTAAAGTGATGGATTAACGCTTCCATATCGTCTTTCATATCGACCCGGCTGGGTGGCACAATTTTGGCGTTGTCAGTAATCACAGGCCCTGGATTGACCCGCAACCAGTCAATGCATTGCTGCATAATTTTCGCTGACTGACGCATCTCTTCAATACGGACTAAATAACGATCGTAACAATCCCCTTCTTTACCAACTGGAATAGCAAAATCCAGATGATCATAGACGGCATAGGGTTGTTTTTTACGCAGATCCCATTCGATACCACTGCCACGCAGCATCGGGCCGGTAAAGCCCAGTTGCAGAGCGCGTTCCGGTGATACCACGCCAATTCCGACGGTACGTTGTTTCCAGATGCGATTATCGGTCAGCAGCGTTTCGTATTCATCAACGCATTTCGGAAAGCGCCGGACAAAATCTTCAATGAAATCAAGCATACTGCCGCTTCGCGTGGCATTTTTGGCATCGACTTCTTTCTGACTGTGCCATTTTGATGCCTGATATTGCGGCATACGATCCGGCAGGTCCCGAAAAACACCACCCGGACGATAATAGGTCGCATGCATACGAGCACCAGAAACCGCTTCGTAGCAGTCCATTAAGTCTTCGCGTTCCCGGAAGCAATACAGGAAAATCGTCATGGCACCGATATCAAGACCATGAGCACCCAGCCACATAAGATGATTCAGGATCCGTGTCATTTCATCGAACAGTACCCGAATGTACTGGGCACGGATCGGCGCTTCAATGCCGAGCAGCTTTTCGATAGCCATGACATATCCATGCTCGTTACACATCATGGACACATAGTCGAGACGATCCATGTAACCAATGCTCTGATTATAGGGTTTGGATTCGGCCAGTTTCTCGGTGCCGCGATGCAGCAAGCCAATATGCGGATCAGCACGCTCAATGACTTCGCCGTCCATTTCCAGAATCAGCCGCAAGACACCATGCGCTGCTGGATGTTGTGGACCGAAGTTCAATGTGTAGTTCTTAATCTCCGCCATTTAGTTTTCATCCATTCGATAGCGGTTGTCGTCACGGATAACACGGGGTACCAGTGTGCGCGGCTCAATACTTACCGGTTCGTAAATAACCCGTTTCTGGGTTTCGTCATAGCGCATTTCGACATTGCCAATAAGCGGGAAATCTTTACGAAACGGGTGACCGACAAACCCATAATCGGTCAGAATCCGCCGTAAATCGTTATGGCCACGGAATAAAATACCGAATAAATCAAATGCCTCACGTTCATACCAATCAGCACAAGCCCAAATCCCGGTGACGGAATCAATCAGTGCATCTTCAGCTGTTAAATGCACTTTAAGACGCAGCCGCTGGTTATGTTGTATCGACAATAAGTGATAAACCACGGCAAAACGATAACCGTCAACTTCACTCTGGCTGTGATCCTGCGCCTCACGGGCGCGGCTGTAACCTTGCTCCGAAGCCTGTTTGGTTTCCCAGCCACTGGCACCATAAGCTGAATAATCAACACCACAAAGGTCAATTAATTGGCTGAAAGCAAATTCATCTCGCAGCGTCTGAGCAACGCTCAGCAAATGTTCGGGATCAAGATAAAGCGTAATTTCACCGCGCGCATAGTCACAATCAATAATCTTGTCGTTAAAATGCTGTTGCAGCTGTTCTTTGAGCGCTTTTGACATGATTACACCTCTTGCCGCAGGGCAATGGTATCGGTGCGCTGTATTTTCTTTTGCAACTGAATAATGCCGTATAACAAAGCCTCAGCAGTGGGCGGACAACCGGGCACATAAATATCAACCGGCACGATACGATCACAGCCACGAACCACTGAATAGGAATAATGATAATAACCACCGCCATTGGCGCAGGAACCCATGGAAATGACCCAGCGGGGCTCGGACATCTGGTCATATACTTTTCGCAGGGCCGGAGCCATTTTATTCACCAGCGTACCGGCAACTATCATTACATCGGACTGCCGTGGACTGGGTCGAAACACAATGCCAAACCGATCCAAATCATAACGCGCAGCACCGGCATGCATCATTTCAACAGCACAACAAGCCAAACCAAATGTCATCGGCCATAAAGAACCGGTTCGGGCCCAGTTAATCAGCTTATCAGCACTGGTCGTGACCACGCCTTCTTTGAGAATGCCTTCTACTCCCATTCCAGCGCGCCTTTTTTCCATTCATAAACAAAACCGACTACCAAAATACCCAGGAACAGGAACATTGCCATCAGCCCGAAAACACCGACATCATCAAGCACTATCGCCCACGGAAACAGGAAAGCAATTTCCAGATCAAAAATGATAAACAGGATGGCAACCAAGTAATAACGAACGTCGAACTTGCTATGGGTATCTTCGAAGGGGGGGAAACCACATTCGTATGCAGAATTTTTTTCAGGATCCGGGCGGCGCGGTGCGAGAATAAAGCCAGCCAATAGCGGTACTACGCCAAAACCGACGCCCATAATGATGAACAACAAAATGGGGAGATAACTCTCCAACATTGCGTTTCTTCCTACCGCTTACCAAGGATGTCCGATGCCAATGAGGTCGGCTCGGGACTCGTTAGTCTGACCGCAGCATCTGCTGACAGTTCACTCGTTGATACTACACACTAAAAACAGTGATGAGAAGCCGTAATTTGCTTTAAAGTCAGTATTGCAGACAGCTACTCAGGTCAAACGGAATTTTGCATCGACCTTCTCAGCCGGTAACGGCTTGCTGAAAAAATATCCCTGAGCATAATCACAGGCCATATCCTTCAATAACAAACGCTGTGCATCATTTTCTACACCCTCGGCAACCACTTTAATCCCCAAACCATGCGCCATCGCAATCACAGCATTAACGAGCTTCCGGTCGCCTGGTGCCCTGACAATATCGCTGATAAAACTGCGATCGATTTTCAATACTTTAAATGGATAGCGGCGTAAATAACTTAACGAAGAATAACCGGTACCAAAATCATCCATTGCCAGGCGGAGATGCATATCGGTTAGTTTTTTTAAAATACTGTCGGTATCGGCATAACCACTGAGCAGAACACCCTCGGTTATCTCTAACTCAAGCGTGTTGGGCATCATAGGATACTCGCAGATATTGTCGATAATAAATTTAGTCAGTCCCGCATCACGAAATTGCGCCGGCGACAAATTTATTGCCATATGCAATGCTGGTAGCTGTTGTTGCCACTGACAGCCCTGCTGCATGGCAGTTTTAATAACAAACTCGCCGATTTTGACGATAAGGCCGGTTTGTTCAGCAATGGGAATAAATTCATCGGGTGGCACATTGCCCAAAACAGCATTATCCCAGCGTAATAATGCTTCAACACCTGTCAGTTGATTATCCTGTAAACGATGTATCGGTTGGTAATGCAGATAAAACTCATCACGCTCCAAAGCGCTGTGCATTTGTTGCTCGATACTTAATCGCCTTTCTGCAGCACGATTCATTTCCGACGTGAAGAAAGCATAGTTATTACGCCCCTGATCTTTGGCATAAAACATCGCGGAATCCGCATGTCTTAACAAGGTCGATGCATCTTCACCATCTTGTGGATACAGGGCAATTCCAACACTGGCCGTCAGAATTAACTCGCGTTCATTAACCCGAAAAGGCTGTCGGAACTGATCCAATAACGATTCAGCAATCGTCATCAATCTGTCTGCCCCCTTGAACTCACCCAGCAGAACAATAAATTCATCGCCCCCCAGCCGGCCCACCGTGTCAACCTGACGCAGTTTTTTCCTGAGTCTCTCTGCTGCCTCAACTAACAAACGATCACCCGTTTCATGGCCCAGCGAGTCATTAATTTTTTTGAAGTTATCCAGATCCATAAACAACACGGCAGCATGTTGTTGATGACGTTTGGCCTGAACCAACAGTTGGTTCAGTCTATCCATGGCCAAAAATCGGTTGGGGAGATTAGTCAAAGTGTCGTAATGCGCCAGATGCAAAATACGATCTTCCTGGCGTTTACGCAGCGTAATATCAGAAATGACGGCAATAAATCCCTGTAAATTGTCGTCCGAATCGCGTAAATAATCCCAGACAATTTCCAGCACTTTTTGCTGGCCATCAAAGGCCAAATTGGTGGTGACATATGGTTCAGGTGCTGGCTGCGTTTGTACCAACTCAAGATAATATTTCTTCAGAAACTGCCGTTCTTTCGCACCAGGCTGAAACGCCCAGACGTCATGGCCAATTAATGACCCGGGTTCAGCTGAAAGAATTTTGTGATGGGCTTGATTACTATAAGTAATTTTACCGTTAAGATCCGATTCCTGGATGCCATAAGGCACGGTATTGAGCAGTAACTGTTGTCGTTGCTGGCTTTGACGCAATGCATGTATCAAGCGGATTTGTGAACTCAGTGATCGCTGCACCAATAACCACACCAGCAAGGTGGTGACCACAACAAAAATCAGACCCTTGAAAGTTTGTAATTGAGATAATCTGTGTTTGTCCTGAGACAAGAATTCAATCAGCTGGTCCGAGAACACAATCCATAAACCAGCAAAACTCGCATATAGCAGCGCAATACGTAAAGGCGCAAAATACCCGGCGTGCTGGTAGCTTTTAAGCCGTGCACGTAAATGATTGAAACATTCTCCCATTAGCAGCCATCCTGTTGGCAATTTATGCGGCTGACTATAACAAATCATTGCCTTTACTGCCCTGGCAAATCCATTACACTGCGCAGGGTTTGTTAATCGTTTTTCTCGGGGATAAAAGCAGAACATGCACGGACTATTGCTGGCAATTGCTGCTTACTTCATCTGGGGCGGCTTCCCGTTATTTTTTCATTATTTGAGTCATGTCAGTGCCACCGAAGTACTGGCGCATCGGATTATCTGGTCATTATTGGCAACACTGCTGATCGGCATTTTGTTGGGACGCTGGCGCAGTCTAACAAGACTGATAATCAATAAAAAACAAATGGGCTGGCTGGCAGCTTCATCACTATTAATCGCTATCAACTGGCTGATTTATATTTGGGCGGTGTCAGAACAACGGGTGCTGGAAGCCAGTCTTGGCTATTTTATTACGCCGGTGATGAGCTTGTTACTTGCCCGGCTTATACTCAAAGAGCGTTTGCATAAATTCCAGGGAGCCGCAGCGGCATTCGCTGTGCTGGCCATAATCTGGGAGCTTATCAGTCTGGGCGCCTTACCTTGGGTCGGATTGTCTTTATCAATCGCATTTGCCTTATACGGCTTGATCCGAAAGATGCACCCGGTCGATGGTTTGAATGGTCTGACTGCTGAATGTTTATGGTTATTACCTTTTACGCTGATTTGGCTGGTTTGGCAGGCCTGGTTTATTCCCGGCGCCCTTGTGTTTGGAAGCGATGATTTCACATCCTGGATGCTGGTAGGTGCCGGATTAATTACTGCTTTACCACTGGTCTTATTTGCCATGGCAGCAAAGCTGACCGATTTATCAGTGGTAGGTTTTTTTATGTATCTGAATCCAACGCTGCAATTTCTAATAGGTGTGTTTGTACTGCATGAGGCTTATCCTCCTGAACGGCTGATTACTTTTGTTTTGATCTGGATAGGCATGCTGCTCTTTATTGCCGGTATGTGGCAACAGCGGCAACAAAAATTACCGGCATAAAAAAACCCATAAAACCAAGTTTTACGGGTTTGATATATATGGTGCCGACGGCCGGACTCGAACCGGCACACCCTAAGGCACTACCCCCTCAAGATAGCGTGTCTACCAATTTCACCACGTCGGCAGGAGGCGGTATTTTACGGAATATCAGGGAGGTCTGCTGGAGTTTCTTCAGGTTGCTCAGTCACGACTGAATCAGCAACACTGCTACCACGGTCGGCATTACCAGCAAGGTAGGCTAAACTCAGACTGGTAATAAAAAAGATTGTCGCCAGAATCGCACTGCCACGGCTGAGGAAAGATGCTGAACCCTGACTGCCAAACAGACTACCGGAAGCACCACCGCCACCACCGCCAAAAGCAGCGCCAGCATCAGCACCTTTACCGTGCTGAATCAGTATTAAACCCACCAGAAACAGTGACACAACAATGTGAATCACCAATACAATAGCATCCATTTACTTTCCTAATTTTGAATTGCGGCCTGACATATTTTAACGAAATCTGCCGCATCACGCGAACTGCCACCGATAAGGCCACCATCGACATCCGGCTTGGCAAACAATGGGCCGGCATTATTACCTTTTACACTGCCGCCGTAAAGTATTTGCACATTTTCGGCAATTTTCGGGTTGTGTTTGGCCACCCGTTGCCGCATCAGCGCGTGAACATCCTGCGCCCATTCCGGACTGGCGGTTTTACCGGTACCGATTGCCCAGACCGGTTCGTAGGCCAATACTGCTCTCGATAAACTTTCCACTCCCTGCCGAGCGATGATAATATCGAGCAGGCGTAATACCATTTCTTCCGTTTGGCCTAAAGCATGTTCTTCCGGGCTTTCACCAATGCAAACAATGGGAATAATGCCGAACTTAATCGCCATTTCATATTTTTCAGCAATAATATGATCTAAAAAAACCTGGTCCAGATTTAGCTCAGCATATAAACAACGGCGTTCTGAATGCCCCATCAAAACATACTGGCAGCCAAAATCCTTAAGCATTGCCGCCGAAATTTCTCCGGTGTAAGCGCCGGATTCAAACTGTGACAGATTCTGGGTCCCCCAAGACAAACCGGTCCCCTGCAAGGAAGATTGCACCTGTTGTAAATATAAAGCCGGCGGAAACAAGGCAACATCGACATCAGCAAAACTGTCACGCTGCGCCAAAATGGCATCCAGCAATGTTTGATTGCTGGCGCTATTGCCGTTCATTTTCCAGTTACCAGCAATCAGCGGTGTTCGCACAGACATCGACTCTCAAAAAAATATGGGGTTAGCGTACCGACTGTGATGTGGATAAGCAACGCCAGCCGGTTTCAGATAATACAATCAGCTGTTGATGACGTTTTCAATCACACCCGCTAAATGCCTGGCCAGTTGATTGGTTTGCGTTGCATCACGCCCTTCCACCATGACCCGGATCACCGGTTCAGTGCCGGATGGACGCAGCAATACGCGGCCATTATCACCTAATTGTTGTTCAACATCGGCGACCGCGTCAGCAATTTCAGGATGATCGGCTAAATTAATCATTTTGCTGAGCCGCACATTAATCAACTGCTGCGGATATTTAAAAATGGCAGAGCGCAAATCATGCAGGCTGCTACCGCTTTGCTGCACTTCAGCAAGTACCTGCAATGCGGCAACAATGCCATCACCGGTCGTGGTTTTATCCAGACAAATAATATGCCCTGAGGCTTCACCCCCTATCATGCCATCAACTTGTTGCAGTTTTTCCATGACATAACGGTCACCGACTTTGGCACGATGCAGCATAATATTATGTTTATTTAAGGCATTTTCCAGGCCCAGATTAGACATCTGCGTCCCGACGACATGCCCTGACGATTGTCCTTCACGTTGTCGGCCGCGAGCGATAATAAACAGCAAGTCATCACCGTCTACCACTTCACCTTTATGATCGACCATAATCAAACGATCACCGTCACCATCCAGCGCAATGCCCAGATCTGCCTGATTTTCCAATACGCTGGCTTGCAGTAAACGAGGTTCGGTAGCGCCACAGTTCAAATTAATATTCAGGCCATCCGGCTCGGCGCCCATGAGAATAACCTCGGCACCCAGTTCGCGAAAAACATTTGCTGCAATGTGATAGGTGGCACCATGTGCACAATCAACAACCACTTTCAGGCTAGCTAAATCCACACCACTGGAAATGGTACTTTTGCAAAACTCGATATAGCGGCCGGCAGCATCGCCCACCCGAAATGCCTTACCCAAATATTTGGACTCCACCGTCGTCAGTGGTTTATCCAGCATAGCTTCAATTTCCAGTTCAATGCTGTCCGGCAGCTTGGTGCCCTGGGCGGAGAAGAATTTTATACCGTTATCATGATAAGCATTATGTGATGCACTGATGACAATGCCTGCCTGTGCATGAAATGTACGGGTCAGATAAGCTACCGCTGGGGTTGGCATGGGGCCCAGCAGATAAATATCGACACCGGCTGCTGATAAACCTGCCTGCAATGCCGACTCAAACATATAACCGGAAATCCGGGTGTCTTTACCAATCAACACTTTGCTGTGACGCTCTTTGGCGAGCACCCGACCTACTGCCCAGCCAAGTTTCAGAACAAAATCAGGAGTAATGACACCCTCACCGACTTTGCCACGAATCCCGTCAGTGCCAAAATAACGTCTTTTTGTTTCAGTCAAAATCTTCAACCTGTTGCACATGCCGGCACAAAGTAATTGCCTGCATTGTTTCTTTTACGTCATGACTACGAATGATCTTCGCACCCTGCCATACCGCAATTGAGGCGAGCGCCAAACTGCCTGCCAGTCGTTCATCCACTGAGACATTAAGCATAGCGCCAATAATTGATTTTCGCGACACGCCGACCAAAACCGGTAAATCCATTTCAGTAAAGTCGACCAGATGTTTCATCATTCTTAAATTATGCCGGGCCTTTTTACCAAAGCCAAAACCAGGATCCAATATTAGACTGGAACGGGGTATGCCCGCTGCTTCACATGCGGCGATGCGATCCAGCAAAAAGGCTTTAACCTCTTGTACGACATTGTTGTAATGTGGCTCTTGTTGCATGGTTTGCGGCGTGCCCTGCATGTGCATCAAACACACTGGCACCTCTAATTCGGCAGCTGCCCGTAACGCGCCATCACCGCGCAAAGCATTAACATCATTGATTAGTCCGGCACCGGCGGCTACTGCTGCACGCATCACATCGGCTTTCAGCGTATCGATCGAAATCGGCACACTGAGTTCGGCAGAAATGGCCTCAATTGCCGGCACCACACGACGAATCTCTTCTTCAGCATCTACGGGCGTACTGCCTGGCCGCGTTGATTCCCCGCCGATATCAATAATTGCCGCACCATCTGCGACCAGTTTTCGGGCTTGTTCTAAGGCTTTATCAGCAGCAAAAAACTTACCGCCATCAGAGAAGGAATCCGGCGTGACATTAACAATCCCCATCACGCAGGGCGCGGACAAGTCCAAAGACTTGCCCGCACAGTTGAGAATGGTCATGTTAGTTTTAGTTCAGCTGATCGGCTGGTTTACCGCTTGGCTCGGCATCGCTTTCACCTGAAGCAGCCGTCGGCGGTGTTGATGATTTATCGTCCCAGCCTTTTGGTTCGCCGGGTTCACGGCCGTTCATGATGGCATCAATTTGATCGCTATCAATCGTTTCATATTTAATCAACAACTTGGCCATGGTGTGCAATTTATCCATGTTTTCCGTCAGGATATTTTTAGCACGGTCATAGTTACGCGTAATCAATGCCCGGACATCTTCATCAATCTGCTTAGCAGTTAAATCAGATACGGCTTTGTGCTGC
>JAWWAG010000002.1:0-44024 GCA_033721795.1 Methylophaga sp. | reverse complement strand
GTCATTTGGCAGCCGCTGGCGACGGGTTTCATGGCGGCGACTTTTAGCCCCTGTTGTTGCAGAGCATGAATCAGGCCGACGCTGATAACGGTTTTACCGACTTCGGTATCAGTGCCGGTAACGAAAAAACCTTGTTTCATAAACGTCTTTTTAATTGATCCAGACTGACCCTGACACTGCCATCGGCAGCGACTGTCTGTTGTTTTTCGGCGCCCCAGGCGTGGCCATAAATCACTTCATAGGTGGCTGGCAACTGACCATCAGCGAGACGAAACTGTTCGGCGGCGGTCAGCATATTTTTCAAAGCTTTTTTACCAGTCAGGCCTTTTCGTCGGCCCGGCAACTGATTGCGAGCCCCTAATAATTTCAGATCGCGCATCATTTGTGTGGCATCGGAATATCCCAAGCGATGCCGATCAACATCGAGTACCGCATCCTGCAAACCACTTTGTTGCATCGCTTCAGCAACATCATGCATGTCCAGAAACTGGTTGATGTGCGGATAACTGTCAACGGCCGCCCAGCTTTGCCGAAGCTCCTGCAAGGTATCTGGCCCCAGCGTAGTAAACATCAGCAGGCCGCCGGGTTTCAGTACGCGCCGGATTTCTGCGAAGCTGGCTGATAAGTCACACCACTGCAATGCGAGATTCGCATACAACAAATCCACACTGTCATCCGCAAGTGGCAGCGCTTCAGCATCTCCTGCCAAATAGTGCACCGACTTATCCGGCCAGAAGCGTTTAATGCCATGCCGCATCTTGCTACGTGCCTGATGTAACATCGCCGTCGCAATATCTACAGCGACAATATTGGCGGCTGGATAATGCTGTTTTAGCAACGGCAGATTACGGCCGGTACCGGCGCCCAGATCAACAATCGTCTGCGGTTGAATTTTGATAAGCTTTAAACGGTCCAACAACTCATCCGCCGTTTGCCGTTGCAGCACCGCGACATCGTCGTACGACTGAGCTGCGCCGGCAAATGATGCAGCGACCCGGCTTTTTTCTGGTCTATTGTCAATCATGGATCATGCTTTTTATCATCGCCGCACTTTGCGCCGGATGGGAAATAAACGGCGCATGGCCGGCACCTTGCAAAACCTGACAATTAATATCCGGATTTAAAGCCATTAATGCAGTAGCCAATTCTGCCGGGATCAAATTATCCCGTTCGCCCAACAGCACACTGACCGGCACTTCTGAATCCGCCAGCATTTGCCGGCCATCAAAGCTTCGCAGACAATTAAGGCCCTCGCGTAATGCGTCAGGATGCGCAGCATGGCCTTGTATCACATCCTCTTGCAAAACTTGAATGGTGTCCCGGGCATATTGTGCGCCGCGTGCTAAAAGCATTAAAAAAGATTGCATCAATTGCGCGGGATCTTGCTCAAGCGAATGAGAAAAATCATTAAAAGTGGCAACGGGCATCGCTGGCTGCCAGTCATCGTCGGCGACAAATTTTGGCGTCGCGGCCAGCATGATCAATTGCTGCACTCTGTCCGGATAAGCATGGGCAAACTGCAAAGCAAACTGTCCGGCCAATGACCAACCCAGCCAAATTGCCGATTGTGGCAACTGCGCTGCCAGCACTGGTAATAATTTATCAGCATCAAAAGCGCCCGCTTGCCAGCTGCTGTCACCATGTCCGGGTAAATCCACACAATGCAGCGTAAATTCGTTTTCCAGATAAGGCTTTAGTAACTGCCAGACCCGGCGGTTCATACTCCAGCCATGCAGCAATACCAGATCCGGGCCCTGGCCGCTGACCTCAATGAACATGGCATTGCTCCAGCGCTGTTAACAATTGCGTCACCTGCCTTTCGCTGTGATTAGCCGATAAGGTAATGCGCAATCTGGCGGTATTTTTTGGCACCGTTGGCGGCCGGATCACACCGACCAAAAAACCCCGTTGTTCCAGTTGCTGCCCCACTGCTAGCGCGTGTTTGTCATCACCAATCAGCACCGGCTGAATGGCAGTAAACGAATCCATTAATTGCAGTCCCAGTTGACTGGCACCCTCACGAAATTGCTGGATACGGGCCTGTAATAGCAGACGGCGCTCGGGTTCATTTTTAATGATTTCAAGTGATTTTAAAGTCGCAGCGGCAATCGACGGCGGCGGCGCTGTGGTGTAGATAAAACTGCGGGCTTGCTGTGTCAGCGTTTCAATAATTAAAGCATCAGCAGCAATAAAGGCACCGGCGGTACCAAAGGCTTTGCCAAAAGTGCCAACCAGTATCGGCTTATCGTTAAGTTTATCGGCAAAATATTGTAAAGTGCCTTTGCCCTGCTCGCCAATCACGCCCAGACCATGCGCATCATCGATGACTACACCTGCCCGGTGTTGTTTCGCTAAAGTCATAATCTCTGGTAAGGGGGCTAAATCACCATCCATACTGAACACACCATCACTGATGATTAATTTACGCTCAGTATTAACAGTCCCATGCAGGCGTTTATGCAGCATCACCATATCGTTATGCGGGTAACGGATTAGCGTCGCATTGGACAGCCTGCCACCATCAAGCAGTGAGGCGTGATTAAGTTTGTCCTGTATCACAACATCACCGCGATCCAGCAGGCCATCAACTACTGCTAAATTCGCCATATAGCCGGTTGCAAACAACATGACTTTCTGCTGGCCGGTAAATTCAGCCAACGCCTCTTCAAGCTGCTGATGAAAACGACTGTGACCAGTCAGTAAATGTGCAGCACCACTGCCGACCCCTTCGACATCAACGGCATTTTTAAAGGCCTGTGTCAGTGTCTTATGGTTAGCAAGACCGAGATAATCATTGCTGCAGAAGCTGATTAAATCGCGGCCATCCACATTAACGTTAACGCCCTGCGCCCCATCACGCAGCCGGGTCTGCCGATAAAGACCGTCTGCCCGACGCTGAGCCAGCGCCTGTTGCAGGCTGTCTTGCCAGGGCAGTTGCGACATCAGTATGGCGTTATGCGGCCGAGCAGTGTTTATCCGCTTGCGGCGCAATATCCAGAGGCGTGATGCCCAGACGCTGGAATAATTGCTGATCATGCTGAGTATCAGGATTATCAGTGGTCAGCAGTTTTTCACCATAAAAAATAGAATTGGCACCGGCTAAAAAGCTCATCGCCTGCAATTCATCAGTCATATTTTCGCGACCGGCTGACAAGCGTACATAGGATTTCGGCATCATGATTCGCGCCACGGCGATGGTGCGAACGAACTCAAAGGGATCTAAATTGTTGATACCATCCAGCGGCGTGCCCTCGACCTGAACCAACAGGTTAATTGGCACACTTTCCGGATGGCTGGGCAAATTCGCCAGACTGCGTAATAAACCGCCACGATCCTGGCGGCTTTCGCCCATACCGACAATGCCACCACTACAAACATTAATACCCGCTTCGCGGACATAACTCAGCGTGTCGAGACGATCCTGATAAGTGCGGGTAGAAATGATTTCGCCATAAAATTCCGGTGAGGTATCAAGGTTGTGATTGTAATAATCCAGACCGGCATCTTTCAAACGTTTTGCCTGATGGGCTTCCAGCATGCCCAACGTCACACAGGTTTCAAGACCCATATCTTTTACGCCTTCTATCATTGCGGCAACGCGATCAACATCACGGTCTTTCAGGTTACGCCAAGCAGCGCCCATACAAAAACGGCTGGCGCCGGTTGATTTGGCCTGGGCGGCTGATTCCAGAACTTTATCCAAGGGCATTAACGGCTCAGCTTTAACGGCAGATTCATGATGGGCGCTTTGTGGGCAGTAGCCACAATCTTCGGCGCAGCCGCCGGTTTTAATACTCAGCAAGGTGCTGATTTGCACGGCATTGGCATCAAAATGCTGCCGGTGCACGGTCTGCGCCTGATACATTAAGTCGGCAAAAGGCAAATCAAACAAGGCTTCAATTTCAGCCTGTTGCCAATCATGACGAATGGAAGTGGTCGGTTCTGTTATAGTCTGGGACATGGTCTTTTCATCGGCTTAATGGATTAACAATCAGATGACCAGGGACTTCATAGCCACAGCGGCACATCAACTGCGGCGATTATACAGCAAATGCCTGCCAAATCCGTGTTTCCTGTGTACTGCGCCGACAGGTGACAGCTTGCTGTGCATCGCCTGTCAGGCCGATTTACCAAGATTAACGTCCGGATGTTTGCGTTGTGCCTCACCGCTTGTTGACCCCGGTATTTGCGGCCAATGTCTGCAAAAACCACCTCCGCATGAGCAAATTTTTTGTTTACTGCCCTATCTGTCTCCCATTGATGATTTAATCGGTGCTTATAAATATCATCAGCAATTGGGACTGCGCGATTTTTTTGCTGCGCAAATGGCCGCCAAATTGAAAATGCGCGACGATTTACCGACTTTAATCTTACCTGTACCGCTGCATAAACGCCGTTTGCGGCAACGTGGTTACAACCAGTCAGCTGATCTCGCCAACCGGCTGGGGCAATTGTTAAATATTGATGTCGATAACCATACTCTTAAACGGATTAGGGCCACCCAGCCACAAAGCGAATTGCCATTTAAGGCGCGCCGAAAAAATTTGCGTGGTGCATTTGCTTGTGGTGATCTTCATGGCGTAAAGCATGTCGCCCTGATTGATGATGTTTATACCACCGGCCACACCGTTGCTGAAGCCGGGCGTTGTCTGCAAAAACAGGGGGTTACACGCCTAGAAGTCTGGACAATTGCCCGTGCTATACGCCATTATTAGGCCCATCTCCTGATTTCAGCCTAAGGCTGCCGGATGCGACAAGACGCAAGCACGCTACAACGACGGCTGGATGACCTGTTGCGCATTGCCAAAAGCAACGAGCGCAAACAGGATAATTTTCAGCAATATGAACTGAGTTTACTCAGTTGTGGCAGTTTGTCCGCCTTATTAACGCTGATACTTGAGCAGCATCAACAACGGTTTCAGTTAACCGAAGTCACCTTGCTGCTTTATGATCCGGAATATTCTTTCCAGCGCTTGGTAGACGACATTCCTGATAATGCACGATGGCAGCATAAGCTGTTATTTACTGACAGTTTTCATACGTTGGACCAGTTTTTTAATCTGCAACGTACACCGCGTTTATCGGCATTTGAAGCACAAAAGCATGCAGGGCTGTTCCCGGCTGCCGGCGATTTGGGTTCGGTGGCTTTATTACCGTTAATTCGCCAACAACAGTTGATTGGCTGTCTGAATCTGGGCAGCCGTAATCCATCACGTTTTCAGGCCGGCATCGGTACCCAGTTTTTGCAACACATGGCCGCTGTAGTTGCCGCCTGTATTGAAAATGCCCGCCTGCATGAAGAAATCAAATTAGTAGGGCTGCGCGATCCACTGACCGGCGTTAATAATCGACGCTTTTTTGATCAGCGTATCGAAGAAGAAGTCAGCCGCGCTAAACGGCAGAAAACACCGTTATCGTGTCTGTTTGTCGATTTGGATCATTTTAAACGGGTCAATGATCAGCATGGTCATCAGGCCGGTGATGTAATCCTTAAACAAGTCGCAACACTGCTCAATGACAGCTTGCGTAGTACCGATGTGTTGTCACGATATGGTGGTGAGGAATTTGTCATTCTGTTAACCGATACCGATGCCACTGTTGCGGCCGATATTGCCAGACGTATGCGGGAACAGATTGCAGCAATGCACTTCAACGTCAGTCATGGTCGTAAGGTACAAATAACCTTATCAATCGGGCTGGCTTCGTTGGATATTGCCAGCGCCTCCCAAACCAGCAAACAGTTGCTGCAAGCCGCCGATCAGGCAGTCTATGCCGCAAAAATTTCCGGTCGCAATTGTGTACATCAGGCTGGCTAGACTGAGGCTGCCCTGATGCGCTCCACCGCTTGATCTGCCGCATCATGATAGGGTTGCAGTACCAAATCAGCACCATGCTGCTGCAAACTGGGGATATCGTGAGTGAAGTGGGTTGAAACTGCGACTTTTCCCTGATAATGCTGTTGTTTCAGTGCATCCAGTAAGACTATCCGCGGATCTTCATGGGTCACACCCAAATCATGCTGCGGCATCGCGCAAATCACCCACCTCACTGACTGCAACGGCAGCATTTCGATAAAGTCCATATCAGACGCATCGCCATACATAATATCAAAACCGCGTTGCCGCCAGCGTTTGACCACATCGGGATTAAAGTCTACCGCCAATACCCGTTTTCCCTCATCCTGAAAACGCTCTGTAATCACAGCACCATAACGGCCCAGACCAAAAATAATCACATCATATTGATTTTGTGGGGACAGATGCTGACCAACAGCATGCTCACGAAATGCATGGCGTCGTTCAAATATGCCCAGCAGTGGTTCACACCAGCGAAACAACGTATGCGAATAGGTAATCATGTAGACCGACAGGGCAATCGTGACTAATCCAACCAGAGTCACCAGTCCCAGAGCAGAATTGGTCACATGACCAAGACTGACGCCCATCGCCATAAAAATCAGCGAAAACTCACTGATTTGCGCCACAGTTAAACCGGCCAGAAAACCGGTACGTTTGCGATAGCCCATATAGCCCATGATAGCCAGAACAATCAATGGATTACCGATTAATACAAACAGCGAAAACACCAATGCCGGTCCCACTTGATCACCCAGCAAACTGAGATCAAGCTCGGTACCCAAAGCAATAAAGAAGAACAACAGCAGAAAATCCCGCAATGACGATAAACGGGCGACAATTGCTTCCCGATATGGTGTGGAAGCCAGCGAAATACCGGCCAGTAAACCACCCAATTCTTTACCAAAGCCAAAGTATTCACCGAGTGAAGCCAGCAACGTTGCCCAGCCGATAGCAAAAATCACTAATAATTCGGGAGAATGGGAGATATGGTTAACCAATGGCGTTGCGATAAAACGCATAAACACACCGACCAGCGCCAGCATGATAAGTCCGTAAAACAATACTGTCAGGATTTGCAGGATGGGTGAGTTACCGGCATCACCACCAATACCATAGGCAGACAACGCCATCATCGCCAAGATCACAAATAAATCCTGAACAATCAAAAAACCGATGGCAATGCGCCCATGCAGTGCATCAACCTCACGTTTATCGGAAAGCAGTTTGACGATGATAATGGTACTGGAAAACGTCAGTGCGATAGCGACATAAAGCGCTGCTACCCAATCCAAACCGAGCAACAGACCAATAATAAATCCGAATATCGCCGTAAACAGTACCTGCCCCAGCCCCGTTGCCAAAGCCACCGGCCCGACTGATCGAATCAGTTTCAGGTCCAGCTTTAAGCCGACCAGAAACAGCAGTAATGCAATGCCCAATTCCGCCAGCAGTTCAATATTGTCATGCGATTGGACAATATTGAGCGCAGACGGGCCGGCCAGCACACCGACGGCGATAAAACTGACAATCATCGGCTGACGTAACAGCAAACCAATCAGGCCGGCGACCGCAGCCAATGCCAGCAATGCTGTCAGTTCAAAAAAGGCGGAACCTTCAATCAACGCCATATCAGAGCCTTTCTAGGTACTTATCATCAGCGTACGCTAATCGCACTGGGGTGCAAAACCTGCAGAAAATAATCATTACCACGCCGCGATAACCAGCCGCGAACTTCCAGTTGTTTATTTATATAGCTTTGAGGATCAGCAAATAAAGGCAATTGTTCTTTTCTGATCCGTACGCTCAATCGCTCGCCGGCCATTAACCAGATCTGACTGCGGGTGACTTTGATTTCGCTGGGCATAATTTGCCATCGCTGCCAACCGCGCCGCGCTGAAGTAGTTAATCCGGTGCGGGCGGTTTTCAGGGGATAGGCAGAGCCCTGCCAAATGCCTAATCGTTTATCAATCGCCCGTTGCTGTGCCGCCCGCATTTCATCGACGTATAACAGATTTGGGGGATGTACCGTTAATGCTGCAAGCCCCTGCTCAAGTATTTCTGCATTTAAATGCCGTTCATTCTGAAGAAAAACATGTGCCAGCAAGCGGTCGTATCGGTCTCGCTTTTCTTTATCAAATCGCAGATAAATTGGCTGTTTGCCAATTTGTTGTTTCAGCCAGCCTTTGGCAGCCTCACCGCCCTGCTCACCATCACGATGCCGACTGCTGATTTCCGGGGCATTGATATTTAGTAATCTGACCCGTTCACCATTTTCAAGTACCAGTGTATCGCCGTCATAAACGTAATCGACCTGATGCCGGTAACGATTGGAAATTGGGGTAATCTCAACCGTTTCAGCTGGTCCCCCCGGATGATCGGTAAAGCAGACATTGCCACCGTCATCAACACTGCGATAAACCTCAGCCGCTATCAGTGATGCGTTGCAAAGCAGACATAACACCGCCAAAAATAACCGCAGCATCATGAACTCCCAGAAGCTGCGTAATGCAGTACCACCGCCACAAACAGCACACCACCGACATAATTATTATTTAAAAAAGCCTGTAAACAGGCACGCGGGGCACGGTGTCGAACCAGATATTGCTGATAAACAAATAAGCCGGCTACCGCCAGCAAGCCGATATAAAATACGCCGCTTAATGCTAATTGCTTACCTATCAGCAACCACACTAGCAATAACAGACTCTGCAAAATACCCAGGATCAACCGGTCATCATCGGCAAATAAAATGGCTGTGGACTTGATACCCATTTTCAAATCATCCTCACGGTCGGCCATCGCATAAAACGTATCGTAAATCGTTGTCCAGATAATATTGGCGATAAATAACAACCAGGCGATCAACGGCACACTGCCCGTTTGGGCTGCAAATGCCATCGGGATCGCCCAGCCAAAGGCCATGCCTAAAACCAGTTGCGGTAAATAGGTAAAGCGCTTCATAAACGGATAGACAAACGCCAGTATAACCGCCACCAAGGATAAATAAATGGTCAGCTGATTCAATTGCAATACCAGCAAAAATGCCAGTAAAACCAGACCCACAAAGGTTGCTATTGCCTGCCAGGGTTTTAAAATGCCTGTCGCCAGCGGCCGATTTTCGGTGCGCCAAACGCCGCCATCAACCTCACGATCGGCAAAGTCGTTGATGGCACATCCAGCACTGCGCATCAAAACAACGCCCAGAGTAAAAATCAGTAGCAGCTTAAAATCCGGCACCCCCTCAGCCGCGATCCAAAGCGCCATCAGCGTTGGCCATAAAAGCAATAAAATACCAATAGGCCGATTCAGCCGCGTAAGTTGCAAGTAGGGTTTTAAAATGAAGAAATGTCGCTTTACCATGGCGTATGCTCAGTTGCAGGTAAAAAGACCTCACTGACCAGCAAGGCTTTGCCGCGCAGGGTAAAACAGGATCGTCGTGCCCACAAGGCCTGTGATGGCAACGTTGCGGCCTGACATGCATGCTGGCTCAATAAATGTCCGGCAGCCAGTAAACTGATTTGTAACCGGCCACGTGAAACGGCAGGATCGTTAAATAACCATTCCCCCAAAGACGCATTACCTAAACGCGACAGGCCCATCCGCAGCACGGGATAACTTCTCAGCGGCACTACGGTGCGGGCAAATACCCTGGGCTGGTTACCATCCAGTAAACAAACTTCGCGGCAGAAGACTTGCTGATGACGGTCAATTCGTAATACCAGTGCTTCGTCGAACGTAGGTTTCTGCCAGCTACTACTGAGAACTTGCACTGAAAATGCCTGCTGACTATGTACTTTAAGTTTGGCGGTCAACGAACCGGTATTTTGCAGCCAATCAGCTAGATTGACCGGTAATCGGGCTTTGGGTGGGGTTAACCAGTGTGGGTATTGGCGACGCTCTGACATATAAATCAGTTTACACCTGTCCCAAATTAACTTTATCGGCAAACCAGCGCTGAATCAGCGCTTTAGCCTGAAGCGGTGTCTGTTCAATCATTTTGTCAGCAGCGCTGCTGACCGCCGGTAATAAATCCTGGTCAGCCAGTAAATCAGCCACCCGGAATTGTGGCAAGCCGGTTTGACGGGTGCCCAGTAATTCACCGGGGCCGCGGATCTGCAAATCCCGCTCGGCAATAACAAAACCATCATTACTCTCGCGCAGACATTTCAGTCGTGCCAGGCCGTTTTCAGATAGCGGCGGATGATACATCAGCAAACAATGACTTTGCACACTGCCACGCCCCACCCGACCACGTAATTGATGTAATTGGGCGAGACCCAGCCGCTCGGCATTTTCAATGACCATCAGACTGGCATTAGGTACATCAACGCCGACTTCAATCACCGTGGTCGCCACCAACAAATCGGCTTCACCATTTTTGAATGCCTGCATTACCATTTCTTTTTCGGCGGCTTTCATCCGGCCATGCACCAGCAAAATCCGTAAATCCGGCAGTGCCGCCTGCAAACTGGTGGCGGTGTCTTCAGCAGCCTGACACTGTAAATGTTCAGATTCTTCAATCAGTGTGCACACCCAGTAAACCTGTCGTTGTTGTTGACAGGCATGGTGTACCCGTTCAATCACTTCATCACGACGATTATCAGCAACGACGGCGGTAGTCACGGGTTGCCTGCCTGGCGGTAATTCATCGATGATTGAGACCTGTAAATCAGCATAAGCAGTCATCGCCAGCGTTCGCGGGATCGGCGTTGCGGTCATCACCAATTGATGAGGGTAACTATTGAGATTACGTCCTTTATTACGTAATGCAAGCCGTTGATGCACACCGAAACGATGTTGTTCATCGATGATCACAAGGCCCAGATTGGCAAAGACCACCTCATCCTGAAATAACGCATGGGTGCCGACTGCGACTTTAATGTCGCCATTTTCCAAAGCAGCAATCGCCTCACGCCGCTGGGCTGCTGTTTGTTTACCTGCGCACCAGCCAACAGTGATGCCCAGCGGTGTCAACCAGCTATTGAAGGTTTGCAAATGCTGCTCGGCCAGTAATTCTGTGGGCGCCATCATCACTGCCTGATAGCCACTGGCCACAGTGGCAATTGCCGCCAATGCCGCCACCACCGTCTTACCAGAGCCAACATCACCCTGCACCAGACGCTGCATGGGCATGGGCACGGCCAGGTCCTGATAAATATCCTTCAACACGCGCTGCTGGGCACCCGTCAATGGAAACGGCAAATTTTTTAATAGCTGCTTAGCCAGCGGTGACTCACCATTTAATACCGGCGCCTGATGACGCTGCATTTGTTTGCGGATCTGCCGCATCGTTAATTGCTGCGCGAGTAATTCCTCAAATGCCAGCCGTTTTTGTGCCGGATGCTGGCGGTTGATGAGTTGTTGAACATCGCTGTCCGGTGGCGGTTGGTGCACCCGTTGCAGTGCTTCGCTCAACTGATAATTTAATAATGGATGATGGTTTTCAAGCTCTGCCAGTAACTCTGGCATGTGCTGATCATCAAGTAGCATCAGCGCCTGACGAATCAGCTTTCGCCACGATAACTGATGCAGACCTTCGGTGGTCGGATAAACCGGTGTCAACGCAGCATCAACCGGCGTCACACCAGAATCATTAACCAGTTGATATTCCGGGTGCACCATTTCCAGTGATGACGGCCCGCTGCGTACCTCACCAAAACAACGAATGCGCCGGCCTTTGGCCAGTTGCTGTTGTTGGGCCTTACTGAAATGAAAAAAACGCAGCACCAGCGAACCGGTGCCATCGCTGATATGACAAAGTAAAGATCGCCGCCGGCCAAACGTCACCTGGCTGAGGCCAATCACTCCTTCAACCAGTGATTCTTGCTGAATTCTCAAACTACCCAACGGCATCAGACGCGTACGATCCTGATACCGTATAGGCAGATGGAACAATAAATCCTGAACCTGACGAATACCCAGTTTGGCCAGCTTTTCGGCCAGTTTTTCACCAACACCAGTCAGTGACGTGACCGGATTCTGGAGTGTCAGTTTCGCCACGGTCAATCCTTAACCGTCAGCGCATCAGGCTCCAAGATGCATGATAGCATCCATTTCTACCGGTACCGCTTTAGGCAAAGACGCGACTCCAATGGCCGCACGAGCCGGATACGGCTGTTGAAAATATTCAGCCATGATTTCGTTAACGGTGCCAAAATGGCTTAAATCAGTCAGAAAAATATTCAATTTGACGACATCTTGCAGACTGCCACCCGCAGCTTCAGCCACCGCTGACAAATTATCAAATACCCGCCGTGTTTGTGTGGCGAAATCACCCTCAATGACCGTCATGGTTTCCGGAACTAATGGAATCTGCCCAGATAAATACACCACGTCACCGACTTTAATTGCTTGTGAATAAGTGCCAATCGCTTCAGGGGCATTGGCGGTATGAATGATTTCTCGGGACATAACAACACTCCGGCTGCGCCGTGTTAAACGGCGGATTAAACAAAAAATTAACTGTTGATACGACTGATGCGCTCGACCATTTCGAGCAACCGCAAACGGCGGATGACCCTCGCCAGATGTTTGCGGTTATATACCTCGATGGTCAGACGCAGATCGGAATAACCGCCATCACGCTCGTCGACCACAACATTATCGATATTGGAATCAGCTTCAGACACCACGGCAGCCACCGTCGCCAGCACCCCGCGCTGATTTTTGACATGCACCATCAAATCGACCGGAAAGACCCGACTGACTTCCGGTGACCAGGCCACGTCCAGCCACTTATCATTTTGCACCCGTAAATGGGTCGAGTTTTTGCAGCCACGCTGGTGAATGATAATGCCACGGCCGGTACTGATATAACCATGGATCGGATCGCCGGGGATTGGATGACAACAGCGGGCAAAGCTGACCACCATACCTTCGGTACCGGCAATCAATAGCGCATGAGGCTCATTTTCTGGTGTGACATTGTGTACCAACTTTTGTGCCACCAATAATGCGGCATGATTACCCAGACCAATATCGCGAAGTACTTCATCAAAATTGCTGACATCAAATTCTTTAATGACCGCGTTTATACGCTCGGTAGGGATATTTTCCATTGCCGTCGAAAAAGCCAGTAAGTGTTTGTTTAATAGCCGCTGGCCAAGGGTGATGGCTTCTTCATCCTGTAAATGTTTTAAATAATGACGAATGTTTGTTCGCGCTTTTGGCGTCACCACAAAATTCAGCCAGGCGGGATTGGGATGCGCAGTCGGTGAGGTAATAATTTCAACCGACTGACCGGTTTCCAGTTGTGTGCTCAGCGGCACCAAATGCCGACCCACCCGCGCCGCAACACAGCTGTTACCGACATCACTGTGCACCGCATAAGCAAAATCCACCGCCGAAGCACCGCGTGCCAGGGTCAGGATTTCACCTTTGGGCGTTGAGACATAAATCTCGTCCGGGAATAAGTCCATGCGCAGATTTTCCAGAAATTCTTCCGAATCACCGGAGCCTTTTTGCATTTCCAGAATCCCCTGCAACCATTGTCTTGCTTTGCGGTGCGCCAGTGCATTACCGTCAGCTTCACCGCCCGTCTTGTATAACCAGTGGGCTGCAACCCCGGCTTCGGCCAGATGATCCATATCACGCGAGCGGATTTGAATTTCTATCGGCACGCCATAAGGGCCGAATAAAACGGTATGCAGTGATTGATAGCCGTTGGCTTTGGGAATAGCGATGTAGTCTTTGAACTTGCCCTGTACTGGTTTGTAGAGATTATGCATCACGCCCAGCATCCGGTAACAGGCATCAACATCATCGACAATAATGCGAAACGCATACACATCCATAACTTCAGAAAATGACAGCTGTTTGCTGACCATTTTTTTATAAATGCTGTAGAGATTTTTTTCACGGCCCTGAATGTCAGCACTCAGGCCTTCCTGTTCCATGCGATTTAAGATGGATGCGGTGATTTGCGAGACAATTTCTTTACGGTTGCCGCGCGCCCGGCGGACTGCATCAGCCAATACCCGGTAGCGCAGCGGATGCAATACATGAAAGCCTAGATCTTCAAGCTCACAACGCATTAGATTCATGCCCAGACGCTGCGCTATTGGGCCATAAATTTCCAGTGTTTCATTAGCAATACGGCGACGTTTTTCCGGACGCAAATGACCCAGCGTACGCATATTATGCAAACGATCTGCGAGCTTAACGATAATGACGCGGATATCCCGCGACATGGCCAGCAGCATTTTGCGCAGATTTTCGGCTTGTTTTTCAACCGGCGATTGTTTGCTGCTTTCAAAAGCAGCCTGTGCCAATTTGGTTACCCCTTCCACCAATTCAGCGACGGCATCGCCAAACTCACTCGCCAGATCGGCGCGCGCCGCATCGGTATCTTCGATGACATCATGCAGCAAACCAGCCATGATGCATTCATAATCCATATGCATCATCGCCAATACATGCGCGACGGCTAACGGATGGGTGATGTAACGCTCACCACTGCGACGGGTTTGACCCTCATGGCAGTTATCAGCGTAATGGTAAGCACGGCGGATGGCGTCCACCTGCGCGGGTTCTAAATAATTAGCGGTAGCAAAACACAAATCATCAATGGTCAGCTTCGGCTCGGATTCCTGAATGAAATCGAGCTCAGTGGCGACTGTGGGTTTTGCACTCACAATAATTAAACTTCGCTTTGCAGCTCTTCGTCGCCGACAACACTGCTTTCAGCATGCATACGAGCGCTGCTGCGGGTCAGAATTTCCGGCCCAGTCAAACCGGCGGCAATTTCACGCAATGCCAAAACGGTTGGTTTGTCATTATCGACCGGTACCAGCGGATCATCACCGAGGGCAATTTCACGGGCGCGCTTGGCCGCGACCAGCACTAAATGAAAACGGTTATCGACGAAATCGAGGCAATCTTCTACGGTTGTACGAGCCATGGTTTTATCCTGCTTCAGAAAACATTCAATAGTACGAAAAATCAGCTATTTAAGCCAGTAGTTCCGTCAGTAGTTGTTGGTAAATTTGCACCTGATGTTTGCGCTGATGCCGGGCAGCTATCACTATCGCGGTCAAACTTTGCAAAGCCTGATAAAAATCATCATTGACTATTAAATAATCAAATTCAATGTAATGCGAAATTTCCCGCTCGGCATCACGCATCCGGCGGGCAATGGTCTTGTCATCATCCTGGCCGCGATTACGCAGTCGAAGTTCCAGTGTCGATTTTGACGGTGGCAAAATAAAAATGCTGTGGCTGTCCGCAAAATTCCGGCGCACCTGCGCTGCGCCCTGCCAGTCAATTTCCAGAATGACATCAAAGCCTTTTGCTAGCTGCTGATGCACAGCCTCACCGGATGTACCGTAGTAATTATCAAAGACATTGGCCGATTCGAGAAATGCACCGGCTTCACGCATATCGGCAAAGGTTTGCGGATCAACAAAAAAATAATCCTGGCCGTCTATTTCGCCATTTCGCGGCGGACGGGTGGTATGTGATACCGATAAACGCACATTGTTATCTTGTTTGACCAGGGCCTGCACCAGACTGGTTTTACCAGCCCCAGAGGGCGCTGCCACAATAAAAAGACTTCCGGACATCGTTTAACCTTGCTTGAATTGCCGCGCGCGAAGCGGCTTTATTGCCTGAAACAATACTGCTTTCGGGATTTTTCTGCCAGTGCAACAAAGCAATTTAGCCGGTTAAAGTCAATGAATATGTCTATTGCGCCTGGCTCAGCTGATTCAACTGGAAAAATAATTTCAGCCAAGGCTTTTAATTGATAATAAATCTCATTAACATTTTAGGCAGTTTCCATATTCAGGAGTTAAAAATGCGACCTTTGCGTTTGTTAGGCCTTTTCGGTTTATCACTGAGTTTACTGACTGCACCGGTATTATCTCAGGCAGCTGAAGAAGTGAATCTCTATTCTGCGCGTATTGAGGCGCTGATTAAACCGATGCTGGATCGCTTTACCGATCAAACGGGTATTCAGGTAAATCTGGTCACCGGTGATGCTGATGAACTGCTTAGCCGACTGAAAAACGAAGGTCGTAACAGTCCGGCAGATTTGTTGGTGACGACTGATGCTGGACGTTTATACCGCGCCAAAGAAGCCGGTTTGGTACAACCAATTGAATCGGATGTACTCAATGAACGTATTCCGGCAGCCTACCGGGATCCTGAAGGTTATTGGTTTGGTTTGTCTCTCCGGGCAAGGCCGATAATGTATGTCAAAGGCAAAGTCGATCCGGCGTCGTTGTCGACTTATGAAGATTTGGCTGATCCTCGGTGGGATAACCAGATTTGTATCCGCTCATCAGGCAATATTTACAATCAGTCGCTGGTCGCTTCAATGATTGCTGCCAATGGTGTGGACACCACCGAGGCGTGGGCCAAAGGTCTGGTCAGCAATTTTGCCCAACCGCCACGCGGTGGAGACAGGGATCAAATTAAAGCAGCGGCTGCCGGCCAGTGTTCTCTGGCCATTGCCAATACCTATTATTTAGCCGGCATGATTAACAGTGATGATGCGACCGAACAGGAAGCGGCGGCCAAAATGGGTGTCTTCTGGCCCAACCAGGATGATCGTGGTACGCACGTTAATGTTTCCGGCGCCGCGGTGACAAAGGCTGCTAAAAATCGTGATAATGCGATTAAATTGATCGAGTTTTTGACCTCAGCAGAAGCTCAGGAATGGTATGCACAAGTAAACGGCGAATATCCTGTGGTTGAAGGCATTGCCAGTAGCGATCTGTTACAACAATGGGGCGAATTTAAAGCTGATCCGCTTAACATGGGGGTCTTAGGCGAAAATAACAGCGAAGCGCTTAAACTGATGGATCGCGCCGGTTGGCAATAAGCCTGTCAGCACGTAAAGTTGGCAGCCTTTATCGGCTGCCAACAATCTGATGACACGATTACTGCCCTTATCCAAATTTCAAAGCCTGGTATTGTTTAGCGCATTGTTGCTGGCGATGCCGGTTGTCGTGGTACTGAGCTTTGTTTTTGTGCCCAGTGGTGAAGTCTGGGCGCATCTGGCGTCTACCGTTTTAAGCGACTATGTAACCAATTCGTTATTGTTAATGCTGGGCGTGTCGATTGGCACACTGCTTTTGGGGGTCAGCACCGCCTGGCTTACAACCATGTGCCGTTATCCTGGACGTGGGATATTTGAATGGGCTTTGTTGCTGCCGATGGCGATGCCCGCCTATATCATTGCATACACATACACTGGCATGCTGGATTTTGCCGGGCCTGTTCAGACTTTGTTTCGCGATATAACAGGGCTTGGCTTTGGCGACTATTGGTTTCCGCAAATCCGTTCATTGAATGGTGCTGTGCTGATGCTGACATTGGTGCTATATCCCTATGTTTACCTGCTAAGCCGGGCCGCATTTCTTAACCAATCCTTATGTGTTTTAGATGTCAGCCGTACGTTAGGCAACGGCCCCTGGCGGACATTTTTCAGCGTCGCTCTGCCACTGGCCAGACCGGCGATCATTGCCGGTCTGTCGCTGGCCCTGATGGAAACATTGGCTGATTACGGCACAGTGCAATATTTTGGCGTCAGCACCTTTACCACCGGCATTTTCCGCACATGGTTTGGCATGGGTAGTGCGGCCGCAGCTGCACAGTTAGCTGCTGGGCTGATGGTCTTTGTGTTTGCCCTGATTGTATTGGAACGTTATTCAAGGCGACGGGCACGCTATCACCACACCAGCCGCCGGCATCAGGATCTGCGCCGTCATCATCTGACCGGAGGCAAAGCCTGGCTGGCATTTTTATTTAGCTTCAGTGTGTTGTTGTTTGGCTTTTTATTGCCGGCCGGGCAATTATTGAGCTGGACGGTCAGTGTTGCCGATGAAGTAATTGATGCGCGATTTTTACAAATGCTGCTAAACAGCCTGCAATTGGCAACACTGGCAGCCGGCCTGGCTTTGGTACTTGCTTTATTAATGGCGTATGGCCAGCGTTTGTATCCGGGTAAAGCGATTCGATATGCCGTTAGGGTTGCTGCGATGGGCTATGCCGTCCCAGGCGCCGTAATTGCCGTTGGCGTCATGATCCCGTTTGCCTGGTTTGATAATACGCTGGACAGCTGGACCCGCGAGACTTTTGATTACTCCACCGGCTTGATATTAAGCGGCACACTGGTGGCTGTTTTATTTGCTTATTTGTGCCGGTTTCTAGCGGTGGCTTTGCAAACTGTGGAAAGTGGTCTGGGCCGCATTACGCCCTCAATGGATGAAGCCGGACGGTCTTTTGGTTACAGGCCGCTGACTATGTTACGTAGCGTACATATTCCAATGTTACAGGGATCTTTGTTGACGGCGCTGTTACTGGTGTTTGTTGATGTCTTGAAAGAATTACCAGCTACCCTGATATTAAGGCCCTTCAATTTTAATACGCTGGCGGTCCGGGCTTATGAATTGGCCTCTGATGAACGTCTTGCCGAAGCCGCCCCGGCAGCATTGGCAATTGTCGTTGCCGGGATAGTTCCGGTGATCTTATTGAGTCGGACCATTACCCGAAGTCGGCAAACCGCCAGCCATTTAAACGATGCCACTGCACAGGATACCTAATGGCCACACAGCTCGCCCTTGAAAATGTCAGCATCGCCTACGGTAACCATATCGTTGCCGAGCAAATTTCATTCGCTTTAAATGAGGGTGAAATCGGTTGCTTGCTGGGGCCGTCAGGTTGCGGCAAAACATCATTGCTGCGCGCAATTGCCGGTTTTGAACCAGTGCGGGCAGGTGCTATTGAACTGGGCAGTCAAATTGTTAGTGAACCGGGCCGGCACTTAGCACCCGAACAACGCCATATCGGCATGGTGTTTCAGGATTTTGCATTATTTCCGCATTTGACCGTCAGCAAAAACATTGGCTTCGGGCTGCGTAAATTGTCGCGTCAGGCACGCCAGAAACGAGTTGATGAATTACTTGAGTTAGTAGAACTCAGTGCTGCCCGAAATTTATATCCTCATCAACTTTCCGGTGGCCAGCAGCAACGGGTAGCGCTGGCCCGCGCCATGGCACCACGACCGGAAATTTTACTGCTTGATGAACCCTTCTCCAGTATGGATTCGGATCTGCGAGAGCAACTGGCCCGCGATGTCCGGCAACTGCTGCGCCGAGACGGTATTACTGCGATTCTGGTCACACATGATCAACACGAAGCTTTCGCCATGGCCGATCATATCGGCGTGCTGGGTAATGGCCGGCTGCATCAATGGGGCAAAGGTTACGATTTATATCACCGGCCAGTGGATCGTTTTGTGGCCGACTTTATAGGTCAGGGCGTATTACTCCCCGGCCGGGTCGTGGGCACAGATCAGGTTCAGACGGAACTGGGTGTTGTGACGGGCGAAATCGATGCCCATGATGGTCTACCAACGGAAGTCGATTTATTACTGCGTCCTGATGATGTGATTCATGATGATGAAAGCTCGCTGAAAGCGGAAATTGTTGGCCGGGCGTTTCGTGGGGCGGTGTATCTTTACACCTTAAAACTGGATAGCGGTCAGCCGGTATTGTGTCTGGTGCAAAGTCATCATCAGCATGAGATTGGTGAATATCTGGGTATCAGACTTGAAGCTGAGCATTTGGCGGTGTTTCGTCGCTATTAGTAAATACATGGCATACAATTTAACTAAGTAGAACTGACTTAAACGATTGATGGTTACGAACTCACTCAACATGCCGAGCCGACTGCAATTAATGGCCTTGGTAAAACTGCAGACAGAAGTTGCAAAATTAGGCATGGCTATCGGCAAAGTGCTCGATCTGGTCACTGATAAGACCATGGCATTGACCGGCGCTGACGGTGCCGTCATTGAACTGGCTGAAGATGATCATATGGTCTACCGCTCGGCTGAAGGCATTGCCAAAAATCAGCTGGGACTGCGTATTTCCAGACAAAACAGTTTATCCGGGCTTTGTGTCGCTACCGGACAAATTATGCGTTGTGACGATGCCCGATTAGATCCTCGTGTGGATTTAGCAGCCTGCGAAAAGGTTGGCTTACGGTCAATGATTGTAGTGCCACTTGCGCATCACGGCAAAGTTATCGGTGTTTTGAAAGTACTGTCAAAGAAACCGGGCATTTTTTCTGATGCTGATGCCACTGTTTTAGGCATGCTCTCCGAACTGGTTGCCGCATCTATGTTTTATGCAGCGCACTATGACCATGAGCAGTTATTTTACCGGGCAACCCATGATGAACTGACCGGTCTGGCCAACCGTGCTTTGTTTCTCGACCACCTGCGTACAGCGATTGCCCAGGCAAATCGCAAACGAGAACTGACGGGGGTCATGATGATTGATATGAATGGCCTGAAACAAATCAATGATCAGCTTGGTCACCGTTATGGTGATGCCGCCATCCGAGAATTTGGTCGGCGCCTGAAAGAAAACAGCCGGGAAACAGATACCGTCGCGCGCTTTGGGGGGGATGAATTTGGCATCATTCTGACACCTATCGATAGTGCCAGTAGTGTTGCACTGAAAACCCAACGACTGGCACAAAGTGTTGAAGAACCGTTTTATTTTGAAGGTCAACGATTACCAATTGGTGCAAGCTATGGCGGCGCAGTTTATCCTGAAGACAGCCATGTAATTGATGAACTGCTGGATATTGCTGATCAGGCGATGTACGCGCAAAAACGTAGTTTCAGAAGCAACTGATGTTACTCAATATTCTGGATCTGCTCGCGCATTTGTTCAATCAGAACTTTTAAATCAACCGCATAACGCGTGGTATCGGTATCAATTGATTTTGATGCCAGCGTATTGGCTTCGCGATTAAGCTCCTGCATTAAAAAGTCCAGCCGACGGCCGACCGGTTCTTTACGCCCAAGAATATGCCTCACTTCATTTACATGACTTTCAAGCCGGTCCAACTCTTCAGCAACATCACTTTTTTGGGCCAGTAGCACCGCTTCCTGGGCCAGTCGCTCGGGTTCAAAATCCACCTGAAAATCAGTCAGTCTTTGCTGCAATCGGGCATGATTTTGCGCCAGTATTTGTGGCATTTGCTGTCGTACGGCAACCGCAATCCGGGCGATTTCATCACAGCGCTGCAGCAGCATGTCTGCCAGCGCTTCCCCTTCACGACGGCGGCTGTCAATAAAGTCTTCCAGCGTGGTTTGTAAAACGCTCATCACCGATGCATTCAACGTTTCAGCATCAATTTGCTGTTGCGAAACAATGCCCGGCCATTGTAATAGCCGCAATGGATCAAGCGGTGCAGTGGCAGGCGATAAGGCTGATAAGCGCAAACAAGCATCAACCACAACCTGTGCCAGTTCCTCATCGATTTGTAATGCGCTGTTGGCTGACACTGCCGGATTAAATTTTAAAATGGCTTCTACTTTGCCACGGGCAATATGTTTGGCAAATAATTTACGAATAGCGATTTCCAAAGGCCGGAATGTCTCATCCATGCGCAGGCTGAGTTCCAGATAGCGATGATTGACGCTACGGATCTCCCAACTGAGTATGCCGTTGTCCAGCGTCTGTTCTTGGCGTGCAAACGCCGTCATGCTTAAAGTCACCGTTAATTTCCTGTTAGCCAGAAGCCTGTCATGGTAACCAATCTCGCCGGCAAAACCCATCGCTCCATCGCTTTATCAGTATAATGAGGCGTTTTTCAACGAGGTATTTTCTATGCGTCCAAGCGGCCGTCAACCGGATCAGTTACGTGACATCACCATCACCCGTAATTACACCAAACACGCCGAAGGCGCAGTACTAATTGAGTTTGGTGATACCAAAGTGTTGTGCACAGCAACCGTTGAAGAAAAAATTCCGCCATTTCTGCGTGGCACGGGCGAAGGCTGGGTCACCGCTGAATACGGCATGCTGCCCCGATCTACCGGCAGCCGTATGCAACGTGAGGCTGCTCGTGGTAAACAAGGTGGTCGCACTATGGAAATTCAGCGTCTGATTGGTCGTTCGCTACGTGCTGCCATTGATTTAAAAGCCCTTGGCGAGCGCACAATCACTATTGACTGTGATGTTATTCAGGCTGATGGCGGCACCCGCACGGCGTCAATTACTGGTGCTTTTGTCGCTCTGCAAGATGCTATCGATTATTTGATTAAAAAGCGTAAACTCAAGAAAAGTCCACTGCATGGTCAGGTCGCCTCAGTATCTGTGGGTATTTATAACGGCACACCGGTATTGGATTTGGATTATCCGGAGGATTCCAGCGCTGAAACCGATATGAATGTGGTGATGAATGACGCCGGTGCGTTTATCGAGTTACAAGGTACAGCCGAAGGTCATGCTTTCCGTGCTGATGAGTTGCATGCAATGCTGGATCTGGCTACCAAAGGTATTCAGGATCTGATGGCAAAACAACGTGAAGCTTTAGGACAATAATGACGCAAATTGTACTGGCCAGCGGTAATAGCGGTAAATTGCGGGAATTTTCGCAATTGCTGGCACCGCTTGGCTTTACGTTAAAACCACAGTCCGAATTTGGCGTGTCTGATGCCGAAGAAACCGGTCTCAGTTTTGTCGAGAATGCCATTATAAAAGCCCGACATGCCGCTGAAATCACGGGTCTGCCAGCACTGGCTGATGATTCCGGCCTGGAGATCGATGCACTGCATGGTGCGCCGGGTATTTATTCCTCACGATTTGCCGGCGGCAACGCCACTGATGCTGACAACATTACCAAAGTACTGGAAGCATTGCGTGATGTTCCCGAAACCGAGCGTAGCGCTCGTTTTCAATGCTTTTTAGTGTTTATGCGCCATGCCAAGGATCCGACACCACTGATTTGTCAGGGCAGCTGGCAGGGTCAAATTCTAAATGAACCCGTGGGGGATGGCGGCTTTGGTTATGATCCAATTTTTTGGGTCGCTGAAACCGATTGCAGCGCTGCTGAATTAACTAGTGAACAAAAGCATGCTATCAGCCATCGCGGCAAAGCGATGCGGCAATTTCTGGAAGCATTTCAGTACGTGCGTCATCTGCCCTGAGCAGTATTATTTTGCTTAAAGATGGCGCCGTCATAATGCTGATCTTTATTTTGAGCCTGCTAAAGTTTGGATGTAACACGCGTCCCGATAATAAAACGGCCATTAAGCCGATCCGGATGTAACAACGCCTCCATGAAAGCTGACAGCATTGATGGATAGCTGGAAAAGGCTGGCGACGACCCTCGCTGGAAAAATGATGTTTAACTTTACTGCCCTGCCACCACTCAGTTTGTATATTCATGTGCCATGGTGCGTGCGTAAATGCCCTTATTGTGATTTTAACTCTCATAAAGCCAGTGACACCCTGCCTGAATTTGAGTATATCAATGCACTGCTGGCCGATCTTGAGCAGGAATTACCGTTAGTCTGGGGACGCACGATTCAAAGCATTTTTATTGGTGGGGGCACACCCAGCCTGTTTTCGGCAGAAGCTTATGATCGATTGTTCTCCGGTCTGCGTGCTTTACTGCCTATCAAAGCCGATGCCGAAATCACTATGGAAGCGAATCCGGGCACATTTGAAGCAGCACGGTTTCGTGATTACCGGCAATTAGGTATCAATCGTCTGTCCATTGGTATTCAAAGCTTTAATAATGCTGCATTGCAGCGATTGGGCCGCATCCATGACGGCGTAGAAGCCGAAAAAGCCATTGAGATCGCCTATCAGGCCGGCTTTGATAATGTAAATCTGGATTTGATGTTTGGCCTGCCTGGCCAGACTGAAGCGGAAGCTACTGATGATGTAACCACCGCCATTGCTTTGGCACCGAAGCATATTTCCTACTACCAGCTGACTATTGAGCCTAATACGCTGTTTTATCAGCAACCACCGATATTGCCGGATGATGATCCCATCATTGACTGGCAGGAAGCTAATCAGGCCCGGTTGGCGGAGGCCGGCTATCTGCAATATGAAGTATCGGCTTACGCGAAAGCCGGAAAACAATGCCGTCATAACATCAACTACTGGCAGTTTGGTGATTATCTGGGCATTGGCGCCGGGGCCCATGGAAAAATTTCTGATGCCGCCCAACAGTCGATTGTAAGGCGGGTTAAACAAAAACAACCTCAGGCGTATCTGGATACAGCGCATAGTGAAAAGGTTTTGCTGAAACAGGAACAACTGCATTTCCGCGACATCGGCTTTGAGTTTATGCTTAATGCTCTGCGTTTAACTGATGGATTTCCGACGTCGTTATTTATGCAACATACCGGCGTACCGCTAAAGCATTTTGATAAAGCACTGCAACAAGCTGAAGTTATGGATTTACTGAATTATGATATTCACCGCATTCGCCCGACCGATAAGGGTAAGCGCTATCTCAATACACTGATTGAGCTATTTTTACCGGAATAGTATGCTTAATCCATTCACTAAACGGAGTTTGTGCCATGTTTAAATCGCCCTTAATCGCCTGCAGCATCTTACTCTTTGCTGTGGCTTTACCGACACAGGCCGATGTATTGTCTATCGCTGAACCGACGTATCGCACACCGAATAGTGCTGAAGGGGTATTGAGACCCTCGCGAGGCATGAGCATGGATCAGGTGGAAGCAAAATTTGGTTTAGCAGTGGAGAAACGACCCGCTATTGGTGAGCCACCAATTACCCGCTGGCGGTATCCACAATTTGATGTATTTTTTGAGCACCATCTGGTGATTCACTCAGTGGTGTTGCGTCAGCAGTAACTATATTGACGGGGTAATCACATCGCCCAGAAATTTACGACGCGCCCAGTTTGGCAGAGTGCCGACGCGTGCGTGATGCAATGAATCGGATTCAATCACAATCAATGACAATGTCGATAGCAGAATAGGCAAAAAGCCCAGCCCGCCGATAAAGGCAAACACGGCTTCTTTCATCATGCCCAAATAGGTATAGCCCAACCAACCGAGCACGGAAATAATTACGACCAGCAATAAAACACTAGCGAATAATTTGCTCCAGCGTCGGGCGATTTGCCAGTGAATGTAAATAAATTCACTGTCTTCACGCTTAACCCGTCCGGCACGCCAGAAGGTATAGGCTAGAAAACAAAATGAAAAGATCGGCACCAGCACTATAAAGCCAAAAAAGCTTCCACCGGTGGCGGCGATCGCTGTAAACAGCAAAATATGATTGACAATCAAATTGGTCAGAAAAATATCGTGCGGCGTACGTGCCGCACTTCTTTCTGCTTCGTTTGGTGGCAACATCGACATCAGCTTCTCAGATTGCTCAAAATTGCATCACGTACTGATGCCATATCAGCATTAACGGTCAGTACCGGTGAGCTGCTTTGTTTGATAGCGATATCAGGATCTTTCAAACCATGGCCGGTCAGCGTACATACGACGGTACTGCCTTCCGGAATTTTACCGTTATTGATATCGCGTAATGCACCAGCCAGTGATGCCGCTGAAGCAGGTTCACAGAACACCCCTTCCCTTTCAGCCAGCAATTTTTGTGCGGCGAGAATTTCTTCATCACTGCATTCATCAAACCAGCCACCTGATTCTTCTCTAACTTTCCAGGCCATATCCCAGCTTTGTGGATGACCGATACGAATCGCCGTTGCCACCGTCTCAGGATCATCCACCATTTGGCCACGCATAAACGGTGCACTGCCAGTAGCCTGATAACCAATCATTTTTGGCCGGTTACCAACGATAGCACCGCCGGCATACTTGCACTGACCATTACAGTAAGCACATGCTTCGGTGACATGATCACCGCTAGCTGAAGAATACTCGCAATAACCAATCCAATGCGCAGTGATATTACCTGCATTACCCACAGGCAGGCAGTGATAATCAGGTGCGCGACCGAGTTCTTCAATAATCTCAAAGGCGGCTGTTTTCTGACCCTGCAGACGGTAAGGATTGATTGAGTTCACAATCGTCACAGGTGCATGATCAGCCACTTCTTTAACGAGGCGCATACCTTCGTCAAAATTGCCTTTAATCTGAATGACAACAGCATTGTGCATCATGGCCTGCGCTAGTTTGCCCTGGGCAATTTTGCCATCTGGAATAATGACAAATGCAGTGATACCGGCACGCGCTGCATAAGCAGCAGCGGCAGCTGAGGTATTACCGGTTGAAGCACAGATAATCGCTTTACTGCCTTCCTCAACGGCTTTAGTGACCGCCATGGTCATACCACGATCTTTAAAAGAACCAGTTGGGTTCAGGCCTTCATATTTCACGTAGATATCGACATTTTTGCCGATTCTTTTTGGAATATTGTTCAGTTTAATCAGCGGTGTATTGCCTTCACCAAGGCTAATCAGACGGGTGTCATCGTTCACCGGCAGGCGATCACGGTAACGGTCTATCAGGCCGGTGTAACGGGGGCGAAATGACATAAATTTTTCCTCTTTAAACTTTAATGGGCGCTTATCAGCCCAGCGATTCCATGCGAATCCGCATGATCGCGACTTTGACGGTATCCAGCGCCTCAATCTGGGCAATGGCTTCGTCCATATTCTTTTCAGCAACCGGTTGCGTCAACATGATGATTGGCACCAGCCCTTCATCATCTTCCGGCTGTTTTTGCAAAATCGCTTCGATATTGATGCCCTGTTCGCTAAAAATACGGGTGATATTAGCCAGCACGCCCGGTTTATCTTCAGTCTGAATACGCAGGTAATACGAGGTCACCACATCTGACATCGGCAAAATTGGCGTGTCTTTAATAGCATCTGGCTGGAAGGCCAAATGCGGAACGCGATTTTCTGGATCTGAGGTCAGGGCCCGGACAATATCAACAATATCAGCAACGATTGCAGAAGCCGTTGGCTCTGAACCAGCACCGGCACCGTAATAGAGCGTTGGGCCAACGGCATCGCCTTTAACCACAACAGCATTCATCACACCATTCACATTGGCAATCAAACGCCGTTGCGGAATTAAAGTGGGATGCACTCGTAGCTCGACGCCTCGCTCAGTTCTTTTGGCAATACCTAAATGTTTAATGCGATAACCAAGCTCTGATGCATATTGCACATCTTCCTGAGAAATCTTGCTGATGCCTTCGGTGTAGCATTTATAAAATTGCAGCGGAATACCAAAAGCGATGGATGCCATGATGGTTAATTTATGGGCAGCATCAATGCCTTCAACGTCAAATGTTGGATCAGCTTCGGCATAACCCAGCGCCTGCGCTTCAGCCAGTACATCCGCAAAATTACGGCCTTTTTCGCGCATCTCGGTCAGAATAAAATTACCGGTGCCGTTGATGATGCCAGCCAGCCATTCAATACGATTACCGGCTAAACCTTCACGCATCGCCTTAATAATCGGAATACCGCCAGCAACCGCCGCTTCAAACGCAATGGTGACGCCATTTTGCTGGGCTTTGGCAAATAACTCATTGCCATGCATCGCAATCAACGCTTTATTGGCAGTAACCACATGCTTGCCATTTTCGATGGCTTGCATCACTAAATCACGGGCAACACCGGTACCGCCAATCAACTCAACGATAATCTGAATTTCAGCGTTATTGACCACTGAAAAGGCATCATCGGTCAGGTTAATGCCACTCAAATCACAGCTGCGATCTCTATCAAGATCTTTATCGGCGGCAGCATAAATCTCTATACCACGGCCGGCACGACGACTAATTTCACGGGCATTTCGTTTCAGTACGCTGACCGTACCACTCCCTACCGTACCCAGTCCGAGTATGCCGATTTTTACTGATTGCACGCAGCCCCCTAGCCTTTTTTCATCATGTCACGAATACCGCGAATTGCCTGACGGGTGCGGTGCTGGTTTTCTATCAAACCAAAACGCACATACTCATCACCATACTCGCCAAAACCAATGCCCGGTGACACGGCAACCTTGGCATCCATCAGTAATTTTTTACTGAATTCCAATGAGCCCATGGCACGGAATTGTTCTGGAATTCTCGCCCAGACAAACATCGTCGCTTTGGGTTTTTCTACCGGCCAGCCAATACTATTAAGACCTTCACATAAAACATCACGGCGTTTACGATACGTTTCAGAAATTTCGGTAACACATTCCTGCGGCCCTTCCAGCGCAGCAATAGCAGCCACCTGAATCGGCGTAAACATGCCGTAATCCAGGTAAGACTTCATACGCGCTAAAGCCGCAACCAGCGTTGCATTGCCGGACATAAACCCAATCCGCCAGCCCGGCATATTGTACGTTTTGGATAATGTATAAAACTCTACCGCGACCTCTTTGGCGCCCGGCACCTGCAAAATAGACGGCGCTTTATAACCATCAAAGCAGATTTCACCATAGGCCAGATCGTGAATTACCCAAATTTGATGCTCACGGGCAAATTCAATAATGCGCTCAAAGAAATCCAACTCGACACATTGTGTCGTTGGGTTACCGGGGAAATTCAGCACCAGCATTTTCGGCTTGGGCCAGGAGTCTTTTACGGACTTTTCCAGTTCCGCAAAGAAATCCACATCCGGCGTCAGCGGTACATGGCGAATATCGGCGCCGGCAATGACAAAGCCATAAGGATGAATTGGATAGGCCGGATTAGGAACCAGTACCGCATCACCCGGGCCAACGGTTGCTAACGCCAGATGCGCCAGACCTTCTTTTGAACCAATGGTGACAATAGTTTCTGAATCAGGATCTAATTCGACATCAAATTTACGCTGATACCAGTCACAAATCGCTTTTCGCAAGCGCGGAATACCGCGAGAAACCGAATAACGATGGGTATCAGGACGTTGCGCCGCTTCGACTAATTTATCGACAATATGCTTGGGTGCCGGTTTGTCCGGATTACCCATACCAAAATCGATAATGTCTTCACCGCGCGCGCGCGCTTTAGCCTTCAAATCATTTACAATGTTGAAAACGTAGGGCGGCAGCCGTTTGATTCTGGGAAATTCGTCGTTCAACTGAATACCTGCAATAAGCGAAAGCGGTTGGCAAACCAAGCAAAATAACTGAAAATCAGCCACACTTCAAATTCATTTAATACAGCGAATTACTATGAGCCAACAAGACCAAATGTACAACAGCATCCTGGCCGATTTGGACAGCGGCAAACTGTTATTGCCCACCTTACCCGAAGTGGCTTTTAAAGTACGCGAAGTCGTCGATGATCCAAATGCCACAGCGAGCCAGCTGGCTGATATAATTGTGACCGACGCGGCGCTGTCTGCCCGGCTGCTCAAGGTCGCCAATAGCGTGTTATACCGTGGTCGGGTGCCAGTGGAATCTGTACAAACTGCAGTCTCCCGGTTAGGCCTGCAAATGGTTCGTAACCTGGTCACCAGTCTGGTAATGGAGCAAATGTTCAAGCCCTCATCCCGGTTACTGGAAAAACGCATGCGCCAGCTCTGGGAGCACAGCACTGAAGTTGCTGCTATCAGTCAGGTGATTGCCAGTAAACACCCTACTATCAAAACGGATGAAGCCATGCTGGCTGGTCTTATCCATAACATCGGTGTGTTGCCGATCCTAATGCGGGCGGAATCGAGCCCGGGTTTGATTGAGGATGATGCGCGGCTCGACCAGCTGATCGATAATTTGTATCCACGAATCGGCGGAGCCATTTTGAAAAACTGGCAATTCCCGCAAAACCTGATTACCGTTGCCGCCGAACATGCCAATCTTAACCGTAATAGTGGCCCTGATGGCCCGGATTTATGTGATGTAGTGCAGGTCGCTAACCTGCAAAGTTACTTCCCCACCGACAAGGCGCTGGATCCCCAAAGCCGCCATAAAGTGAAGGCGTTTGAAAAACTGGGTATTGATACCGGTATCAGTGTCGTTGAACTGGACGAAAACAGCGAAGAGTATCAGGAAGCCTTGGCAATGTTTAAAAACCTCTGAGTGATAAATCAAAAACGGGCCTGAATGGCCCGTTTCTTTTTCTGTATTGATTACCGTTTAATCAGATTATCAACACTCCAGGCACCACCACCGGCAGTCCATAAATATAAGAACACAAAGCTGTACAATGCCGCCAATTCACCATTGTTATTCAAAGGCCAAAACCCTTGCGGTGCATGCACCATAAAATAAGCAACAGCCATTAAACCGGACAATAAAAAAGCCACCGGTCTGGTAAATAAACCTATCAACAACAATGCGCCACCAAACAACTCCAAAACACCGGCAACGCCGCTCAATGACATAATATCAAACGGGTAACGTTGCTCAGCCGGAAAACCAAAGATTTTTTGTGCACCATGCTGCATAAACAAAAAGGCTGTCACAATCCGCAAAACACTGAGTACCCGTGGTTGCCACGCTGCCAGAAAATTATCCATATTATTTCTCCTTATTTAGTTGAAAACTTTGCTTGCTGAGCCGTCATCGGGCAAGAGCGATAGTAACAAGAAACAGCGTGATGCACACCATCAGCCAATCTTCAGCGTTTCTGACAGGCGACTGATAAGCTTGGTCCGAACTAGCTGAGTAAAGTTTCATAATTACCATCTGATGTCACCGAGCAATTTAAAATTGATGATTTGGCAAACGGTAGCCGCTATTCCATACGGTAAAGTGGCCAGTTATGGAGATATTGCCAAACGCTGTGGTTATCCGGGCCATGCCCGATATGTAGGCATTACCCTGAAAAACCTGCCGGAAGACTCTGTGCTGCCCTGGCATCGGGTGGTCAAAGCGAATGGCGAATTGGCTTTTCCGGTCGGCACGGACACATTCATCAAGCAAAAAACAAGGCTTGAAACCGAAGACGTGCTATTCAAACAACAAAAAATCTGTCTGAGAACATACCGCTGGCAAAAATAATTCAGAAGGTTCAGTCATCTTCAGTAATTGGTGTGGCTCTTTCTGAAGACACAAATATGACGGCATCGGTCAGCGCCAGCACGTCATGTTCTTCACCAGGTTCGGTCAATAAATAATCATGTTGTGCTAATTCCTGACCGCTAATTTGCACGCTGCCTGAAATCACTAATATCTCTTCATAACCCTCATGCTGATGTCGTGGAAAGCGCGCCCCGGCTATCAACTGCACATAAGACGAACGACCTCCCTGTTGATTATTTCGTAATAACGCCCGCTCAATCCCTTTGTAAGGAGTTGCTATCCAATCCCGATCAATCGCTCTGTGAATTAACATGATGACTCCTCGCCAAAGTTGCCTTTCATTGATTTTGTTCAACCTGCCGGGCGCGTTCTGCTGCTGAATCATTCACAAACTGATTTATCTTCTGATCAAATGCCTCGCGTTGTTGTGGTGTTGAAGGCACATGCGGCAGATCATTTTCATCATTATGCACGACTGATGGCGGTGAGATTAATCCCAATTGCCCGGAGAGCAACCAGCCAACGATCAGCAATGCCAGTAATAAACCGATCAGTTTCATGGCAAAATCCTCTTAAACTCACCTTCGGCGGCCATATAACTGGTTAGAAGGCTACGAAAAGCTGGTCGTCAGAATAGTTGGCAGCTCAAAGTATTTGGCAGCGTCGGCGAATACCAGCCCCTTATTTTTGAAATCATCCGGCGAAAAATCCTGCAACAGGTTCGTTAAACCAGATTGATGATCCACCAGCAAAACGGCAGTCTCGTTTATTCAAACGTTGATATTGATAATCAGAGCGCATAACGCACTCTTTGTGTTTTTAAATGAGTCCTGACTGCGAATCCTCTGAGATGTTTTGCTTTACTAAGCTATTGATATTAATTACGGTTAAGTTGCAATTTGCACTTTTGATAAAAGACCGTCAAGTTGAGCTAAGTGACGCCTGCTGGGCATTATCTTTTCGGTGCCGACAGCGCCGAAAAGCGCGCAATTACATAACGCTAAAACGGCTAAACAACAGAAGCCGTAAATTTATGTAAAAACGAACATTATGTGAAGATAACCCTGTTTTTATGGAATTTAATGCTATTAAATCTGACTATCTGAATTTACCTGAATACCAGTACATGACTTTGATTAAACCGTTTTTTATGCCCGTCTTATACCAGCCCGTTCGCACATTGCTGTTAGTGACGCTTTTTATGCTGAGCGCCTGCCAAAGCACATCCAGAGTACCGCCGTTGGTAGAAGACCGTACTGCCTTTATTCCACCACAGAATCAGGCCCGGCAAGATCCGCTTCTGGCAAAACTCTATCAGCAACATGATAAATGGCATGGCACGCCGTATCGGATCGGCGGCAATAATCGCAGCGGCATTGATTGCTCGGGATTTGTTCAGACGACTTATCGGGATTTATTCGGTATTCATTTGCCGCGTACCACCAGTCAGCAGTTTCGAAGTGGTCCGCATGTTAACCGTGCAGATTTACAAGCCGGTGACTTGGTATTTTTTCGCCATGGACGTCATGTCGGCATTTATCTGGAAAATCAGAAGTTCCTGCACGCCTCCACCTCTAGCGGAGTAATGATCTCGGATATGCGAAATCCTTATTGGACCCGTCACTACTGGCGTTCGATTAGTGTGCTGCCAGAAAGCCGAACCGTCCGGCGTTACCCCCCTCCGGAATAACCAGCAATCGCAAAATCAACAGCATTTTATAAATCGCCGATCAGCTCACCAGATCCTGATTCCAGTGGATCAGGATTTTAATAATGGCTTGTTCGTGGGGACACCAGAAATCCAACCCGCTGCTGATATAAAAATCATCACATTTAACTAATAGTAGTGAGACTTTTTGAATCAATGCACTGCGCTGGACTGACTGTCAACTCACCAACATGGCTAATCGTATTCGCCCTGGCCAAAAGGTATATTCCAGTTGTTTACTTCGCCAGGTCTATTAAGATACCTCAGCCTCACCGCCTACCAGTATTTTAAGGCTGCACCATACCTACCACTGGCATCAGTCAACGAGCCATAGCAATCAAGGGCTATTATTTTCAAATTGGGTTGTTGCCCGGATTTATTAATGCAAAAAACCAGATGAAGCCGTCTCAGAAATAATCCTGTCACTTTTCAATTGTTTTAACTTTTTGATGACGGGCAAACGGACGGACGAAATACCAACTTGCTAAAATCAAACTGCCAAAGCCGGTATACAACACCACAAATACCCATCCCGGCGCATCCCAATAAAGCAGCCTTTGTAACCAGTATTGAATAAAAGATCCCGTATAAACCGATGTGCCAGCCGCTTCCCTGAGCCACATTTCCCAAGTGGTTAACGGGCAAATCATACCCAGCCATGCCTGCCCCACGACGACTCCGATAGCAAGCAAATGGAGAATTCGAAAACACCGGTTTCTAATCCAATGCCACTGCAGAAAATAGCCTGCAAAAATGCATACCAGCCCGAAAACCACAAAGCCAACAAACAGCACATGAATGACTAAAATCGCATCCGCTAACAACAGTAACAGCGATTCTCTGGACATAGCTTTTTTATCTTGCAGTATCCAAGGCCGATGGGTCTGTTTTTATTTCATGATTCGTAATTTCTTAGCCTGCACACTTTTCTATCAAACCTTGACCTTATAACCAGTCCTGAATATCCACCAGATAAATGCCAGAAACGTGATTAAAAACGTGGCAATCATCAACAAACTAAACAGCAAGCTGACATCGGCCGTGCCATAAAAACTCCAGCGAAAACCACTGACCAGATAGACCACCGGGTTGAATAAAGTCACCTTTTGCCAAAATTCCGGCAACATCGTAATCGAGTAAAACGTGCCGCCAAGAAAGGCCAGCGGTGTCACTACCATCAGTGGAATTACCTGTAATTTTTCAAAACCATCGGCAATCAGACCGAGAATAAAGCCCAAAAGACTAAAAGTAATACACGTTAACAACAAAAACGCCAGCATCCATAACGGATGCAGAATTGAATAATCGACAAATAGCCGGGCGGTCAGCAAAATTAACATCGCCAGAATCATCGATTTAGTTGCTGCCGCGCCGACATAACCAATGACAATTTCAAATGCTGACACCGGTGCTGACAAGACCTCATAAATCGCCCCCGACCACCTCGGCATATAAATACCAAATGAGGCATTGGATGTGGTTTCCGTCAATACCATCAGCATAATCAGGCCCGGAATAATAAACGCACCGTAGCTGACGCCGCCGATATCAGTCATCGCAGAGCCAATCGCCGAACCAAAGACAATAAAGTACAACGAGGTCGATAACACTGGTGAAGCAATACTTTGCAGCGGTGTGCGCCAGCTGCGGTGTAACTCCGATAAATAAATTGCTTTAATCGCATACCAGTTCATCGTGAGTCCTCCACCAGACTGACAAATATCTGTTCCAGCGTGCTCTGTTTGGTTTTTACATCGCTGAGCGCAATGCCGGAGCGATAAATCGCCGCCAGCACTTCAGTGACATGATTAGTCGGTTGATTGTCGTCATAATCATAGGTCAGCGTCTTACCATCGATACCGATATGCAGCACAAAGTCGTTCAGTTCAGCGGGTAATGCAGTTATTGGCGATTGTAGGTGCAAAATAAGTTGTTTACGGCCCAGTTTTTTCATTAAATCCCGCTTGTTATCCACCAGCAGGATCTCGCCTCGGTTAATAATGCCTATCCGATCGGCAATTTCTTCAGCTTCTTCAATGTAATGGGTGGTGAGGATAATCGTTGTGCCGCGCTGTCGTAATGTTTCTATCAGCCGCCACATATCACGGCGTAATTCCACATCGACACCGGCGGTCGGTTCATCAAGGAATAATATCTCCGGTTCATGCGCCAGGGCTTTGGCAATCAACACCCGGCGTTTCATGCCACCGGACAGGAACTGTATTTTGGCGTGGCGCTTATCCCATAATGATAATGCCTTTAAAATTTCTTCCAGATAGACATCATCGCGTGGTTTGCCAAACAAGCCCCGACTGAACACCATGGTATTCCAGACAAAAGCGAAGACATCAATCGCCAACTCTTGCGGCACCAAGCCAATTTGATTACGTGCTTGCCGATACTGTTTAACGACATCATAACCACCGACCAATACCTGCCCTTCCTCAACATTGACCAGCCCGCAGATAATGCTGATAAGCGTAGTTTTTCCGGCACCATTGGGGCCTAACAACGCAAAAATTTCACCGCGCTTGATTTGCAGATTGACCTGTTTTAACGCATGAAAGCCGGATGGATAGACTTTACTCAGATCGCGCACATCAATGACGTTATCTTCCAAAACAGGTTTCCTTCACAAAGCGGTTAAAGCATTATCGCAGGCATCTTTCACCATCCAATAGCTTTATAATTTTTTTGTTTAATGCGTGCGATTGAGGGCCGCTTTTAGCGCCTTTAAATAGCGTTCCGGTGCTTCGATATGTGGCAAATGGCCGACATCATCAAATTCCACCAAATGCGAATCGGGAATTCGCTTTGCTGTTATTTTACCCAATTGACGGTAATCGCCCATTTTCTGCGCCGTTTCATGATCGACCAGATTCCGGCCAATCGCCGTGCGATCGCGGGTGCCAATCAATAACGTGGTCGGTACTTTAAGTTGATCAAACTCATAAACCACCGGCTGCGACATCACCATATCGGATGTTAATGCCATATTCCATGCAAAACGATCACCTTGATCACTCTGATAACTGCCTGCCAGTAACTGCGCCCAGCGGGCATAATCATTGTTCCATCGGCCATCATAATAACTGTCCTGCTGATAAATTTTGATATCACCAAAATTTTTATTTCGCTCGTTATGGTAAAGCTCATCGATGGAAACATACGGCACACCCATCGCCCGCCAATCCTCAAGGCCAATTGGATTGAGCAATAAAAGCTGCCGGACATCATCCGGATACTGCAAGGCAAAACGCGTTGCCAGCATTCCGCCCATGGAATGTCCCATCACCGTTACCGTATCGATGTCAAGATGTTCCAGCAGCGCTTTGCTATTGGCTGCCAGTTGGGCAAAAGTAAACTGATAATGCTCCGGCAACGTAGATAGCCCGAAACCTATCTGATCCGGCACCACCACCCGGTAGCCTTCTGCAACGAGAAAATCGATAGTCTGATGCCAGTAAGCGCCGGTAAAATTTTTACCATGCAGCAATATCACCACACCTTTGTTTTTATCCACTGGCTGCACATCCATGTATTTCATCGCCAGCGTCTGTTGCTGACTGTCAAACGTGAACGCTGCAATCGGATACGGATAATCTGCCTCCTCGATCGCCATCGCTGCAGCGCTGAAAAAAATAAGCATCAACACCGGTAATGCAAAAATGCGCATAAAGCTTTTCTCCCAAACAGTTTGGTGAAAGGGTATTAGGTTACCAGTGAGTTTGGCATGAAGACTCATGAAAAGTTAGCCACCTATTCAGCCTGAAGCGATATTTAGCACATACTTAAACGGCATACCAAAGCACTGCGAAGACATAAAAATTGTTGCCAGCAATAAAAAATAAAGACTTGTCGGCAAGAGTGGTTTCGTTAAAGGATTGATTTCTATTGCATCGTACAATCATAGTTTGTGTTGTTATTTTTAAGATTAAACATTCAACTTTTCACACTATCTTGCACAATAACTTGTAGTCTTAAATGACAGCTAATTAACCTATATATTCTATTTTTCTATATAGAAATCAATAAATATACTTTTTATTTATATATGGTTTTTGTTATTTTACGTTGAGCTTAAGCCAATAATATTAGAGATATCCCGATACCATGAATATCAGGTTGCCAAACGCACCATTAACAGATGAACAATTACAACAGCTGCAAACACTGCTTCAGGGTATGCAGGGCTGGCAGGTGGATTGGTTATCGGGTTACTTATCGGGCTACCGTGCTGCCCAGAATGGCGAGGCTACTGCTGAGACAGCCCCCGCAGTCTCTGAGCAAACCATCAAATTAACCATTCTCTATGGTTCACAAACCGGCAATACCGAAGCGGTCGCCGGTCAGCTCGCTGATAAGGCGAAAGCCAGTGGCGTTGATGTCCAACTTCTGGATATGGCTGCCTACAAGCCCAGAGAACTGAAAAATGAACAATTTTTAGCGGTATTAACCTCGACCCACGGTGAGGGCGAACCGCCTGATAATGCGATGGATTTATATGAATTTCTCGATAGCCGTAAAGCGCCGGGATTAAAAGGCCTGCAATACAGTGTGCTGTCTCTGGGAGATTCCAGTTACGAGTATTTCTGTCAGACCGGTAAAGACTTTGATGCGCGACTGCAAAAACTCGGTGCCACCGCGCTGATTCCCCGGGTTGATTGTGATGTCGATTACGATGATCTGGCAGACAAATGGATCACGGATTTTGTCGAGACGCTGACCAGCTCAATGCAGGCCAGTATGGCGCCGCCATCCGCCTCAGCAACCATGTCGCAATCATCATCAGAAGTTAAATATGATCGCAAACATCCGTTTTCAGCACCGTTGCTGGAAAATCAGCTATTAAGTGGCCGCGGCTCCAGCAAGCAAGTCCGGCACATAGAAATATCGCTGGAAGGCTCCGGATTGCATTACCAGCCGGGGGATGCGATAGGCATCTATCCTCAAAATGATGCGGTGTTAGTCAAAATGTTGATAGATGCGCTGAGCTTTGAGGCAGAAACGATGGTGGAAATGGATGAACAGTCCGAGACGTTAACCAATGCTTTAATGCATCACCGGGAAATCACCGTATTGACCCGGCCTTTAGTTGAAAAGTGGGCGGAACTGGCGCAAACCGATGAACTCAGCAAACTGCTCGAGAGCAAAACCGCCATGACCGAATGGATTCGTGGACGGGATGTCCTCGATCTGGTGGAAAGTTATCCCCTGCCGGATATTGATGCCAATGGCTTTATCAAACTGCTGCGAAAACTGCCGCCGCGTTTGTATTCGATTGCTTCCAGTCAGGCTGCTGTCGATGAAGAAGTCCATATTACGGTGGCAACGGTGCGTTATAACGCTCATAACCGTGAACGGGCCGGCGTTGCTTCCAGCTGGCTGGCGGATCGCCTGGCAGAAGATGCCACCATTCCGGTATATATCGATACCAATAAAAACTTCAAACTGCCTGCCGATGACGATACGCCGATTATCATGATTGGCCCCGGCACCGGTGTAGCACCCTTCCGAAGTTTTATGCAGGAACGTGAAGAACGTGGCGCCCGGGGGCCTAACTGGCTGTTTTTTGGCGACCAGCATTTTTTAACAGACTTTCTGTATCAGACAGAATGGCTTAGCTGGCGTAAATCGGGTTTGTTAACACACTTGGACGTGGCTTTTTCCCGGGATCAGACCGAAAAAATCTACGTTCAGCACCGCATCCGGGAAAAATCCATCGAGATTTGGAATTGGCTGCAGGACGGTGCCACTATTTACGTCTGTGGTGACGCCGACAATATGGCCCCGGATGTAAATGAAGCTTTACTCGATATTATTAGTGAGCACGGACAAAAAAGTCGTGACGATGCGACGGAATATCTGCGTCAACTGACGCGTGATAAACGCTACCAACGTGATGTGTACTGATGACTAGCAAATTACCTGAAGCCGAACAATTAAAACTGGATAGCCGTTACCTGCGAGGCACGATCGCCGAAGGGCTTGATGATGCCGTTACCGGTGCGATTAGCGAAGACGATAACAAGCTGACCAAATTCCATGGCAGCTACATGCAGGATCATAGGGATCTGCGTGACGAAAGGCGCCGGCAAAAGCTTGAACCACTTTATTCGTTTATGGTGCGTTTGCGTATTCCGGGCGGTGTGGTCACGCCAAAACAATGGCTTGGCCTCGATGCCATTGCCGATGATTGTGCCAATAACACGTTGCGGATAACTACCCGGCAGACATTTCAGTATCACGAAGTCCTGAAAAAAGATCTGCGCACATTGATGCAACAAGTCAACGCAGTTGCGTTGGATACCAAAGGTGCCTGTGGTGACGTTAACCGCAATGTGGTGACCAACGTTAATCCGCATCAGTCTTCAGTGCATGCTGAAGTCCATCAGATCTCGAAAGCTATCAGCGATCATTTGTGCTGGCAGTCTGGTGCCTATGCCGAAATCTGGCTGGGCGGCCAATCTGTCTATCAACCGGGGAAATCGGAAGAGCCTTTTTATGGTGAGCGTTACTTACCGCGTAAATTTAAAATCGCCATCGCCATTCCGCCGGAAAACGATTGTGATGTACTGGCCAATGATATTGCCTTAATCGCCATTATCGAAAACGATGAATTAACTGGGTTCAACGTGGCGGTAGGTGGTGGTATGGGGATGGCGTATGGTGAAACCGCCACCTTTCCGCGTTTGGCTACCATGGCGGGGTTTGTGCCCAAAACTAAAATCGTAGAAGCCTGTGAAGCAATTGCCGCTATTCAGCGTGATTTTGGTGACCGCAGCAACAGAGCCCACGCCCGTTTTAAATACACCATCGATGATCATGGTATCGACTGGTTCAACGAAAAATTCGCCGAATATCACGGTGCGGCAATGGCCGCTGCCAAACCTTTTGAACTAATACGTAATGGCGATCGATTTGGCTGGATACAGGGTGAAGATGGTCAGTGGCATCTGACTTTATACATATACAGCGGCCGAATTGTAGATAGCGACTCGCTGCAATTACGCACTGCATTGCGGGAAATCGCCAAGGTCCATAGCGGTGAGTTTCGCATGACCTGTAATCAGAATCTGATTATTGCCAATATCAGCCCGAAACAAAAACCGGTCATTGAAAAACTGGTTAAGCACTATCAGCTTGATATTGGTGAGCGCCGTCCAGCCTTACGATTAAATGCCATGGCTTGTGTTGCGTTACCGACCTGTGGTTTGGCGATGGCCGAATCCGAGCGTTATCTGCCGGCATTTTTGGCGAAACTGGAACAAATCATGAGTGACGCCGGCTTGCCGGAAGAGCTGATTAATATCCGCATGACCGGTTGCCCAAACGGCTGTGCCCGGCCTTATCTGGGCGAAATCGCCTTAACCGGCAAGGCAATTGGTCGATATAACCTGAATCTGGGGGCCGATTTCAGTGGTCAGCGATTGAATCGACTGTATCTGGAAAACGTTGATGAAACCACCATTTTCAACACTCTCGAACCGATGATTAAGCAATTTGCAGCTGAACGTCAGGAAAATGAGCATTTTGGCGACTTTCTGATTCGTGTCGGTATTCTCGGTGCCGAACGCACACCAGAGATGATGCACGAGCCGTTAATGCAGCATTAGTTCATGACATTGAGCGGGAAACATAAAAGCCTCCGTTAATCTGCTGGAGGGGCAAGTGGCGGAATAATCTCGATATCCAGAGTGACTTGCGCTTGCTGCAATCGCTGATATTCCTGCTTCACCAACTTGTCCAGCATCTGTGTTTCTTGCTGAAGCGTGGGGATACACTGTTCTGCTGCTGATAAAAAAGCCTGCAACTCCGGATTCTGTTCAGACAGTAACTTAGCAGCTTCCTGGCCACGACCCATTAACATCAAACCCTGATGTGCCAGTGCGTCACGGTGATTACTGACCAGCCGTAACTTATGTATTAACGTTTCATTGCCGGTATGCGGTTTAAACAGCTCAATCAGCCGCGGTAGCGCAGACTCATCAATGGTTTTTAGCTGCAACTCAGACGGCAATAATTCACTAAGTCGGAGGTTAATCAGCGTCTGACATCGGTACAGACAATACCTAAGACTTTCTTCGATGAACTGATAATGAAGCATGCATTTGGCGGGCATGTCGGCATATGTTGTGTCTTGTTTGGACATAGCAATATTCCCTCGTATCTGAACGGCTGCGAAGCAAGAACCGCCTCGTCAGGCGTCGAATTAAGCCAACGCTTTGCTAGCTTGAACGCAGTTTCGGGCGACTCCAGCACCAGCTTAACAATACCAAGCCTGAAAGCTTGTATACAAAATAATAAAAACCCACTCTGACGCCGACCCAAAAAGAAGTTTGTGCAGCCAGTACTGAGTGAAGGGACCTGAATACACAGCGGCACCAGTCTTTTACCTGAGCAACATTTCCAAAGGAGTTAATCGGCAGTTAATACCAACCCATGACTGAACAATAACAATGGCGACAGCGATTAAATGGAGAATTCGAAATCACCGATGCCCAACCCAAAAAAACGTTAGGACCCTGAATAAGCATCTAAATAAATGACAAATCGAAGATTCAAAAAGATGCGCTTAAAGTGATCTGTTGCAAATAAACACCATTATAAATTACGGTCTAAACTGACTTTCCCAATCGGCATTTATGGCAAAAAAAAGAAGGCATGTACTGCCAAGCAGCCAGCAATATGGGCTTAATGTAAATAAATTAGTCTCATTAAATTTAATGATACTATCGTGCCCCATTTGGCTTTTCTTGAGGAGAAAAAAATGACATGGCTGATGTTAGTGTTCGGCTTGGCACTGCTGATTATTGGTGCAGAATTGTTGGTCAAAGGGGCTTCCCGTTTGGCGACAAGCTTTGGCATTCCCGCTCTCGTAGTGGGTCTGACAGTGGTGGCGTTTGGCACCAGTGCGCCGGAGTTGGCGGTGAGCGTCAAGGCCGCATTTTCAGGGCAAGCAGAGCTGGCAATCGCCAATGTTGTGGGCAGTAATACTTTTAATATTCTGTTTATTCTGGGGCTTGCCGCATTGATCATGCCACTGATGGTCTCGCAGCAACTGATTCGTCAGGATGTGCCGATCATGATTGGTGTTAGCATTATTGCCTTGCTGATGATCCGAAATGGCAGTATTGGCAAGGTTGAAGCAGCGATACTGGTGTTGGGTGTCATTGTCTACACGATATTTTTATTTTATCAGGGTAAAAAAACCGGTATTGATGCGAGTGCGGTATCAACCGAAACGCCAAAACCTGTCTGGCAAAATTTGTTATTCATCGTTGTTGGGCTGGTATTACTGGTTCTCGGCGCTCGATGGTTAGTGCAAAGCGCTGTCGAAATTGCCTCATCATTTGGTATCAGTGAAGCCGTCATCGGTTTAACCATTGTCGCAGCGGGTACCTCCCTGCCAGAAGTCATGACCTCTATTGTTGCCACGATTAAAGGTGAACGTGATATTGCGATCGGCAATGTGGTCGGCAGCAATATCTTCAATATCCTCGCCGTTTTAGGCCTGTCTGGGTTGCTATCACCTGTCCCGCTTCTGGCCAGCGAACAATTAGCGCAAATAGATGTTCCGGTGATGTTGGCGGTGGCAGTTTTATGTCTGCCATTGTTCTTCCTGGGCAGCAGCTTAAACCGATTTGAAGGCTTCTTATTCCTGCTGATCTACATCGGCTATGTCTGGTTTACCGTGGCGATGGCCTTGTCATTGGATTATCTGCCCCAGCTGCAAGCAGTGTTGCTTTATGGTTTGGCACCGTTGGTCGGGATTTATGTGCTGTTGTGCCTGATAACGGAACAGATTAAACGGCGAACGGCTTCGCGATAGATTTCAGGTTAGGCCGAAAAATGAGCGGGACCACGTCTTTTACGCGGTCCCGTTTTTTATGAATGTCGCTGTATCAGTTCTGTTCGCTGCGGGACTGAATTCTTTATATTAACTATTAATGTAGATTGATTATTAAATCATTCAAACTCCGGATTGCGTTGAATGGCCAGATTTATGGCGGCCTTGATTGGAGTAACGTTTCAGTCCGGCATAATCACAATCTCATCTGCGCTAACGCACAGACGAGTTCTGCCTACCAATGTAATCTGCATGATAAAAGTCTTTTTATTGAAAGGAATTTCCTATGGCTGTCACCGCAACTGATCCATTCAAGATTCTTTTTGCCATCCTTCTACCACCGCTTGGCGTGTTTCTGGAAGTTGGCTTAAAAGGCCACTTCTGGCTGAATATCCTACTGACGCTGCTGGGCTTTATTCCCGGAATCATTCATGCACTGTATGTCATCCTGAAACATTAGCACGGTAAGGCTTTAAGAAGTCAGTCAAACTGAATTTTTAAACTCGGAGAAGCCATTGAAAAGGCCAGGATATCTAGCCACTTCTGATCCACCCTGCCAGGATCATTTTCAAATACAAAAGCTATAGTATCTGGGGATCATTCTAGACTTTTATCTGTAAAGAAGCGTTTGAATAAAAGGTGCGATGGTAGATAAACCCCCAAAAAGAGCGTTACGAAAAACAAGCCTAAATAAACAAGTGGTGGCAACATCTCCTGTGGCTGACCCGGCCCATAGACCCAGTTAATATTGTCTGCAGGCCCTGTCAGCACAAAAGTCAGTGGTAAAACAATCAGGGCAATCACAATCTGTAATTTGAAAGCACGTCTGTCGTAGCCAAGGCGGAGAAGCAAATAAAACAATAAAGGCGGCAAAACCAGATGAAAACTGCCTGACAACACCCTGATAACCCAGGGCTCGTCTTCAGCAAATACGTAGGCGGCAATCGTCATCAATTTACCGCCGCTGAAAAAATCCAGCGCCCATGCCAGTTCAAAAAACAGCACACTGACAGCCATGGTGCTCGATATCAAACGGCTCTCCAGCCAGACAGCTGCTACCAGTGATATCAGTGCAATGTCTGAAAACCAGAGAAAATTACCGGGGCCTAACTCACGCCAGTACACCGGCACGATAATAAAAACCAACAGTGTGTAACTCAGCTTTAGCCAGATTGGAATGACGTTATTGTGCATACGCTTACCATCACTGTTGATCATCCTAAACCGTCTGCATAGTCTGCCCCCGACTCCCACTGGACTGACGATGCGTCCCTTTTCTATCGTTTTCTTTGAAGCTGTTCTGCGATAGCTATCCCCATCAGTAACCAGAAACTGCCGACCAGATAGCCTGCTGCAATATCACTGGCATAGTGAACACTGAGTAACAGACGACTGAAGCCTATCAGGAAGATCAACACCGCAGTCCAGTAAACCAGTTCAAATCGCTGACGGGGAGTGTTTAACTCTCTGCTGATGATATATGCCAAAAATCCATAAACAGCAAGCGCACTGGTGGCATGGCCACTGGGAAATGATGAACTTATTTCGACCAAGTCAGTCACCGATTCAGGTCGCTGGCGCTGTAATAGAAACTTGCCGGTATATGTCATCAGTTGCGATCCCAGCAGTGTCAGCCACATCGGCGCAATTAGCTGAACGCGGTGATGTGCCCAGAGCAAACCGCTAACAACAATTGCAACCGCCAGAAGTGCCGGCGAACTCCCCAGCTCGGTGAGCCAAGCAAACACCATTAGCATACTGTCCGTTCTTATCAATGCCAACTGCTCATTAATCCAATAATCGACATTGACCAATTCCTCGGCTTCCAGCAGTTCTTCCACCAAACCGCCGAATAACCCTAGCAGATAGAGCATCACCAGCACGATCAAAGTT
>JAWWAG010000001.1:0-52005 GCA_033721795.1 Methylophaga sp. | reverse complement strand
TGATTGAAGAAGAGGTCTGAAAATGAATCAAGCAGCAACCAATACCAACACCAGTGAGCGTGAATATCTGAGTTTTCAGCTTGGTGATGAACAATACGCCGTGGAAATTTTGCAAGTTCAGGAAATCCGCGGCTGGCAGCCGGTCACGACTATTCCTAACAGTCCTGAATATTTCTGTGGTGTATTGAATTTGCGCGGTGCCATTATTCCGATTGTCGACTTGCGGCTGCGGTTTGGTATGCCGTTTCTTGATTATTCCAAAACCACCGTCGTTGTCGTGCTGAAACTGAAAGAGGCAAACAAAATTATAGGGTTGGTTGTGGACGCCGTGTCAGATACCCACCTGGTGGATCAAACAATGATTCAGCCGGTGCCGGAGATGGGCGAAATGATTGATACCAATTTTTTTGAGGGACTGGTGGATATCGATGGCCAGATGGTAATGCTGATTAACATCGATTATCTGCTGGATAGCGAGGCGGTCTGAGCACCATATTTAACTGAAAAGCATATTTGCGTTAAGGGAGAAGAAAATGGGCAGCAACGAACAATCTACACCGGAAGAAAAAATAAATGCATTAGAGGCAAAAATAGCCACTATTCATCGTTCGATGGGTGTAATCGAATTTGAAATGGATGGCACCATAGCGGATGTCAATGATAATTTTCTGGCGGTTGTCGGATATAGCCGCGATGAAGTCATCGGCAGGCATCATCGTATGTTTGTCGATAGTGAATTCGCCAACAGCGCTGAATATCAGGAATTCTGGGCAAAACTTAACCGGGGTGAATTTGATCATGGTGAATATGAACGACTGACAAAAAGCGGCCGCTGGGTTTGGCTTCAGGCAACCTATAACCCGGTATTCGACGACAATGGCAAACCAATTAAAGTTATAAAATACGCTACCGAGATCACCAAAACCAAAAACGAAAAACTCGATTACGACGGTCAGATTGAAGCAATTGATCGGGCTATGTGTGTGCTGATAACGGATTTAGATGGCGTTATTACGGCAGTCAATGAAAATTATCTTGATGTGGTCGGTTATGGTGAACGGGAGTTGTTGGGCCAGTATCACAAAACCCTGATGTCGCCGGAAGTGACGAGTTCACCACGATATAATGACTTTTGGGCACAACTGAAACGTGGTCAATTTGAAGCCGGTGAATTTAAACTGGTCGATAAAAACGGGGGAGAAAAATGGGTAAGGGCCACCTATAACCCGATTTTTAACAGCGATAATGAGATAGACCGCATTATTTGTTATGCGATGGATATTACCCGTGCCAAGCGTAATGAATTTATGACCGATGCCGTGCTCAAAGAGGCTGGAGATGTCATGATGTCAATGGCGGAAGGCGATCTGACCAAAAAAATGACCGGCACTTACGATGCAGAATATGAACCAATTCAGCAGGCAGTAAATTCCACCGTTGAGAAAATCCTCAGCGTTGTTGAAGAAATTAATGAAAGCAGTATGAGCATTGCCTCGGCGGCAGGTCAGATTTCCGAGGGTAACCTGGATTTGAGCCAGCGAACCGAAGAGCAAGCATCATCATTGCAGGAAACCGCTGCCAGTATGGAGCAGTTAACCAGCACGGTACGGCAGAATTCGGATAATACCCGTCAGGCCGAGCAATTGGCTGCCGGTGCGCGTCAGCAAGCTGAAAAAGGCGGCGATGTTTTAGACAGTGCCGTTAAAGCCATGAGTGAAATCAACGCTTCCAGCAAAAAGGTTGCCGATATCATCAGCGTGATTGATGAGATTGCTTTTCAAACCAATCTGCTGGCATTGAATGCTGCCGTTGAAGCTGCCCGCGCCGGAGATCAGGGCCGTGGTTTTGCGGTTGTTGCCTCTGAAGTCCGGAATCTGGCACAACGTTCGGCAACGGCTGCCAAAGAAATCAAAGGGCTCATCAACGACAGCGTAGAGAAAGTCACTGAAGGCACCAAACTGGTTGATAAGTCGAATGAAGCATTGGATGAAATTGTCACCAGCGCCAAAAAAGTCGGCGATATTATTTCGGAAATTGCAGCGGCCAGCGAAGAACAATCCGCCGGGATTGAACAAATTAATAAAGCCGTGACGCAAATGGACGAAATGACTCAGCAAAACGCGTCGCTGGTTGAAGAAGCTGCTGCTGCCAGTAAATCGATGGATGAACAGACGCAGGATATGCAACGGATGTTGTCGTTCTTTTATAACGATGAGCAGCAGACAGCTATTCCTGCCCCACCAAGAAAACCCCAACCATCAGCACAGCCGGTTTCAAACCGCACAGCGCAAGCAAGAACCGCCGCACAGCGTCGACCACAACCTGTAAGCGCATCCCAGGAAGAAGACCAGTGGGAGGAGTTTTAACAGTCATAACTGATAAACAGCAAATGCAACATCGACAATCAAACCGTGATTCAGGAAACCTTACGTGAAACAACGTGAATTGGTTTTTACTGAAAAACATTTTGAGCGAATTCGCCGGTTTGTCACCGAACAGTGCGGGATAGTAATCAATGCCTCCAAAATGGATATGGTCTACGGTCGCTTATCCCGGCGGGTACGTCAGACGCATGGTGGTGATTTTGATGCTTTTTGTGCGCTGTTTGAAGCCGGTGATGCTGAAGAGCAGGATTATTTAATCAACGCGATTACGACTAACCTGACGGCCTTTTTTCGTGAAAAGCACCATTTCAGCTATCTGACCGAAACACTGGTGCCACAGTTGCGCAAGCAACATCAAAGTGATCGCCGGTTACGCATCTGGTCAGCGGGTTGTTCGACCGGTGAGGAGCCCTACAGTATTGCGATGGTTTTATGTGAGACGATACCGGATTGGCGAGATTGGGATATCAAAATTCTGGCCACCGATCTGGATGGCAATGTCATCGAAACCGGCCGGCAGGGGATATACACTGAAGAACGTTTAACCGGTATGCCACCGGAACAAATCAAACGATTTTTTCAAAAAGGGCGTGGTCAGCATCAAGGGTTGGTCAGGGTTCGTGAAGAGCTCCGGCAACTGGTGCATTTCAAGCGACTGAATTTGCTGACAAACTGGCCAATGCGCGGGCCATTCGATGTGATTTTTTGTCGTAATGTGGTCATTTATTTCGACAAAGACACGCAGCGGCAGCTATTTGCCCGTTATGCAGATATTTTGGCGCCCCGGGGGCATTTGTTTATCGGTCATTCCGAATCCCTTTATAAGGTTTCCGATCGCTTCAATAATCTGGGTCAGACCATTTATCAAAAGCTGACCGGATGAATTGCTCATTGAAAATGCCGCCTTCTGAGAGCGGCTTTGAACATATCAATCGCTACTGGGATAAAACCCAGCTGCGCTGGGCTGCCAAACTGTTGCCGGGTCAGGTGTATGTCACTCGCCGCACTGACGAGGTACTGGTGACAACACTGGGTTCATGCGTTTCTGCCTGTGTCAGAGATGCAAATATGGGTGTTGGCGGAATGAATCATTTTATGCTGCCGCATGTGAGCGAGAGTGGTCAAGATAGCTGGTTAGATATGGCCACCCGTTATGGCAGTTATGCCATGGAACATTTGATTAATGAAATTCTTAAGCTAGGCGGCAACCGTCAATCTCTGGAGATTAAGCTGACGGGCGGCGGCAGGGTGATTAGTACAATGACGGATATTGGTGAGCGCAATATCACCTTTGCCCGGCGTTATGTACAACAGGAAAACCTGACATTAATGGCCGAAGATCTCGGTGATCGTTTTGCTCGAAAAGTAATGTACTACCCGGCAACAGGTCAATTACGGGTAAAAAAACTGCGCCAATTGCATAACGCTACGGTCATAAACCGCGAACGGCAATATGAGCAGACTTTGGCGGCATTGCCGGATACCGGCAGTGTCGAGTTATTCGAATGAAGAAGTTAAAACAATGACGATTAAAGTACTTATCGTTGATGACTCGGCATTGATTCGTAAGTTGTTGACGGAAATTCTGGAAACTGACCCGGGCATTAGCGTCGTCGGAACGGCGGTGGATCCGTTTATGGCGCGTGAGAAAATCAAACAGCTTAATCCCGATGTGCTGACGCTGGATGTTGAAATGCCGAAAATGGACGGCATTACTTTTTTGAAAAACTTGATGCGTCTGCGGCCGATGCCGGTGGTGATGATTTCCAGTCTGACGGAAAGAGGTGCTGAGGTCACCTTGCAGGCGCTGGAACTTGGTGCATTTGATTTCGTATCCAAACCCAAACTGGATGTGTCATCACAATTGGCAGATTACAGCACTGAAATCATTGGCAAAATTAAAGCTGCCGCCCAAAATAAGCGCTTATTTTCTCCGGTTGCTCCGCAGCAGACCACACCGAAAACGGTTCAACCTACGCATTTACGTACCACGGAAAAAATCATTGCTATCGGCGCCTCAACGGGGGGGACGGAAGCCATAAGGGCAGTGTTGTGCGCATTGCCGGCAGATGCACCCGGTATCGTGATTACCCAGCATATTCCTGCTGCGTTCAGCGCGGCCTTTGCCAATCGGGTTAATAAATTGGCAGCCATAACCGTGGTCGAAGCCAGTGATGGTCAGCAAATTTTACCTGGACATGCTTATGTAGCCCCGGGAGAACGACATTTATCAGTGATTAAAAGTGGTGCCCGTTATTTATGCAAGGTATCAGAAGGTGACCCAGTTAACCGGCATAAACCTTCTGTAGAAGTATTATTTGATTCGGTTGCCAGTCAGGTCGGGCCCAATGCGGTTGGCGTGATGCTGACCGGTATGGGAGATGATGGGGCTATGGCAATGGTACGCATGCGCGAAGCCGGCGCGATGAATCTGATTCAAGATGAAGCCAGTTCAATTGTCTGGGGCATGCCCGGTTCAGCCTATGAATACGGCGCCGGAGATACACTGCTGCCGCTGGAAAAAATAGCCGATGCAATTATGCAGCAGCTATGAATTTTAAGGGGAATGATTGTGCAAAGCCGCCAAAATAAAATGCTAGTGATTACTGTGGCTGTCTGGATTGCAGTGACATATTGGCTAACCGGCTGGATGGGGGCATTGTTGGTTTTGTTGGCAACGTTATCGGTCATTTGGTTAAAACCCAAGCCCGCAGTCTCCGAAGATACCTCGCTAAAAGCACAAACCATTGAACCGGCATCAACGGCATTAATGAATGAATCCACACTGTTATTTGATGAGCAACTCCGGCATCTAGAGTCAGAAACGGATCAGGTCACAGCGTTGATTGATGATGCCGTCAACAATTTATCAAACAGTTTTCATGGACTGACTGAGCAGGCAGAACGACAAAAGCAGATCTTCGACAGTTTGTATCGTGATAACAATACCGACAAAGATGCCGAAAGCATGAGTTTTGAGGTCTTTATTTCGGAAACGGAATATTTATTGAACCATTTTGTCGAGATTATCTTACAAAACAGTAAAGACAGCGTTTATCTGATGCATAGTCTGGATGATATGACCGCCAAGGTGAATGCAGTTCTTGGGTTGCTTGAGAACGTTAAAGGCATTGCTTCCAGTATCAGCTTGTTATCACTTAATGCCTCTATCGAAGCTGCACGGGCCGGTGAAGCCGGTCGCGGTTTTTCGGTGGTTGCCGAAGAGATACGTAAGCTGTCATTGTCGTCCGATACTTTGAGTGATCAAATCAATGTTTTAAGCAGTGAAGTTATCGACAAGCTCGATAATGTCAGCAGTGTCGTCAATCGTGTGGCATCAGCTGACATGAACGTGGCTCTGGACGGTAAGCAGAAGGTCGAGGACATGACACGCTATATTGGCGAAACAAACCAGCGCACTCAATCAGCCATTAGCGAAAGCAATGTAATAAGTGACGAGATTAATCAATCTGTTGGACTGGCAGTGCAGTCTTTACAGTTTGAAGATATGTCCAGACAACTTCTGGAACATATTGCCAATCGTCTGAAAGTGTTGCGAGAATTATTGACGTTTACCGAGCACCTCAGTGAAACGCTGACACAGCAGACGGCTGATCCCGTCAATCAGCAGGCTAAACTGAGCGACCTGAAAGCACGGATGGCGTCGATAAAACCTGCTATGGAAAATACCGAACATAAAGCTGTTAATCAGCGACATATGGATACCGGAGATATAGAGCTATTCTAATTTGGATCTTTTTTAGGGTTATAATAAGTCGTTCACAACTTAGTAATGGAGCTATCTATGGCGATAAAATCGTCAACGCAAGACAACATCACCACCATCCGGCCTGGTGATACTTTTGATTACAGTGAGCAGGCAGAATTCAGAAAAGCTTACGAAAGCGTTCCAAAAAACCAACAGTTCGTTATTGATTTTCGTGATACCCGTTATCTGGACAGTGCTGCACTGGGTATGTTGCTCTTGTTAAGGGAGTATGCAGGTGAAGAACAGGCGAAAATCACACTGGTGAATTGTGATGATGAAGTAAAAAATATTTTCCGCATTTCCAATTTTAATAAACTATTTAAAATTGATTAGCGCAAGTACTGCATAGTGTTGGATGATTTATCTTCAATTTCTTTAGGCAAACAAATTCTGAATGCCGGTGAAAAAAATCTGACGCAGATTGCCTACTTAAGTAGTGCCAGCACGTTAATGTCCGATGACGATCAACAAGAAATCCTGGACGTTTCAAGAAAAAATAATGATGCGAACGGCATTACCGGCATATTGCTGAGCAGCCATGAAAAATACCTACAGTTAATTGAAGGGGAAACCGAGACGGTCACCGCCTTGTTTGAAAAAATCAAGCAAGATCCCCGGCATAAGCATATTGAGGTATTACAATTCCAGCACATTAAAGAGCGGGCATTTCCAAAATGGACCATGGGTTATAAAAAAGTCAGTGATACTGATTTTTACCATACTTTTTATAATTTTTGCCTTGATATCGGTTACGCGCCTGATAAACGTGACCCCAGCGGTATTCCCAATAATATTGCTATTTTGCTCGAGACGTATCGTTCGAAGGTGCAAAATGATCTGCTCAACAGCTTTTCGGAAAAACGTCGTAAAATCATAGGCAAACAGATATTGGTTGTCAGTGATGATGAGGTTTCCTGTGCAACGCTGACTGTTTTATTCAACCGTAACAGCCTGGCATTTTTTGAAACCACGGAAGAAGCCATCAGCTATCTGGATGGCATTCATGAAGAGCCTAATCTCATCTTTGTCGATGTGGTACTGCCTAACAGCGCCGGCTTTGAATTATGCAGCTATTTGCGACGTCAGCCACGCTTTGCCGAAACACCCATTATCATGTTGAGCTCTGACAGCAATACGTTTACCGAAGAACATTGTTTTGATATGGGCGCCAGCGATTACATCAGCAAACCGCTCAGCGAGTACAGTCTGGTAGCCCGCGTCAGCCATCACCTGGAATTGCAGGAAAACCGCAGGTTACTACAGCAACAAGCCCAGAGGATGGCGAATGAACGCCAAGCTGTCGAAGCAATTATCAATCATGTACGGGCATCCCTGGCACCGGTCAATGATGCCAAGTTTCAGTATTATTTAACGCCGTTGGATCAAACCAGCGGCGATATCGTACTGAAAGCGACAACGCCCGATGGTCGTGATATTTTTCTGCTCGGTGATTTTACTGGTCACGGTCTGACCGCTGCAGTGGCCAGTCCTATGGTCGGCAGTCAGTTTTTGGCTGAAGTGCGTAATAACAGTGCCGCTGGCAATCTTCTTGCCCGATTGAATCATTTATTGTGTGAGCATTTGCCGACGGGTCACTTTATGGTCGCCAATCTGGTGGAACTGAACCGGAACACCGGAGAAATGGCAGTGTGGAATGCAGCGATGCCGGCATTGCGCGTTTTTGCTCATGGCAATTTGCACCAAAGCATCAGTTCAAGCTTAATGCCGCTGGGTGTGGATATAAGCCAAGACTTTACCCAAAAAACGGCGATGCTGAAATTTGATAACAATATGTCACTGGCGATGTACTCGGATGGTCTCAGTGAGTGTATGCGTGATAATCCGGCAATTGATGCTGAAGCGGAATTACTGAACTGGTTAGCGATGCGCAATCAGCAAAATAACCAACAACCTCTCAATCTCTTGATGACCGTTTTGTTTGAAAAAATCGGCGACAATATTAAAGATGATCTAACCGTGGTGTTAATCGACAGCTGATGAATTTTTAATCCGGACAAGTAATAACGGGACAATTGGCAGCATTGGTTGCACTATTTAGCTGCATTTCAGCTATTGTTGATTGGATATTAGTGTCTTTCGGTGCTTTTTGAAGCGCACATCTGGCAGCCTGCATCGCCGAAACATTACAATCCATCGCTTGCAAACTATAAGCACGATTATTCCACAGTACCGGAATATCGGGATTTTCTGTCAGCAAATCATCATAAACCGTATCAGCCTTGATAAATTCTTGCTGCTCGTAATATAAATTGGCTAAGGCAACGCCCGGTTCGGGGGCTTTAGGCCAGGCTTTAATAGCCGTTTGATAGGCCGTTTGCGCGGCTGCAGTTTGACCGGTTTGTTGTAAATCATAAGCCGCCTGTAACCAACGGGTCAGTGATGCTTCCGCAGGTAAAGTATCAGGCGGCACAATCACCAGCCCCCAGTAATCACTCCGCGCCCAGGTACGTTCAAAAGCAGCAAAACTGGTTTGCCAGCGTTTGGTTTCGCCGGACCGCAGAATCAATTCATTTTTAGTCACATCAAAGCCAACGACAACCGCGTAATGCCAATAAGGCATCCATTGGTAAGCCAGATTTTGCATGACCAAGACCGGGTGCCCGGCATTTATTTGGGCCAGAATGGCTGTCAGCTGAGGCTCGATAACATAAGGCACTAAACCTTTTTCACGGGTCGCGGCAACCATTTCGATTTGCAGACTGCCTCGTTTTTCGGGGATATAAATTTTGTCGACCAGTTCTTCAGGTTGAATATCGACATCACGATATTGCATCACCGTTGCCAATGCTGCCGGGCCACATTGATATTGCGTTTGTGGATAAAACGGTACCGACTCTAATTCTTTAGCAGCATCGGCAAAGCTGGAAGCTGACAATGCTTTGGTTTGAGGGGTATGGCTACAGGCAGATAAAAACAATACCACTAATAAAAAAACACCCAGCCGTTGCTGGGTGTTTGCCTTTGCAATGTTGTTAAACATAGATCAGATCGTTTTAATTGACCGGATGGATGAATGAAAAGATATCAGTCGCACCAATAACATCGGTAATGACGAATACGACAAAAATCAACAAGATTGCACCGAGAATACCCCCCGCAGGCATATCAGCGATTTGGTCATTCAACTGGGCAACTTCGGCATCTGTCATCTTGCTGACACGATCCTGGACTTCTTCAGGGGCAACACCATAGGCCAGCAGTTGCTTTTGCACATCTTCACGATCCATTAACTCAATCAGTTGTTGTCGATCATACTCAGATTGCTGTGATTGCATGACCTCTGGTGTGGTGACCAAGGCTGCCTGAACTGGCAATGTGATAAAACCCATAAACCCGATTAAAGCTATCAAACTAATAATCTTTTGCTTCATAAAGCCTCCGTTATTCACAACAAATTTGACCTGTCACTTTTCCAAGATAACAAAAATGATTCGCAATAGCTTTCAAATTCGAGTTTTTTGTGGGATACGTCGGATTTTAGGTAAAGGCGAAAAAAGTTAATCGCTCATATTCAGAATTTTCTTAACGTGCCGATTAGATATTTGTTTTCTGCAGAAATTAAATTATTATTTAAGTCGTGTTCTACTATGTTATGGGCTTCAAAGATGCTGGAAAAAAATATGGTATCGCTCCCCATTCCGCTGGAACGCGATATTTTTCTTCGTACACTTTTAAGACACCTTGCCGGCAGTTTGGAAGAAATTATTGGCATTGATAATGCGTCGGGATTTATCAGCTACGTCGGTCAACAAATGGGCGATGAAATCGATAAAACTTACAAACAGTCATTGCAAATAAACCAGTTGAGCCGCGCCGATGTGGCCTCAGTGCTAGTGGATTTAAAACAACGCATTCAGGGTGATTTTTACATTGTTTCAGAAGATGAAGATAAAATCGTGCTGAGCACAAATAGTTGCCCTTTTGGCGACAAAGTTAAAGGCCGCCCCTCGCTTTGTATGATGACTTCCAATGTATTCGGCACCATCGCTGCCAACAATCTGGGCTATGCCAAAGTCGTTTTAAACGAGACGATTGCTGCGGGCCATAGTGGTTGTCTGGTGACGGTGCACTTGCAACAAAATGAGAAGGTTGACCTGGAAGTGGGTAATGAATATTTCCGGAGCACGCCCTTTGAAGCAAGTTAACTTAGCAAAAATCGCCAAGGCGTTTACAGAAGGAGTTGTTTTTTGCGGTATTGACGGTCAGATCATTCATATCAACGACATTGGTAAACGGATTCTGGCCGTTCACCCGTGTATTTTGACCTGTAACAATTTCTCAGTTGTTTCAAAAGCACCGGAAATCAGTTTTCAAAAAAGCGTCGGTCGTTATATTCGCTGTGGCCAGATGATGCCCATCCCTAAACAGACGTTTGACGAGCGGCTGCAGCATTGCCATTTTGAGGGCATGCGCTTTGCCGTTGATGAGTCAAATAATCGCTATTTGCTGTTAATCAAATTCTGGGACCAAAGTATCCGTATGGACCGGTTTGCTGCGCTGAAAAAGACACGCAGCCATGCCCAGGAAGCCCAGAATCGTTATTTGCAGGCCATCAAACAAAATGAGGCCAACCTGCGTTTGGCGCTCAACAGTACCGCAGAAAGTATGTGGCGGCTGGATGTTGATTACAACATGATGGAAAGCGAACTGGTCTGGCAAAAAATTCTCGGCTTTGCGGCAAAACCACAGCGCTTTGCTCTGGAAAACTTCCTAAAGCAAGTGCATCCGGACGATGCACCTCTGTTGCAGCGTGCCTTTGAAAGGAGCATTGAATACGACACGCCGCTGGATTGTCAGTACCGGGTTCTGGATAAGCAACAAAATCTTTTCTGGTTTTACCTGCGTGGCAGGGCGACCCAACGTAACGATGCAGGTAGAGCGCTCATTATTTATGGTCTGCATAGTGACATCACTGCGGCCAGGCTGCTGGAGCAAAAACTTAGCGATACCGACGCCAGCATGAACAGCCTGTTGCGTTCAATGGTGGATGGTGTCTTTATTGCCAAAGAAGAATGTTTTGCGTTTGCTAACGATTCAATGCTCAGCATCCTCGGTTACAGTCGTTCAGCATTTATAAATCTGCCATTTGAAAAGGTTGTCGATCCCGAAAACCTAGAAGTCTGGCAAAAACGTTACCGTGCCCGTATTAAGGGTAAAACTGACATTCCATCCCGCTATGAAACGCGTTTAATGAAAGCTGATGGTACCCGAATCTGGGTAGAACTCATCGCCACCAGAGTTGATTATCAGGGGCAATCCTGTGTTATGGGCATTATTCATGATATTACCGATCACAAGGCCAGAGAAAATCTGATTTGGCAGCAGGCAAACTACGATTCTTTGACTGCCTTGGCGAACCGCCAGTATTTTGAAAACCAGTTACAGCAGAAAATGATCAGTGCCCAGCGCTTTGAAGCCTCCATGGCTTTGTTGTTGATTGATTTGGATAATTTTAAGGATATCAATGATACCCAAGGGCATGGTTGTGGAGATCAGATCCTCCTGCAAGTTGCTCAACGATTTGATGCCTTCGTTACCGATAAAGGATTCGTAGGGCGTTTTGGCGGCGATGAGTTTGTCATGGTAATTGACAACGAGGCGAGTATGCCGGACTTGGAGCTGATGCTTTATCAATTACTGTCAGTTTTGAAAAAACCGATATCGATTGCGGGTGCCCAGTACAGCTTAACGGCATCAATTGGCATCAGTGTGTTTCCAAAAGATGGGATCTCACCTGCCGTGTTAATTAGTAATGCCGATCAAGCGATGTACGTTTCGAAACGTAATGGCCGCGATCGGTTTAGTTTCTTTACCCCGGAAATGTATACCGCGGCGCATAAAAAAATGGTGTTGATTAATGATTTACGCGCCGCGGTTATCGAAAAGCAGTGGCTGCTGTTCTATCAACCCATTATTGACTTGCAGCAGCACAATGTGATCAAAGCTGAGGCCCTGATACGCTGGCGACATCCAGAAAAAGGCATGGTCTCTCCCGATCTTTTTATCCCTGTCGCAGAAGAAAGTAATTTGATTCTGGAGATAGGGGAATGGGTACTTGATGAAGCTATCAGCGTTGCACGCTGGCTAAGAGAACATGTTTCATCAGCCTTTCAAATCGCTATTAATCAATCCGCTAAGCAGTTTCAACAACATGATGAGCGCACACAGGAACTGACCGATATCATTGCAGCGCATGAGATTGATGCAGACATGATTTCAATTGAGATTACTGAGAACACCGTATTTGATGGCGGCGAAACTGCCATGCTAAAACTAGAAAAATTACGTAAAATGGGTGTTGAAGTGGCGCTGGATGACTTCGGTACCGGTTACTCATCATTATCCTATTTAAAGAAACTGGATATTGATATCCTTAAAATTGATCGTTCCTTTATCAGTCAACTTGCGATGGAAAGCGATGATCAGGTTCTTGTCGAGGCAATTATTCTGATGGCCCACAAATTAGGTCTTAAAGTGGTTGCTGAGGGGATAGAAACGTTGGAGCAACTCAATATGTTGGTGCGCGCGGGCTGTGATTATGGCCAAGGGTATTTGTTTGCCAAGCCAATGCCAGCCCATGATTTGATAGGCTATATCAGTGATTTTGAATGGCCATTGCCTAAAATCATAACAGTAGATAAGAAACATGCAAAAAAATGATCTTTAACTAAAGTGTTTAGCATCAAGCATAAAAACACGTTCAGCTTTCAGGGTAATTTAGCAAAAAAGATCTTATTACCTCTTTTGGTCTTGTTAATTGGTACTGTCATCAGTCTGCAACAATATGCGGCGGCAAAACAACAATCCGAGGCAACGTTAGAGGCGCGCTTTAACACCTCCTTTAACGAAATCAGCTTAAATATCACAGAAAAAATTGAAGCCTATGAGCAAATGCTGCGTGCTACCCAGGGGCTGTTTTATGCAAGTGAAGATGTTTCACGACAGGGATTTCGTGATTTTTTCCTTCAGTTAAAAACCGACCTGTATTACCCCGGATTACAGGGGATAGGCTATGCGCCAATTATCAAGCCTGAGGATAAAGAAAAGCATATCGCACAAGTTCGTGACAGTGGCTTTCCTGACTACACGATTCGCCCACAAGGCGAACGCGAGTTTTTTACTACGATATTGTATCTGGAGCCGTTCTCTGGTCGCAATTTACGTGCCTTTGGTTATGACATGGCCTCAGAAGCCAACCGTCGCGAAGCCATGCTGCGGGCGCGCGATACCCAACAGGTGGCCTTATCCGCCGGGGTACAACTGGTGCAGGATTTATCTGGTGAATCATTGGTAGGGTTGCTGATGTATTTACCGCTGTTCGGTGAAAACAGCGTGCTTGATGGTCAGCGCAACCGGAATCAACGTGTACATGAAGGATGGGTTTATGCGGTCTTCCGTATAGATGATGTAGTTGACACGACCTTAGGGGTAAGCGGCTATAGACCGCAACTGCGCGTTACCGATATCACTGATGACAACAGACAAGTGCTTTACCAGACCCGCGAACCATTCAGTGATGAGTTTATATTGACCGGCAACATCAGAGCGGCCGGCCGGATCTGGCAATTAGAAGCACAACCAGATGCCAAATTTATCAGTCGATATAAACCTGCTACGCCACTTCGTAATCTGATCATCAGCGTTTTATTCTCGGCAACCTTGGCCGTGGTTATTTGGTTAATTATGGTCGGACGGGCCCAAGCCGAGGATTTGGCCAAACAAATGACCCGAAAATTACGTGATCAAAACCAGCGATTGTCGCTGGCAGCTGACACGGCAAAAATGGGGATCTGGGAATGGCGGCTGGCTTCCGATAAAGTCTTTGTGGATGGCAGCTTAGCGTTATTGCTGTTTGGCAAAATGATGCGTCCAGAACAAAAATTGATGCCGTATGAACAATGGTTGCAAACTTTCGATAGTAGGGACCAATCACGCTTGAAGGCGGCGATTGATCATGCCTTTGCAAACCGGACCGATATAAATATTGATGTCTTGGTACAACCCGAAATAGGGTCAACCCGTATGATTCAACTCAGCGGTATGCTGCGATTTAATCCGCAGGGACAACCAGAAGGCATACTCGGTGTCAGTTTTGATATTACAGACAGCTGGTTAAGCCAGCAGCAGCTTGCGCAAACTGAAGCGCGTTGGAAACATGCTCTCGAAGGCAGCGGGGAAGGCGTCTGGGATTGGTCTATTCTAGACGATAAAGTCATCTTTTCGGATCAACTGTTGCGCATGCTCGGGTATGAACCTGGTGAGTTCAGTCCACAGTTGAGTGAGTGGGCTGACAGGGTGCATCCTGACGATCGCGAGCAGGTGTTCAAAGATATTGATGCCATGCTTGATAACACCCAGTCTGACTACCGCAATGAGCACCGGATGCGATGTAAAGACGGCAGCTGGAAATGGATTTTGGATCGTGGCACGGTCATAGAACGTGATACGGATGGTAAACCGTTAAGAGCAGTGGGTACGCATAGTGATATCAGCTGGCGAAAAGAGGCTGAAATTGCCTTGCGGCAAAGTGAAGAGCGTTTTCGTAATGCTTTTGATACCGCTGCCATTGGCATGGCGCTAGTGGATCTTGATGGCCGCTGGGTGGAAGTGAATGACGCTTTATGTGACATGCTGGGTTACCAGGAAAATGAGCTTTTACAGCTGACCTTTATGGATGTCACGCATCCTGATGATCTGGACCTCGATCAACAATATGTCGAGAAACTGATTGCGGGTCAGCTGGATCACTACCAGATGGAAAAACGCTATTTCCGCAAAAACGGTAACACGGTTGATGTTCTACTGAGTGTTTCAGTGGTCCATGATGCTGAGGGTAAAGTGCTGCATTTTGTCTCGCAGATTGAAGACATTACTGCCCGTAAACTTGAACAAGAGCGGATTCGGCAACTGGCGTTTTATGATCCATTAACGGAACTGCCTAACCGCCGTCTGTTTGATGAGCGTATCAGTCAGGCGATGTTGACTGCACGTCGCAACAAGCAACAACTGGCACTGATGTTCATCGATGTTGATCATTTCAAACAGATTAACGACAACTATGGTCACGATATTGGTGACGAGGTGATTAAAGTTGTTGCTGATAAAATGCTTGCGGTACTCAGAGCCAGTGATACGCTGGCCCGGTTTGGCGGTGATGAGTTTGTAGTATTACTCAGCGATGTACCCAGTCCGCAGGCTGCTATCAAAGTCGCTGAAAATTTGCGCCGGCCATTTGTCGAAAAAATGCAGTTTGACGGTCAGTCAATTCGCATTAAATTGAGTATCGGCGTGGCGCTGTGGATACCTGAAAATGGTGAGCTTCTAGCCAGCTGGATGAAAAAAGCTGATATTGCGCTTTATGATGTTAAAGCTAAGGGTCGCAATGCTGTGGGGCTCTATCAATCGACTGCTGACTGACCGCGTATTTTACTCAAACAACTTTTGGCAATATTGCTGAGGAAGCGATTTTTCGGCAACGTGCCTTCAGCAAAAGGTACTGGACGAATTTGTTGCATGGCACTGATACCAATTCGTGCCTGATACAAACCGACACCAATCCCCTGAGCGACACTGCCAGCAATTTTGCCACTGAGACCAAGGCTGGTTTTTTCGGCCATCAGCGTTAAACCGGCCTGTGTACTGTAAGACAAAAAGGCCACTTTACATACTCGTAGATTCAGCCGCCACTGGGCAATCGGACCCAGTTTGACACCATAATGCAGATGAATTTGGTTAACCATTTTCAGCGTTTTCCAGATCACCCATAAAGTATCGACAATAGCCAGCTGGCTGACGGCGACCAATACGGCGCTATGAACGCTGTCACGCTGAATCAATTGCAGTGCTTGTTGATCCAGTTGCTTAAAAAAATGTTCATCAATTTGTTCGACCACTTCACCATCATGTAAATAATCCGGTAATTGATCTGTCACGGAGGTAAGTGCAGCGCTATGCTGGCTGTCAGCATAGAGTTTGCCGAGTTGTTGTAACCAGTCTGCTGAACGGCCCCGACTTTGTTCATGGCGCATCTGAACGGCTGCATCTCTTAAAAATTCGACACGTTGCATTCGTCGCCGGCTGCGCCAGCCAAGCCATAATTGCTGAGTGGTTAGCACCAGTAAAATCACTAACAACATTGCAAAAACACCGGCAAGCCATGGGGTGTCAGTTAATAGCTGTTGCATTAACAGCCACCCGTCATATCCGATCCATACCATGAATACGGTCAAAAAGCTGAAAAACCAGGCTTTTAAACCACGGTGACGGCTTTTGTCAGGCTGGCTGATATCGACAACAAATCCATCCTCAACAGAATCAGGCAGGCTGGCCGGTAAACCATCAAGGGCTGTAAAAAATGTCTCCGGTGGCAGGGGTGGGGGCGTCTCGGTTTGTTGCGGCTTGCTTTTGAAATAGGGATCTTGTTCGCTCACTGAAATTTGTCTCCAATCAAATCACGCAACACTTTATCCATACGAATATGTGCCAGCCGTCCCCCCATAATTAAGTCCGGATTTAGCGGCGGCTGTAATTCATGAGGTTGCCAACGGGTGAGTTGTTGCCACTGTTGTTCATCGGGAATGGCTGGCGGAATGGGCGGATGTCTTAATTCACCATAACGGCCATCATGAAGCGTTGCGGTCAAAAAATCCTGATGATCACTGCTGCTGCGAACGGCTGCGGCAATTTCAGTTTCAATCTGAATTTGGTTTCGTACCGATTGCGGTGTGATCCGGCTGATAATGTCATCCATTAACTGCCGCATGGCCTCATGCTGGTGCATGACAATGCGATCAGGTTTTGAGGCCAGAAACAGGATTTTATCGACTTTGGGTGACAGCAGATCCAGTAGACGATGGCTGCTGCCAATTTGGTAGCTGTCAATAATCCGGCTGTAAGCCATCAACATATCGTCGAAACAGGCTTTGCCATTACTCAATGCTTTGACGACATCAATCAGCATGATCTGTCGGTCAATGCCAGAAAAAAAATGCTGATAAAACGGCTTAACCAAACGTTTTAAATACTGCTGATAGTGGTTATGCAATTGCCGGTATAGTGAGTCGGCAGATGCGTTTTGCAACTGTGCCGGGCTGTATGCCTGCAAGTTGAGTAATGGTAAAACAGCAGGTAACGGCTCGCTGTCATCAAGCAGTGCCCGGCCCGGTTGCAGTAGTGTTAATCCTTGCTGTTTGCATAAGCGTAAAAATTGTTGATATCGATTAAAAAAAGCCTTAATCACCGCACTGTCAGTGCCTGCCAGCGGATCCAATGCTTTTAAGTCGGCCAGTAAAGCAGGATCAATATCAGCACGCGGGGCTTGTTGCAGCAAACGGCCGGTATCGAGACACCAGTCACGGTAATTCAGCGATAACATCGGCAAATCCACCAGCCATTCCCCCGGATAGTCACGGAAATCAAGTGTCATTTGCCGCTGTTCACCGAGCATGCCGGACCACATGGTTTTTTGTTTAAACCGGATCTGTAACCGGGCACCACTAATTTGCCGGGTAGCGTTTGGCCAGCGGGGGGGCTCAGATGCCAGCGCTTCAATGCCTCCCCGATAATCAAATAAGGGAAAACCGGGAATGGGTTCTAATTCAACCGCCAATAAGCGGCCATCACGGGCCGGTAAAAAACCACCCAATCCAGCATGATGAGAATATTTCATTTGATGAATCAGGCTGGTTAAAAAAGTTGATTTACCACTGCCACTAAACCCGCTGATACCAATTTTTAAGTGGCGGTCGAATGCCCGGTTCAGCAGGTTTTCACTTTGGTGTTGAAATTGTTGCCAGTGCTGTTTGAGCTGCTGGCCCAATCGGGCAGCCTGATTTGCCATGCGGATCTCAATATTTTTAAAATTTCAGCATAACAGATTGTTAAAAGGGGTAGAAAACTTCGATTGACATGGTTAGCTAGCTAATTATAACGAGGCTTATTATGTTGCAGCTTAAAGACTTGCCTGATGAAGAAATTGTCAGCCGTTTTGCCGAGCGTTATCCTCAGGCAAATGTGGCGGCGGTGCTGACATTTTTAAAAATATTACAGGTCGGTACCGATCTATCTCTGGCATTGAATCACTATCTTGCCGACTATGATCTGTTACAGGGGCGATGGTGGGTACTCATCTTACTAATGCGTGAGCCTGATAAACGCGCGACACCGTCACAGCTCGCCGACCAGTCCGGTGTGTCGCGGGCAACAATGACCGGCTTGCTCGATGGCTTATTAAAAGAGCAGTTAATCAGCCGTGAACATGCGGTTGGTGATCGCCGCATGATAGAAATCAAATTAACAACCGCCGGAGAGGCTAAACTGGATGCCGTGATGCCCGGCTATTATCAGCGGGTCGCAGCCATGATGGCGTCACTCGATAACAATAGTCTTGAAAACATGATGGATGCATTGACGACATTGCACCAGCAACGTCAGCTTTTTTATAACTAAACCCAACGGAGAGTTTCATGAAAAAATTAGCGAAATGGTTAACAGCTGCCACGATGGTTGCAGCTTTAGCAGCTTGCGGAGACAAATCGGCAGTCGATGCCAATGCAATTATTGATGATGCCTATACCCGCTGGAATGAAGCATTTAACAGCCAGGATATTGAGGCGTTGAGCAACATGTATATTGAGCAGGCGACCTTATCTGCCGGTGATGGCAAAGTACTGGCGGGCCGCGAACAGATCGCCGGTTTATTCCAGAGCTTTTTCGACAATGGCCTGCATAACCATCAAATCACCTCTATCGCCAGTTACACATCTGAAGGTCAAATCAGTCAGTTGGCTAACTGGTCTGCCGATGTTGAGAATGAAGCCGGTGAAACGGTGACTTATCAGGGTATATTGATGACCGTTTTGCAAAAAAATGTTGATGGCGAATGGCAGCTGGCATCACATATCTGGAATATGGCGCCATAAATTAAACGCGTTCAGATCCGACAAAGCCGTCCTCCATACGAGGACGGTTTTTTTTGTGCATTGATAACGCGCTTCACCAATTTTGTGCGCCATGCACCAAAATGCATCTTAAATAAATATCCTGGTTACCTGTTAAAAATTAAAAAACAATAAAATCAGTCATATAGCGTTTGGCACAATGTCTGCACTGTCTCCATCAGATAACGCTGGAGATAAGCATGAAAGAAAAACTGGTGCTGATAGGTAATGGCATGGCGGGTATGCGAACGCTGGAAGAACTGTTAAAGCTCGCTCCCGACAAATACCAGATCAGTGTGTTTGGTGATGAGCCATATGGTAACTATAACCGGATTATGTTGTCGCCGGTATTGGCCGGTGAGAAAACCATAAATGACATTATGATCAATGATCTGCAATGGTATAAAGACAATGATGTCACGTTATACAGTGGTCAGCGGGTTACCAGGATTGACCGGCTGAAACGCCGGGTGATGACAGACGACGGTCTGGTTGTTGAATATGACCGGCTGTTACTGGCGACAGGCTCCAAACCGTTCATGCTGCCTTTGCCGGGCGCGGATTTACCGGGTGTTATCAGTTTTCGTGATATTGCCGATGTCGACACGATGATTGATACCGCCAAAACGCATAAAAAAGCCGTGGTCATTGGCGGTGGTTTGCTGGGCCTTGAAGCGGCCAATGGGCTAATGATTCAGGGTATGGATGTCACCGTTGTCCATATCAGCGACACGCTGATGAACATGCAGCTTGATAAAACGGCTTCCGACCTGATGCTGGACGAGTTGAAAGGCAAAGGTCTGAAGTTTCTGATGCAACATGAATCTGCCGCAATTGAAGGTAAAGATCGGGTTGAAAGACTGACCTTTAAAGACGGCAGTGCTGTAGATGCGGATATCGTAGTAATGGCGGTCGGTATCCGGCCCAATGCCACATTGGCACAATCAGCCGGTATTCACTGTGAGCGTGGTATTGTGGTTGACGATACCATGCAGACATTTGATCCGCGGGTCTATGCGGTGGGTGAATGTGTTCAGCATCGTGGTACCACTTTCGGATTGGTCGCACCGTTATTTGAACAAGCCAAGGTTTGTGCCAACCATTTAGCACAGATGGGCATTGCCCGTTACATGAGCAGCGTCACCTCAACCAAGCTTAAAGTGACCGGTATTGATTTATTCTCGGCTGGTGATTTTATTGGGGATGAAGACAGTGAAGATCTGGTATTCAAGGATGCTGCACGTCACGTATATAAAAAACTGGTGGTCAAAGACAATCAGCTTATAGGTGCCGTTTTATATGGCGATACGACTGATGGTGCCTGGTATTTTCAGCTGATGCGCGATGGCACTGACGTGTCGAGCATTCGTGAAAACATGCTGTTTGGGCAGCATCATTTAGGTGACTCGGGTTATGGTGCAAGCAATGCAGTCGATGCATTGCCGGACGAAGCCGAAATCTGCGGCTGTAATGGTGTTTGCAAAGGCGATATCGTCAATGCTATCGGCAAACATAATTTGTTTACCCTTGATGAAGTGAAGGCCCATACCAAAGCGTCGGCTTCCTGCGGTTCCTGTACCGGTCTGGTTGAACAGCTGTTGGCCGCAACACTTGGCAGTGACTTTAACGATACGCCGAGCAAAAAAGCGATGTGTGGCTGCACCGGTATGAGTCATAACGAGGTTAAAACAGCCATCACCGAACAACAGTTAAAGACCATTCCCGAAGTGATGCAGGTACTGGAATGGCAAAATCCGGATGGCTGTCACAGCTGCCGGCCGGCACTGAATTATTATTTGCTGAGCACCTGGCCTAATGAATACGTCGATGATCAGCAATCGCGGTTTATCAACGAACGGGTACATGCCAATATTCAAAAAGACGGTACTTATTCGGTGGTACCACGGATTTGGGGCGGCGTTACCAACCCCCGTGAGCTGCGGGCCATTGCAGATATTTCTGATAAATATAACGTGCCAACAGTAAAAATTACCGGTGGTCAGCGCATTGATTTACTGGGAATTAAAAAAGACGATTTGCCCAAAATGTGGGCAGATCTCAGCGAAGCCGGTTTTGTTTCTGGTCATGCTTATGGCAAGTCATTACGGACCGTTAAAACCTGTGTCGGCAGTGAATGGTGCCGTTTTGGCACCCAGGATTCAACCGGTCTCGGTATCAAGGTCGAAAAAATGGCTTGGGGCAGTTGGACGCCGCATAAGTTCAAGATCGCCGTATCAGGTTGTCCGCGTAACTGTGCTGAAGCGACGATTAAAGATATTGGCGTCGTGTGCGTCGATTCAGGTTATGAGCTACACGTGGGTGGCAATGGCGGTATCAAGGTGCGTGCCACTGACTTCCTGTGCAAAGTGGCCACTGAAGAAGAGGCGATGGAATACATTGCAGCTTACATGCAGCTCTATCGTGAAGAAGGCCATTATCTGGAACGGACAGCACCATGGATTGAGCGGGTTGGTTTGAAACATGTGCAAGCGCTGGTGGTAGATGATGAGGCCAATCGCAAGGCTTTGGCACAGCGTTTTTATGAGTCACAGAAAAACGCCCAGAATGATCCCTGGGCTGAAGAAGTCGCCAAACAGCCACAAAAATATATCCCGATTAAGCAGGTAGGTTAATGGAAACAAATTGGACTCAAGTAGGCCCCTTGGCAGATATTCCACAAAAAGGTGCCCGCGTTTTAAATAGCAAAGATGGTGATGTCGCCGTATTCCGGACCAGCAGTGATGAGGTGTTTGCCTTATTTGATCAGTGCCCGCATAAAAAAGGCCCTTTATCGCAGGGGATTGTTTACGATAAACGGGTGGCCTGCCCATTGCATAACTGGGTCATTGATTTAGGCAGTGGCAAGGCCACCGGCCCCGATGAAGGTTGTACCCGCAGTTTTGCCACGAAGGTGGAAGACGGTGTGGTGTTTATCGCCTTGTAAAGGAGCTGATTTTGGCTACAACCACCCAAACAACTTGCCCTTATTGTGGTGTCGGCTGCGGTGTTTTAGCGACGCCAGAATCTGACGGTACGATCAGCATCGCCGGTGACCCGGCGCATCCGGCCAATTTCGGTCGCCTGTGCTCAAAAGGGTCGGCGCTAGGGGATACGCTGGGCCTCGAAGATCGTCTGTTGTATCCGCACATAGCGGGTCAGCGGGTCAGCTGGGATGCAGCATTGGACAAAGTGGCCGGTGAGTTTCAGCGGGTCATTGATGAACATGGTCCGGATGCGTTGGCAATTTATGTCTCCGGACAAATCCTGACTGAGGATTACTACACCGCCAATAAATTGATGAAAGGCTTTATTGGCAGTGGCAATATCGACACCAATTCAAGGTTGTGCATGTCATCGGCGGTGGCCGCGCACAAACGTGCTTTTGGTAGCGATGCGGTGCCATGTAACTACGAAGACCTGGAAAAATGTGACTTATTGATATTGGCAGGTTCCAATCTGGCCTGGTGTCATCCGGTGTTATTTCAGCGTATCACTGCTGCCAAAGAAGCACGGCCGAACATGAAGGTCGTGGTTATCGATCCCCGTAAAACGGCTACCTGCGATATTGCCGATCTTTTTTTATCCGTAAAACCGGGTAGTGATGCTTTTTTGTTTAACGGCTTGCTTAATTATTTAAAAGATAGCGATGCGCTCGACTGGCTTTATATCGAGCAGCATGTAGAAGGCTTTGCCGCAACGCTGCAGGCAGCGAAAGAGACTACCGGCAGCATTCCCAAAACAGCGGCAGTCTGTGAGCTCAGTGAAACCGATGTCGCTGAATTTTTCCAGTTGTTCGCCAAAACACAGAAAGTCGTTACGGTATTTTCACAGGGTATTAACCAATCCGCCAGCGGCACCGATAAATGTAATGCCATTATTAACTGTCATTTAGCCACCGGCCGTATCGGTCAACCGGGTATGGGGCCGTTCTCGATGACCGGCCAGCCTAATGCCATGGGAGGCCGAGAAGTTGGCGGTCTGGCCAATCAACTGGCAGCCCATATGGAAATCGGTAATCCTGAACACCATGACCGGGTGTCGCGTTTTTGGGGTACGGATAAGCTGACCCATACGGCTGGGGCCAAAGCGGTTGATATGTTTGCCGATATTGCCAGCGGAAAAATCAAAGCGGTATGGATCATTGCTACTAATCCGGTGGTCAGTCTGCCTGATGCCGATGCCGTTAAAAAAGCATTAAAAGACTGTGAATTTGTCGTTGTCAGTGATTGTGAATCACGTACCGATTGCACTGAAATTGCCGATGTGTTGTTGCCGGCTTTGGCCTGGGGCGAAAAAGACGGCACTGTCACCAATTCAGAACGGCGTATTTCCCGGCAGCGGGCATTTTTACCCGCACCAGGTGAAGCCAAAGCCGACTGGCAAATCATCCGTGATGTTGCGGTCCGGATGGGCTATGCCGATGCGTTTGACTTCAATTCATCGCTGGATGTGTTTCGCGAACATGCAGCACTGTCAGGCTTTGAAAATAATGGCAGTCGTGATTTTGATATCAGCCTGCTGGCGGATTTATCTGATGCGGCTTTTGCCGACTATCAACCACGTCAGTGGCCTTTAACGGCTGAGAAATCTGAGGGCACATCGCGTTTATTTGCCGATGGTCAGTTTTATACCCCCTCTGGCAAAAGTCGGATGGTACCGGTAAAACCGCAATTACCGCAGTTGTCGGATACCGAAAATTACCCGTTGATTTTAAATACCGGTCGCATTCGTGATCAGTGGCATACCATGACCCGCACAGGGCGGGTGCCACGGTTGAGTAATCACACTCCGGAACCGATTATCGAGATGCATCCACGTGACGCGGCGCGCTGGCAATGTGCTGATAAATCGTTGGCCGTTGTTGAAAGCCCCTATGGTCACTTAATTGGTCGGGTGCAATTAAATGAAGGGCAGCGGCTGGGCAGTGTGTTTGTGCCGATTCACTGGAACGGTCAGTTTGCTGCGCATGCAATTGCCGATGCACTGGTCGCACCGATTACCGACCCGATATCCGGTCAGCCACAGGCCAAACAAACGGCAGTGGCCATTCGTCCGTTTAAAGCTTTATGGCATGGTTTTATTTTATCCAGACAGCCACTGGATCTGGCGCAAACCAGTTACTGGGTTAAAGTTAAAGGTCAGCAATTCTGGCGTTATGAACTCGCTGGGGAACAAGCTTTATTAAAGCCTTCACACTGGACCCAAACGGTGGTCGGTCAGGATGGCGAGTGGCTGGAGTTTGCCGATAAAAAAGCCGGTCGCTATCGTGCCGCAAAAGTGGTCAATGAACAGCTGCAGTCAGTCGTATTTATCGGGCCAGATCATCATTTGCCGGATCGTAGCTGGCTGAGTCAGTTATTTGCTGCCGGCCAACTCGATAAGGGCCAAAGACAGAGTTTGCTAATGGGTAAAGCACCCGGTGTGCAGGCGGATTTGGGACCGATGGTCTGCGCCTGTTTTGGCGTTGCTGAACAAACTATCTGTACAGCTATCAGCGAACAAAATCTGCAAAACGTCGACCAAATCACTGCTGCTTGTCAGGCAGGCGGTAACTGCGGTTCCTGTATTCCGGAATTGAAACAGCTGCTAACGCGCACCTCATTGGACAGCTAGCACCACCACGGTGCCAATCTGGCAGAAGGAGCCTGGTTAATTATTATGAAAATCAACATCTTGAAAATAGGCATATATTTTGCTCATTTAAAATCTGATTAATTTGTGCACTGTAACGTCGCAGTGTCAGCCCTGGTATTGCAGCCATGTTTCCGTAATTGCGGTGCATGGCTTTTTGTTGTTAAAGGAATCAGAATGAAAAAATATAACCGACCGTTTGCGTTGAGCCTGCTGTCCATGATGTTGAGCAGTGCATTGGTAGTGCCGCAGGTAGCAGCAGATGACAGCTTCATCGAAGCGATGAAATCTGGCAAAGTCAGTTTCTCGGCGCGCGCCCGTTATGAATCAGTCGAGCAGGATAACGCGCTGAAAGATGCTGATGCTTTTACCTTACGGACGACACTCGGTTATGAAACCGGTCGGTTTCATGGTTTTGGCGGTTTTCTGGAGCTTGAGGATGTCACAGCGTTGGGCGGCGAAAACTACAACAGCACCACCAATGGTGAAACCATGTACTCGGTGGTTGCCGATCCGGAAGGTACCGAGGTTAACCAGGCCTATTTAAGTTATCAGGGCTTTGATTCGATGCTGAAGTTTGGCCGGCAGCAGATCACTTATCGGGATGCACCGTTTCACCGTTTTATCGGTAATGTCTTATGGCGACAAAATCATCAAACTTTTGATGCATTTTCTATTCAGCATACCGGGTTGCCGGATACGCAATTAAGTTATGCCCATATCAATAAAGTCAATACTATTTTTGGTGAAGATGCGGATAACGGCATTATCAAAAACGGCAATATTGATTTGAATGGCCATCTGGTCAATCTGCAATACAGCGGGCTGCCAATCGGAAAGTTGGAAACCTATGGTTACTTCCTCGATTATCAGGATGCTGAGCCAACGTCCTCTAAAACGCTGGGTATCAGACTTAGCGGTGCGCAGCCTTTATCCGATGCTTTCAGTGCGGTGTATACCGCCGAGTATGCCAGCCAGGATGACTATAAAAGCGGTGTAATGGATCGCCAGGACTATTATCTGGTTGAACTCGGGGGTAAATACAAAGGCTGGTTATTGAAATTCAGTCATGAAGTGTTGGAAGGCGATGGCACATTCAGCTTTAAAACACCGCTGGGGACCAATCATGCGTTTCAGGGGTGGGCAGATCAGTTTTTAAATACACCGGCGAAAGGTATTCAGGATAATTATCTGACGCTGGTGGGGGATGTTTTCGGTGCCAAACTGGTGGTTTCTTACCATGATTTTGAGACCGATTTGAACAGCCTTGATGCCGGTGATGAGTTGGATATCATGCTGGAAAAAAACTTTGCCAAGCATTACACGCTGGGCATTAAATACGCTGACTACAACGCCGATGAAGAATTTGCATCGCTGGTCGATACTGAAAAATTCTGGTTATATGGCATGGTTAAATTCTAAACAGATTCAAGCGAGATAAGCCGGGCGCAGGCCCGGCTTTTTACTATCTGGCTGCACCAATTGTGCGCAGCCAACTTCCAGTTGCACCGATTTTGATATGAGTGGACAGCCAATAAATTTATAGGTCTTTGATAAGTATATAAAATATATCTGGCATGGCTTATGCAAATTTCACGTTGTCACCCAATCAGGAGGCTGCATCATGGGATTTATCATCGATTGTCTTTACCTGTTACGCGAACTTATCAAACTGACTTTTATGGTCGTGATTTCGCCACTGGGACTGGCTGCCGGCTTTTTGATTAGCTGGCAGTGATTTGTTAACGAAAACGAGTTTGTTAAGACCTGCTATGGCTACTCAATCCCAAGCCACCGGCGCCCGCCGGACTATTTTGATTTGTGATGATAAGCAGATGGCTGCACTGATTGATAATGCCTTGTATAAATCACCTTATGCTGTCAGCCATCGGGCAGTCAGTCTGGCACAGGTAGCCGCAGCAGAAGTACTTGATAAGCCGGTCATGCTGATTATTGCCAGTCAAAAGCTGGATGATAATCTACTGAGCCTGATTAGTACCCTGCTGAAACAACAGCCTATGCCGGTGGTGATCTTTACCGGTGAATACGATGCGTTATTACAGCAAACGGCGATTCATGCAGGCGTCAGTGCCTTTGTAGTTGATGGTTTGCAGCCGCACCGGGTACTGCCAGTTGTATCGATGGCGCAGAGCCGCTTTGATCATCAACAGCAGATGCAACAACAGTTACATGAACTGGAAACCAAGCTGGCTGAGCGAAAAGTCATTGATCGTGCTAAAGGCTTGTTGATGCAACAACGTCAATGCAGTGAAGATGAAGCATATAAACTGCTGCGCACTACAGCGATGAATAAAAATATGCGTTTGGCGATGCTGGCACAGCAGGTCTTATCGACTGCCAGTCTGCTGGAATCAGCCCGCTGAGAAAAAACCGCACTGCAATGGTGCTAGCATAGATTTCACTGATCCAATGCAAAGCAACACGCGCTGTAAAAAAACCCAATAGATATTTAACCTTTTGTTTTTAAAGTGCTTTTAAATAAGTTTATGAATGGCATGTTTTCTGCAAATGCTGTGTATCACTCCAATGACGGATTGAGTATTGCCGGTGCCATGGCGGCATCAAGTTATTTAACGGTTGGAGATTGATATGTTGAAAACACGGAAAGTGCTGCGCACAGCAGAGCCCCTGGTATTGTCGGCTTGTTTATTAATCGGCTCAGCGCTGTTTAATATGACGGTTCAGGCGGCGCCCGGACAGCTTGAAAAAGAAGAATTAACACTTGGCTTTATTAAGTTAACGGATATGGCACCGCTGGCCATTGCCTACGAAAAACGCTTTTTCGAAGATGAAGGCCTCTATGTCACCCTTGAAGCCCAGGCTAATTGGAAAGTTCTGCTAGATGGCGTCATAAATGGTCAATTAGACGGTGCCCATATGCTGGCCGGTCAACCATTGGGCGCCACCATCGGCTATGGTACTGAAGCCGATATCATCACAGCCTTTAGTATGGATTTAAACGGTAACGGTATTACCGTTTCCAATTCGGTTTGGGAGGCCATGAAGCCGAATATTCCGACGGCAGAAGATGGTAAACCAGTGCATCCGATTTCCGCCAGTGCTTTGAAGCCAGTTATTGAAAGCTATAAAGATGAAGGCAAACCTTTCCGGATGGGCATGGTATTTCCGGTATCGACTCACAACTATGAACTGCGTTACTGGCTAGCGGCCGGTGGTATTCACCCAGGCTATTACGCCCCGCATAAAGGTGATACCAGCGGTCAGATCCAGGCAGAAGCGTTATTGTCAGTGACGCCGCCACCACAAATGCCAGCGACGATGGAAGCCGGCACCATTGATGGTTACTGCGTTGGTGAACCTTGGAATCAACAAGCAGTATTTAAAGGGATTGGTGTGCCGGTCATCACTGATTACGAAATCTGGCAAAACAACCCGGAAAAAGTATTTGGTGTCAGCGCCGAGTGGGCTGAACAACATCCCAATACCCACATTGCGCTGGTTAAAGCGTTGATCCGTGCGGCACATTGGCTGGACGCTGACAACAATGCCAATCGTACTGAGGCGGTCAATATTTTAGCGCAGCCATATTATGTTGGTGCCGATGCCAAAGTCATTGCCAACAGCATGACCGGCACATTTGAGTATGAAAAAGGTGATGTCCGTGAAGTACCCGATTTCAATGTGTTTTTCCGTTACAACGCGACTTATCCCTATTACAGCGATGCGATTTGGTATTTAACCCAGATGCGCCGTTGGGGACAGATCACAGATGCCAAGCCAGACGGCTGGTACAAAGATATGGCTAAAAAAGTTTATCGCCCGGATATCTATGCTGTCGCGGCTAAAGAATTGATTGCCGAGGGCAAACTGTCAGCCGAAGACTTTCCCGATTTTGCCAGCGAAAGTGGCTTTAAAGCGCCGCAGGATACGTTTATCGATGGTGTCGTTTATGACGGCCAGCAGCCTAATGCCTATCTCGACCAATTTGAGATTGGTCTGAAAGGCGATGCGGTTATTGAATAAGCCAACGAGGGCGTAGGCAGTTTATGAAAGACAGATTTATTTATTTATTTGAGACCGCTGGTCTGACCTGGTTTATCCCGCTGGTACGTTTGGCCGGCGGGGAATCGCCCACAAGGCAGTTACAACAATTGGCGATGCTTATCGGGCTGCCAATGCTGGCGATGCTGGCTTTCCTGTTTTTCTGGCATGTCGGTGCCGCCAAGGTGGAAACCAGCTTAGGTCAGTTACCGGGACCGGTACAGGTGTGGCAGCAAAGCGGTAATTTGCTTGATGAACATCATGCTGAACGGGCTCGGGCAACCGCTTTCTATCAGCGTCAGGAACAACGTAATGCTGAAATGCTGGCCGAGAATCCCGATGCCGAGGTTAAGATTCGGGATTTTACCGGCAGGCCGACTTTTGTCGATCAAATCTGGACCAGTCTGTTTACTGTGTTTGTCGGTTTTTTACTGGCGACAGTGATTGCCGTACCCATTGGTATTGTCAGTGGCCTTAGCAATCATTTATATGCAGCGCTTAACCCACTGATACAGATCTTTAAACCGGTATCACCCCTGGCCTGGCTGCCCATTGTCACGATGGTGGTCAGCGCCGTCTATGTGTCCAGCGATCCAATGTTTGAAAAATCCTTTATCACTTCTGCTATCACCGTCATGTTGTGTTCTTTGTGGCCGACACTGATCAATACGGCGGTGGGCGTGTCGAGCATTGATCGAGATCTGATTAATGTCGGCAAGGTATTGCAGCTCAGTTACCTGACCACCGTCTGGAAAATTGTTATCCCGTCATCAATTCCGATGATTTTTACCGGTCTGCGAATTTCACTGGGCATTGGCTGGATGGTGCTGATCGCTGCCGAAATGCTGGCACAAAATCCGGGACTTGGTAAGTTTGTCTGGGATCAGTTTCAAAATGGCAGCTCCGATTCGTTAAGCCGGATTATGGTGGCGGTCATAACCATTGGTTTGTTGGGCTTTGTGTTGGATCGGCTGATGCTAACACTGCAAAAGCTGTTTTCTTACGATAAAAATGCGGTGATTCGCTAGGAGATGATGATGGAAAGTTATTTACAATTGGATCACGTGAGTATTGATTTCCCGACGGCAAACGGCCCGTTCCGGGCACTGGATAAGATCAATCTGAAAATTGATAAAGGCGAATTTGTCAGCATTATCGGCCATTCCGGTTGTGGTAAATCGACGGTAATGAATATTGTTGGCGGTTTGTATCAGGCCACAGAAGGTGGTGTGGTATTGCAGGGTAAAGAAGTTAATGAGCCGGGACCGGATCGGGCAATTGTGTTTCAGAATCATGCCTTATTTCCGTGGCTAACCTGTTATCAGAATGTCGAAATTGCCGTGAAGTCAGTCTTTGGCAAAAGCCGCAGTAGCAGCGAAATCCGTGACTGGACGCTACACAATTTAGAACTGGTCAAGATGACCCACGCCAAAGACAAACTGCCGGCGGAAATCTCCGGCGGCATGAAACAGCGTATTGGGATTGCAAGGGCACTGGCCATGGAACCCAAAGTATTGCTGATGGATGAACCTTTTGGTGCATTGGATGCACTGACAAGGGCACATTTGCAGGATTCGCTGATGGAAATTCAGGCATCGCTGAATAATACGGTGATCATGGTGACGCATGATGTTGATGAAGCGGTGTTGCTCTCAGATAAAATAGTCATGATGACCAACGGGCCGGCAGCGACAATTGGTGAAGTGCTGGCGGTCAATTTACCCCGACCCCGCGCTCGGCTTGCATTGGCAGACGATGCCGATTACAACCATTACCGGGCAGCGGTTATTCATTTTCTGCATCAGAAATACAAACTTGACGCAGCATAAACTGAATATATTTGGTAGCAGGCAGACCACTGATTTTTCGCTTTGAGAGATGCAAATAATACGTTTTCAGAACGCATCAATGTTGTACGCAATTAATAATGGCCCGGAAATTGAATAATGTTAAATAATCTCCAAGAAATGCGATTTGCCGTGTCGAAACAATTGCCTGCAGAGCCAAAAAATTTGAACGTTTCCGCTGATTACCGACAGTTAAAGCTGACCAGCCATTTTCAGCCTATTTTCAGTATTTCACATCGCCGGCCGGTCGGGTTTGAAGGTCTTATCCGCAGTCAGAATCAGCAAGGCGTAAGCCTGTCACCCATTGAATTGTTGGCAATGCCTGACAGCAGCCAGGATAAATTATCACTGGACAGGTTGTGCCGGCGATTGCATATGCATAATTTCAGCCGACAGCCGAACGGTGAAGCCTGGTTGTTTCTCAATCTCAACTCTCAGTGCCTGGTTGAACAACGCCCTGATGCCGGTTTTATGCAGGCGTTGTTCAGTCAGACGGGCTTGCCAGCACATCGGATTGTCATTGAGATTCTGGAAAGTGAAATTCAGGATCGGCAATATCTCAAAGCGTTGATAAGTCACTTCCGGCAGTTAGGTTGTCTGATTGCAATAGACGATTTTGGTGCAGGCCACTCCAATTTTGATCGAATTTGGGAAGTGGCACCGGATATCGTCAAAATTGATCGCAGTTTGATTTATGGTGCAGGCCAATCCAGTCGGGTAGAGCGGATCCTGAACGGTATAGTTTCTCTGATTCATGAAGCGGGCAGTCTGGTGGTGATTGAAGGGGTCGAAACCGAGCGGGAAGCACTGGTGTCCATCGCTGCCAATGCCGATATGGTGCAGGGTTATTATTTTGCCAAACCGCAGCCGGCGATCCAACTGGAAAACATTTTTGTCGACAAAATTGATAAGTTGTTAAAACATCAACAATCACAACGTTTTAAAAACACGCACCGTTATAACCAGAATTTCAAAAAAATCGAAACCCTCTTCCGGCAAGCGATCAATCATTTTGCCATCAGCAATGCTTTTGATATCAGCAGCTATCTGTTATTTCAGGATCGCCGCGTGGTGCGCTGCTTTTTGCTCGATGAAGCCGGTTATCAGATGGCACGTAATGTCTACTCACCGCATTACCAGCAGCAAATGGATCAGCGCTTTACGCCGTTATTATCCGGTGACAATGCCAACTGGTCTCACAAACATTATCATTTTCGTGCCGTCGAACATCCCGGGCAAATGCAAATCAGCCGGCCATATTTATCAGTCGCAGACTCACGAATGTGTATCACCGTCTCACAGACCGTCGTCATGGATGACAAATTATTTGTCTTTTGCTGTGATTTAGACTGGCAGGACGACCACCGTTAGGCCCAAGGAAGGTATGACCACGGTGAATGACCGGCTGCAGGAAATTTTAAGGAAGTACCGGCACTTTATACTGCCGCTTGGACTGGTACTGCTGCTGGATATCACCTTGCTGGGCGTTAATTATGTGATTTCTGCGCAGCTTGAAGCCTCGTCGGTTCATATCAATATTGCTGGCCGTCAGCGTATGTTGTCACAGAAAATGACCAAGGCCGTGTTGCTGATTGATTACCAACAGCAAAACGGCATTACTGACCGTCAGGGCGCTTATCAGGAGCTGAAACAGGCGGTCGCGTTATTTGATAAGACACTGAATGCATTTTATGCAGGAGGCTTGACTGAAACTGCTGACAATAATCTGATTGAAATTGAAGCTCAGCAGCAAACGGCAATACGCCAGACTTTAGCGGCAGCTATTAGCCTGTGGCAACCATTGCGCGATGATTTATTACTGATTAATGAGCATCCTGCAGTTATTGAACGGTTGTTGGAGCGTCTGGCAAGCGGAAATTTACAATTACTGGCGCTGATGAACACGCTGACCAATCAACTGGAGTCTCAAGCAAAGCAACGCACCTATTTGCTGCGGGGCTTACAGACTATAGTCGTGATTATGATTTTACTGTCGTTTGCTTTTGCGGTTCAGCGCTTAATTCGCCGCGAAAATTATTTCAGTAAATTGATGGAAAAAAGCTCAGATATTGTGCTCGGCATCGATGCTGGTAATGGCAAAATTACCTTCATAAGCGCCTCGGTAAAACATTTATTGCAGCATGACGAAGCATATTATTTCGGCCAGCCTTTCAGCCGTTTATTCAGTGATAAGTCGGCGGAGCGAGTCGCCCATCTGTTGCTGCTCATCAAACGTTATAAACCGCTTCCGTATTCGCGTTGTGAAGTACAGCTGACCAGTGCCGACGGGCAATTAATTGATGCAGAAATGTTGATGCAAATTACCCGTAGTGAAGATGGACGTAGCAGTGAGTTAAGTGCCGATATTCGCGATATTTCGGAGCGCAAACAGCTGGAAAATGCCCTGACTAAACTTGCCCATACCGATAACCTGACATGCTTGCCGAATCGCTCACAATTTAATTTGCGTGCCGAACAGACGCTTAATGAGGCAGACCATTTAAAACAGAGCGTAGCAATAATGTTTGTTGATTTGGATGATTTTAAAGCCGTCAACGATGACTACGGTCATCATATTGGTGACGCTTTATTATTGGAAGTTGCCAAGCGAATGGCCAGTAACCTGCGTGCTGATGACGCAGTATTTCGGATTGGTGGCGATGAATTTGTGGTGCTGCTGGAAAACATGCCTGAACAGTCACATATCAGGCTGGTAGCCAATAAAATCATCCGCGCTTTATCGCAAAAAATTATCATCGAAGGCTGTGCGTGTCAGATTGGTGCCAGCATTGGTATTGCCTGCTATCCCGAAGATGGTCGTGATATCGAAACATTACTGCGCGCTGCAGATAAGGCGATGTATAGCGTTAAGCAATCGGGCAAAAATGCCGTGGTTTTTGCCGCCTGAAACACTGCATCATCATGGTGCGAGAAATATTAAACTGCTTTAAACAGGTGCATAAGATACCGATTTAAATTTAAATTTTTATTAGTATCAATAGCTTAAAGGTTGGCATGATTCCGGCTTTGACAGGCTAACGATGTTGGTAAACCTGTTCTAAAGAGAGAGCGATGTCTGCTTCAAAAATAAACTTGCTATCTTTTAGCGGCAACAGCCGTATTTTGCATCTGACCTGGATCGCCTTTTTTATCAGTTTTGTTGTTTGGTTTAACCATGCGCCTTTGTTGGTATCCATACGTGAGGCCTTAGGTCTGACCGATCAGCAAATAAAAACCCTGTTGATTTTGAATGTGGCGCTGACTATTCCCGCGCGAATTGTCGTGGGGATGCTGGTTGATAAATATGGCCCAAAAATCATTTATACCATGCTGTTGGGTTTTTCCAGCATGTTGTGTTTCTTTTTTGCCATTGCCGATAGTTTTGAACAAATGGCGCTGGCGCGATTTCTGCTCGGTTTTGTTGGTGCGGGGTTTGTCATCGGCATCCGGATGATTTCCGAATGGTTTCCAGCCAAACAAGTGGGTCTCGCTGAAGGCATTTATGGTGGCTGGGGTAATTTTGGTTCAGCGGCAGCGGCAATGTCATTACCGACGCTGGCTTTAATATTCGGTGGTGAAAATGGTTGGCGTTTTGCCATTGCCACGACAGGTGTGATGGCACTCGTGTATGCCTTTATTTACTACAACAGTGTCTCAGACACGCCCAAAGGTTCAACCTATTTCAAACCGAAAAAATCCGGTGCCATGGAAGTCACCAGTAAGGGCGATTTTTTCCTGTATATACTGATGAGCGTGCCGCTTTACGGGGCATTGGCGTTATTGGCGTGGAAATTGTCACCGGCAGGCGTCAGCTTATTGTCAGCGACAGCAGTGCAGATGATTTATGGTGTATTAGCGCTGTTATTTGCCTATCAGCTGTATCACATCTGGCAGATCAATAAAGGCATTTTCAAACAACCGGTGCCGGAAATTCATCGCTATAAATTCAAACAGGTGGCGGTATTGAATATGGCATATCTGGCCACCTTTGGTTCTGAGCTTGCCGTCGTATCGATGTTGCCATTATTTTTCAGTGAAACATTCAATATCACGGTGGTACAGGCGGGGTTGCTGGCATCAGGGTTTGCCTTTATGAATCTGGTGTCGCGTCCGACCGGTGGTTATTTCAGCGATAAGCTGGGCCGTAAATTGACACTGACCATTTGTCTGGCGGGTCTTGCGGTTGGCTATTTTGTTATGGGCTTGATAACCCCGGAATGGTTTATCGTCTTAGCCGTGTTAGCAACGATGTGTTGCTCGTTCTTCGTACAAGCCGGTGAAGGAGCAGTGTTTGCCGTTGTGCCATTGGTCCAGCGTCGCCTGACCGGACAAATTGCGGGCATGGCCGGTGCTTATGGCAATGTCGGTGCCTTATTGTTTTTAACCGTGTTGTCAGTAGTATCAGCGCAATTGTTTTTCTGGGTCATTGCAGCGACGGCAGTAGTCACCTTAATTATCGTGCAGTTTATGGATGAGCCGCGTGGACAGATGGCCGAAGTGCTACCGGATGGTACAGTACAGATGATCGATGTCCATTAAGGCATAAGCTTTGTCTACATTACAGATACGCTATGGCCAGCAGTCGCTGGCCGGTGTCAAGGCCGAAAATCAGGATGCACTGGGCTGTTCCGTGCCTGACAACCCGATGATGCTGGAAACTAAAGGTATCGTCTGCGCATTGGCCGATGGTATCAGCAGCAGTGAGCAGGCACGCGAAGCCAGTCATGCGGCGATTACCGGCTTTATTGAAGATTATTTCAGCACGCCTGACAGCTGGTCAGTCAAGCAATCTGGCGGCAAGGTGCTGACGGCGATTAATGTCTGGCTCTGCGGCCAGGGGCAGCATTTTCGGGATAGTAACCGCGGTTTTGCCACGACCTTTTCTGCCGTGGTGTTGAAATCTACCACAGCACATTTGTTTCATGTCGGTGATGCCCGTATTTATTTACTGCGCGGTCAGAGTCTGGAGCAACTGAGCACGGATCACCGGATTCACCTCAGCGATGATAAAACCTATCTGGGACGTGCACTGGGGGTTGATTATGCACTGGATATTGACTATAAATCGCTGCCCATTGAAGCTGGTGATTGTTTTGTTTTAGTGACCGATGGGGTTTATGAATGGCTCAGTGACAGCCAGCTGAAACAGTTGCTAACAGCACACTCAGATCTGGAGACCTGTGCCGCTGTAATATGCCAGAAAGCGCTTGATCAGGGCAGTACTGATAATCTGAGTTGTCAGGTTCTGCAAATCACCCGTGTGCCTGTGCCGGCGGCTGATGAAGTCTATGCCCGGCTGACGGCTTTGCCGTTTCCACCTGAACTCTATGAGGGCGTGATCCTCGACGGCTATCGGGTGATCAAAGAATTACATGCCAGCTCCACCAGTCAGTTATATCTGGCTGTTGACACGGACAGTGGTCAGAAAGTGGTTCTGAAGACCCCTTCAGTCAATTTTGAGGATGATCCGGCGTATCTGGAACGTTTCCAGCTGGAAGAATGGATTGGCCGGCGAATAGATCATCCGCATGTGGTCAGTGTGATAGAACAGTTGCGGCCACGACGATTTCTCTATTATGTTCTGGAATATGTCGAAGGCCGGACTCTAGAGCAATGGCTTGATGATGAGGGAACACTCAGTTTGCAAAAGGTCAGACAATTGCTGCCACAGTTGATTGCCGGACTGCGTGCGTTTCACCGACTCGATATGCTGCATCAGGACATTAAACCGGGCAATATTTTGCTGACCGATGACGGCGTATTAAAAATTATTGATTTTGGTTCGACAAAAATTGCCGGTATTGCTGATATCGCCACGCCGGTCGAGCGCAAGACTTTGCTGGGGACCAAATATTATACTGCGCCGGAATATCTGCTTGGTGAGTCAGGCAGTCCCCTGTCAGATCAGTTTTCGCTGGGTGTGTTGATTTATCAGCTGCTCACGGGCCGGCTGCCTTATGGCGAGGCCTATGCCAAAGTCAGTCACTCCCAACAGTTAAATCGTTTGAAATATCGAGCGTTAACCGATTTTCAGGTAACTATCCCACATTGGGTGGACAAGGCGATTCGTCGTGCCTTGCAATTTAATCCGCAACGTCGGTATGAGGTGTTGTCAGAGTTTGAAGCTGACATCAAAAAGCCTAATCCTGCCTATCTGCGGGAAGAGCAGGCACCGCTAATGGAGAGGCATCCGCTGGCTTTCTGGCGCGGGCTGAGCCTGTTGCTATTGCTCAGTAATCTATGTCTGTTATTTTTGTGGTTGGATGGTTAGCTGGGGCTGGGGGAAGTTGTTGACGACGATACATTTGCTTGATAAGCGAGGTTGCTGCATCCCATTTACTGCTTATCAGCGCAGCGATGTGCATGGTAGTTTCCTGGGCCAGCAGTAAAATGGTCAGTAATAACCAGACAGCATGCAGCACCATTGACTGCAGCATCTCTAATATACTTCGCATAGCGTTAATCTCCTCTGATCAGCGATGGCATCAAGCGGATCAAGAGACTAAGTTGCTAACATTAAAATTGGCTTAAAAAACCATTAAGTTTTGATGAAAAAAAAGCCGGCGTCCGAAGACACCGGCTTTTGAGTTAAAACAGTTTAGCGAACGGGCAAATATTCCAGCGTACCGGCTTTCATATCCGGTACCAGCAATTGCTTGCCATCGGCTGACAGTGCAATATCGGCTGCCGCTTTAAAATCATCACGCAGCAAATGCGGTGTCGCTTTTGGTTCAACCAATTGCCAGACTTTGCCGTTCTTCCAGTCACTGATATACAGCAAACCGTTGGCATCACGCACCAGACCATCGGCGCCACCAAAGCCCCGGTTAACCTTGACAATTTTGCCACTGACCATATCCAGCGTAAATAAATCACCGGTACCAAAATCAGCAACCAGCATTTGGTTTACGCCATCATTGAGCAAGCCATTGGGACGTTTGATACCGGATTTTTCGTTAATCACTTCTGTGATATCACCGTCTGGTGTGACTTTATAAATCCCAGCATTTTTACCATTGTCATCGCCGCTGTCGGAGATAAAGACATTGCCGTTGCCATCAATCTCAATATCATTGAGAAATTGGGCTTTACCCGGGAAGTCATTACTGCCGGCAATAACCTTGGTTTTGCCATCTAAAGTGATTTTGATCAACTTGTCGTTATCTGCGACATATAAATCGTTATCAAACATATCGATGCCTTTGGGATCATCGAGACCCTGAGCCAACGTTTTACGGCTGCCGTCAGTATTCACGATAGTGACTTTACCATCACCATCTTTACCGAATTCGCCGATTTCAGTGACAAACACGCGGCCATCAGGATGCGCAATGACTGATTCCGGCATCATTAAGTCAGTGACCGTTTCGGTGCTTACATTGCTGGTCGTAGGTGCTTTACTGGCATTCTCTTTGCCATAGCTGACCCGGTAAATAACACCGTTATAGTCATCTGAGACCAGAATTGAGCCATCAGGCATTTGTAAGACATCGGTCGGCCGGCCCCAAGCTTCACCGTCGATCAACCAGCCATCAATAAATGGCTCCTGACCGACGACCTTATGTTCCTCATCAAACTTCACCCGGACGAGTGAATAGCCCACCGGATCGGTGCGATTCCAAGAACCATGCTGGGCGATAATGGCATCACCTTGATATTCGGTCGGGAATTGTTTGCCGGTATAAAATTTAAATCCCAGGTTGGCACTATGCGCCTGAAACTCTGCCACCGGAAAAGTGACTTCTTGGGGGGGGGTTTTATCAGCCCAGTCTTCGTGACGTGCCTTACCGCCGGCATAATAGGGGAAACCAAAATGCATGCCTTGTTTGGGCGCAGCATTTAATTCGCCGGGCGGTGTTGTGTCACCCATCATATCGGTGTTGTTATCGGTGAAATACAACACACCGGTGTCAGGCTGAAAATCCATACCGACTGAATTACGGACACCCTTTGCAAAAATTTCGGCATCAGAGCCATCCGGATTCATACGGATAATGGTGGCTTCATAACCGTCTACAGCACATATATTACAAGGGGCACCGACTGTCACATACAATTTGCCATCAGGCCCAAAATCAATATAACGCCAGCCGTGATGGGCTTTATCGGGCAGGTCGTCAAAGATGACTTCACGCATATCTTCAAACGGCAGGTTTAAATCGAAACCCGGTGCGGCATAACGGGCGATGCGGTTTTGCTCTGCCACATAAAGATTACCTTCATGCATGGCAACGCCATTACCGACTTTTAAATCGTTAAGAATTGTGACCACTTTATCTGCTTTGCGATCTTTATCCTTGTCGACCACGGCGTAGACATTTTCATAGCGGGTGCCGACAAAAACTGTACCGGTGGATTGGCCCAGCGCCATTTGCCGGGCATCGGGGACTTCGGCATATATTTCGACATTAAACCCGTCCGGCACATTCAGCTTGTGCAGGTTCGCCTGCGCATCTTTGGCATCAGCAATAACGTTGACCGAGACCAGTCCCAATGCAGCGAATAGCAAGCCCGCTAATGGTTTGGGTGTTAACTTCATAACAACTCCTTTTTGAATAAAACAGATTTAAGGCGTGACAATTATTTTGCCAAGCTGTTGATTTGATTCGAGATACTGATGAGCGGCGACAATATCATCGAGCTTGAAGGTTTTGGCTATCACCGGTTTTAAACTGCCATCGCTCAAACCTTGCTCAATAAAGGCGACTCCTCGCGCAAGTCTTGGCGCATCCTGGGTAAATTCAAACAAGGTATAACCGCGGAAAGTCAGCCCTTTGCCCAGCGCGGCAAATAAAGGGAAGGGAGTAGGCTCAGTGCTGAGTGCGCCATACACAACAATCTGTGCAAACGGTCTGCAGGCATTGGCCAAATCTTCAAGCATCGGACCTGCAACCGGATCAAAAACGATATCCGCGCCCTTACCGCCTGTAATGGCCATCACTTGTTCAGAAATGGATTGTGACTCAGTGATAATGACATGCGCTGCGCCGTGTTGTTTAAGCAATTCTGCTTTTTCTGCGCTGCGGGTAATGGCTACCGGTACTGCACCAACCTGATTGGCAATCTGAATGGCGGCGAGGCCGACACTGCTGGAAGCCGCCGGGATCAATAACACCTGATTTTGCGATAGATGACCGATATCGATAAGGGCGCCCCAGGCTGTTAAATATTGCATCCAGACCGCGGCAGCCTGTTCCGCACTGAGATTGCCGGGGCGCTTCACGACGGCAGAGATCGGCAACAAAGCGACATCGGCATAAGTGCCATATTGATTCATCGAAAAAGCCGGTATGACGCTGACTTTATCGCCGACTTTGAATGCGCAGCTGTCACTGCCCACCGCTTCAACGATAGCGGCAGCTTCGTAGCCAATGGGCGAGGGTGGTTTGGGTGACTCTAAATATTGGCCGCTGCGAAACATGGCTTCAGCCCGGTTAAGACCAATAGCTTCAATGCGCAATTTAAGTTCATCTGGTCCTGGTTCTGCCACTGTCAAATCATCGATTTGCAGGACTTCCGGGCCACCGGTTTGATGGAATCGAACTACCCTGGTCATTGTGCCTCCTTGGTCAGATATTAAATGGAAATAATTTAGTTTAGGCTGTCATCGCGGTATGTCTGTTGGTCAGCACATATAAGAACATCAGGTTGATAAAAGCTTCCAGCGGTGCAACATCTTGCTGCATTTTGGCTCGCAGGATAGCACCTTGCCAGCCCGATAGAAGAAACTCGGCTAATTGCATGACATCGACCTCTGCAGGTAATTCGCCGGCCATTTGGGCCGCCTGTAAACAAGCGGCAAATTGCTGTTTCCAGCCTTCAAAGACAGCATCCAGCCGGGCACGAAAGTTTTCATTCTGGGTCGATAATTCCTGTCCCAACGTACCAATCAAACAGCCACGCTGGCATTGACCCTCACGGATACGGTCTAGACCTGACTGCAGGTAGTTGCGAATGCGCGTCAGCGGGGTAAACCGTTCATCCTGTAAATAACCGGCAATCAGTTCGGCATACTCAGTAGCGGTTTCATCAATGATAGCCAGGCCAAAGTCTTCTTTGCTGGCAAAGTAATAATAAAAGGAGCCTTTGGGGACGCCGGCGGTTTGCAATACATTATTTAAACCGGTCGTATTAAAGCCTTGGGCACCAATCACCTGTGTGCCGACATCAATCAGTAATTTTCGGGTTTGTACACGTGTCATCTCAATATTAGACCAGTCGTCTAGTTATGTCTTGTATACTAGACAACTCGTTTGATGATTGCAAATACGCGCAATTTTCCTGTCCTATGCTGCTGGATGCTGAGTTTTATTGTGCACTATCTTTAATGTGTTATTTTGCTGGTTAAGATGACGACGCCACTAAAATTGACTATGGTGGAACTGACGGGTGATTTGCAACTACTAATCTACATGTACGACTGCCAGCATTATAAATTCTGGGCAGCCATGAATTTGACACTAATAATGGCCTGACAGCCATTTCATTACAGGGAGTCCACAGCATGAAGAAAAATCTAACCGCCGTATTAACAAGTATTTTGTTTGCAGGCTTTTCAACATTAACAATTGCCGGCGAAACTGGCGAAGCCTCAGTGGTTGAACAAATTGTCGAAGTGCAACACGATTTATTTGATGGCCCGCGCGAAGGTTTGCGGTCAAATCATACGAAAGGCATTGTGGTGACCGGCAGTTTTACACCGGCAACAGAGGCCAAACAAGTCAGTATGGCCAGTCATTTACAGGATGGCTCAACACCAATAACGGTTCGGTTCTCAAACTCAACCGGATTTCCTGATATTGCCGATAATAATCCCAAAGCACTGGTTAAAGGCATGGCCTTTCGCTTTCATTTAGAAGATGATATGAATCATGATCTGGTACTCAGTTCGGTACCGATGTTTCCGGTGGCAACACCCGAAAAGTTTTTAGAAATGCTGACCGCAGTGCGTGATTCTGCCAATAGTGAAGCCTCACCCAAACCGATTGAAACTTTCCTGAGCAATAACCCGGCAGCCAAAGCTTTTGTCAATTATCCGAAACCTTATCCAGCAAGCTTTGCCTCGCTAAGCTATCACGGCGTTAACGCTTTTGAATTTACCAACGCCGATGGTGAATCTGTATATGGCCGTTACATAATCAGCCCAACAATAGACGAGCCACATTTATCTGAAGCTGAAGGTAAGCAGCAAGGACCGGATTACTTGATGCAGGAATTACCATCACGTTTACAGAGTTCTGCGGTGGTGATGCGCTTATCATTACAAATCGCCAATCCTGACGATATTGTGAATGTGGCTACCGTGACCTGGCCTGAAGATCGGCCGGTGGTTGAGTTGGGGGTGTTACGTATGACGGCAATGCATGAGGAAGCAGCTGCTTTCGAAAAAGCCACCATGTTTAATCCGCTAGCTTTACCGGAAGGGATTGCCCCGTCAGAAGATCCGATTTTACTGGCCCGTCCCGGCGCTTACGCTTTGAGTTTTCAACATCGGATGGATTAATTCTAAGGAAAAGGTATGCGTCAGAAATTAAAATTATTTACCGCACCATCCGCTTTTCCCAATCCGCAGCGTTTGCGATTGTTCATCCATGAAAAAGGCATCGCTGCTGATATCGACGAGGTTATATACGATATGGCGCCGGGCGGTGATCAGCGTAAATGGCAACATTTGAAAATGAATCCTTGGGGCGAGACGCCGACTTTGGAATTGGGCGATGGAAGTTTTTTATCGGAGTCCCGGGCCATTGCCCGTTATCTGGATAATAACTTTGATGGCCGCAAGATCCTCGGCGACAACACGCTGGCACAGGCCCAAGATGATATGTGGGACGCCCGGGTTTACATCCATATTCTGTACCGGATTGTCACCATGTTTCATGTGATGCACCAGGGCCTTGGACTGAAACTAGAACTGACCCACAATCAACAATGGGGCGAGCATTGCCGTAAAGAAGCGCTGGGTCATGCTGCACTGGTTAACCAGCATTTGGCTGATGGCAGGGACTGGCTGCTTGGTGGTGATGCACCGACTTATGCTGATATCACGTTGTGCACGGCGATTGCTTTTTCAAAGTTTCCGGCAAATCAGACACCACTGGATGAACGTTTTGAATATCTGGATTATTTTTGGCAACGCTGGCTGCAGCGGGCCAGTTTCCAAACCGCTTACAGTGATGGTGGCAGCGGTCTGAATGAATTAGCCTATTTGCAAAAATAAGGAATTACTATGACGCAAACAACTACCTCCCTGCGGGATATTGTAGGACTAGGCCATACCCCTGCAAAATTTGCTGATTCGGCATTAATCATGATCGATTGTCAGAACACTTATCGAACCGGTGTTATGCAACTGACGGGCGTTGAACAAGCCATTACTGAGGCCAAAAAATTGCTGCAAAAGGCGCGGGATATGCAAATCCCCATAGTCCATATCCGTCATGATGGCGGGGAAGGTTCGCCTTATGACTTGACTACCGATATGGGGCAGATTTCAGATGAAGTCGCCCCGATTGATGGTGAACTGGTTATTACCAAAAACTTTCCCAATGCGTTCATCCAAACTGATTTGGATGAACGCCTGAAAACATTGGGCATTGAAAATATTGTGCTGGCCGGCTTTATGACTCATATGTGTGTTAATTCTACCGCGCATGGTGGCTTTAACCTTGGCTACAAACCCACTATTGTTGCCAGTACCACCGCAACGCGACCTTTGCTGGCAGCCAATGGCAAACTGCTGCCGGCCCAACAGGTTCAAGATGCTGCGCTTGCCTCAACACGGGATTTATATGCCGCCGTGGTTGAAACGGTTACTGACTTACCTGCCTGATTTTAAGAGATTTGCATGAATATAAAGCATTTGCTGGGGCTGCTGGCCATAATTTTTCCATTATCAATATCGGCTGATGATATTGAATGGCCGGTTTATGGTGGTGATGAATTTCATCATCGGCATAGTCCGGCATTACAGATAGATACTGATAATGTTTCGGCATTACAGCCGGTTTGGGAATATAAAGGTGGTGATAACACCACTTTCCAGGCCACCCCGGTAGTCAAGAACGCGGTGATGTATCTGTCTTTACCGTTCAATAATGTGGTGGCGCTGGACGCCACAACAGGCCAAGAGTTATGGCGATACGACCATGATTTGACTGAAGATTATCCAATTTGCTGTGGTCCTGCCAATCGCGGTGTGGCGGTGGGTGATGGTAAGGTGTTTATGGGCACAATTGATGCGAGGCTGATTGCACTGGACGCTAAAACCGGTGAAAAAATCTGGGATAAAAATGTCGTTGGTCAAAACCGCGGTGTTCAGGAAGATGCCAGTGACATCAGCAAAGAATTCGGTAAGGCGTCAGGTGCTTCCGGGGCGGGCATTAATATGGCGCCGGTAATTTATCAGGATAAGGTAATTGTTGGTATTACCGGGGTGGGCTATGGGCTGCATCTGGATTTACCGGAATCCGATTCGGCACTTGGGGCAGTGGTCGGTATTGCCGGTAACTATGGCCGTATGGGCTTTCTGGCAGCCTATGATATTGATAGTGGCGAGCAAGTCTGGCAATTTGACACCATCAAGCACCATAATTGGGAAGGAGATTTCACCAAGGTAACAGCTGATGGCGTTGAATTACCCCGTGATATTGCTGCTGAAAAAGCGGCGCTCGACGATCATAAAGATGCTTGGCGTTATGGTGGCGGATCTGCCTGGAGCACCCCGGTCATTGATTTGAATACCGGCATTTTGCATTTTGGTACCGGTAACCCTTCACCTCAAATGGAGGGTTCTTCTCGCCCCGGTGATAATTTGTACACCAATTCTCTGGTGGCAGTTGATGCGGCAACTGGCGCCTATCGCTGGCATTATCAGCAAGTGCCACACGATAGCTGGGGATATGATGTGGCCAGTCCGCCGGTATTGTTTGAAATCAGTGTCAATGGCGAGCCGGTACCGGTCATTGGTCAGGCCGGCAAAACAGGCTGGTTTTATGTACATGATCGCCGTAATGGCAAATTTCTCTATAAAAGCGAAGCTTTTGTGCCTCAGCACAATATGTTCACATTGCCAACGGAAGCGGGCAATGTGATTTACCCCGGTGTTTTGGGCGGTGCCAATTGGTCTCCGGTTGCACTGGATGAGGACAAACGCCAAGTATATATTGCTGCGGTTCACTGGCCGGTCGAATACAAACTCCATAAGCGCGAAGCCACAGAGCGTCAGCCTGCATTAAGCTATTCCTCAATGGCGCCGTTGGATAAATCGGAAAGTTATGGTTTATTAACGGCAATCAATATCGATACCGGGGATATCGTCTGGCAGCATCAAACTGAGAGTCCATTGATTGGTGGGGTATTGAGTACGTCGGGTGGTCTGGTCTTTACCGGAGAAGGCAAAGGCGAGCTCATGGCCTTTGATGCTGATAATGGTGAAAAAGTCTGGTCAGCGCCCACCGAAGCTGGTGTTAATGCGCCACCGATTACCTACCAAATCGATGACCGTCAGTATATTGCTGTAGCAGCTGGTGGCAATAAATTATTTGGTTTTCCGGCAGGGCAAACATTAAAAGTCTGGGCATTGCCATAAGTCATTTTTAAAAACCAATCCCTCCACGAATTTTTGAGTTAATTGCTTGACACCATCGGTATTGGCAAGAGATAAAGACGCTTTAGTGAAGCGTCTGTCTCTTATGGATATTTGGCAAATAAATGAACCGCATTAAAACCAGAATCATGCTGATTTGTTTAGCGCTGGTTCTGCTGACAGTTATCGCAGTGCAAATCAGTAATTGGTGGTTCATCCGTAATTATCATCAACAGCAATTAGCGATACAGGTATCCACAGCCGAACAATTTTTGCAGCAATATCTGCATAGCCGCGAAGCCAACTTGCTCAATTCGGCTGAAGTAATTACAAAAGATTTTGGTTTTCGCCAGGCCGTGGCGAGTGGTCATGCGCCAACCATCAGCAGTATGTTGCGTAACCACAGTCAGCGTATGCAGGCAGATCTGCTGCTGATTCTCGATCGCGATGGTGATTTTGTTGCCGGCAATCTGCAGTCACAACCCGACATGGTGGATTTACAGACATGGCGGAATGACAAACTGTCTGACGAGACAGGCCGTTTTATGCTGCTGGGTGATCAGTTGTACCGTTGCTTTATTTTACCGGTCAAAGCTCCCAGGGCCATTGCTTACAGTCTGATTGGCTATCAAATCACTCCTGAATTACTGAGAAGCCTGCAATTAAAAACAGGCATGGCACTGCATTTTGTGGTCGGCGATGGTCAACATATCTTCAGCTCTACACCAGCTTTATGGCACAACAGCGATGATTCAGCGGATGGCTTTGATGTATCAACTTTAATGGCTGAGAAGTCGATGGTACAAGCCGTTCCTTTAGCCAATACTGATAAAACAACACCGATAAAACTCTATTTACAAGCGGATATCAGCAACTTCGAAAAAGCACTTCAAGAATTACACATTCGCTCTTTACTGATGGCGGCAGTGATATTGTTATTGGCAATATGGCTCAGCTCAATGTTGGCATGGCGTCTGGCTGATCCTTTATCAGCGTTATACAAAGATTTGGTGTACCGGGCTAATTATGATCAATTGACCCATGTTTTAAATCGTCATGCCAGTTTGCAGCGGATCCGTGAAGAACTAAGCCGGGTAGCACGTTCCGATAGTATTTATTGTATTGCACTGTGTGATATCGATAACTTTAAACATATTAACGATAATTATGGGCACTCGGTCGGCGATGTCGTTCTGCGGAAATTTACTGACCGCTTAAGAAACGCCATGCGTGAATATGATATTTTTGGCCGCTTTGGCGGAGAGGAATTTATTATCGCCATGGAAGTGCTGCCGGATGAAGCAACGAACGCGTTTGAACGTTTACGACAAATTATTGCCGTCACGCCAATTGCTTATGAGCAAAATTTAATCAGCGTGACGATGAGTACTGGCGTTTGTATTATATGGCCGGACGAACCACAGCCAACATTGGATAAGATCCTGGATGCAGCGGATTCAGCGCTGTACCGGGCGAAAGAAAATGGCCGGAATCAGGTAATTTTTACTCACGTTGCCGGCGACAGCAAAACTAACGATAAATAATCTGTTTACGTAGCGGTGCGAGTCGCGCAATCAGCCGGTTCTGAGTGCGATGTGGGATGTTCTCCTGTTCCATGGCCTCGTAAAGCAGGTCCACAGTCCGGTTGAAGTGATTTTCATTGATATCCATACCAACATGAATATCAACCATATTGTCGCCAGTGTATTGGCATGGGCCATTGCTGATATGGCAAAAATGCTCGGTAATCTTTTCCCGGAATCGGCTGACATGGCTGTCAGCAAAGTAAGGGAATATTTCCGGGTCAGACGCAATGCCTTTAATAAAATTTTCGACAATAGCATCGATGCCCGGCGCGCCGCCCAAATCGTCATAAAGCGTGGTTTTGGGCTGACTGGCGCATGCACTCAATAACAATACCGCAGCTAACATCAGTAAGCGCATTAAAAATACCCCGTCACAGAAAAGTAACTGCCGCGCTGCGATTGGGCGCCGGCAATATCGCCTAAATCCAGATAGGCGGCGGTCAGGCTGATATATTTATTGGGAAACCAGGCAATAAAAATATTTTGCCAGTCATCTTCTTTAGGACCCAGATTATCGGGTTTTTGCCGGTATTCGATCCCAACCGCTACATGCCGGTTTAATAAAATGGCTGTTGAGGCTTCCAACTGCCATTCCCGCTGTGCACTGCCATCAGTACTGCCAAATCCCAAGAGGCCTGTCTGATTGGCATCGGTTGAGCGGGCGGTAACATTCCAAAACCAGTTATAACCGGCGATAGCGCCAAGATGTAATTTACTGGCAGCGACATAAATATCAACACCGCTATCATCATCGGCGCCCAGTAAATCGGCTACCAAAGGATCATCCAGTTTTTTATGCTGAACGCCTGCACTGATCTGCGGCCATCGACTATATACAATATCGCCATACAAACGAACTTTGGCTCCAAACACTCGCTGTTCAATATTCAAATCCAGTGCATCGACATGAAATTGCTGACGGGCCAGGGACAATTCAACACGATCATATAAACCAATCTGGGCACCACAAACATTCAAATGATAGTTATCTGTGTTTCCCCGGCTGCAAAAGATATTACCGGCAATTTCTTCTCGGCTGCCATAGCCTGCAAGCTGTGCCCAAGGCACAAAACCGCCACCTGCCGCACCTTCTATTTGTGATATGCCAGGGGTTGCTAACAATTTACCGTCAGCAGCGTATGCATTATTTGTTATTAGCAGCGAGAGCAGGCACATGATAAGCCGCATCATTATTCTCCAGCCAGATTTCTAATTGCGCAGGTCCCATGGGTTTTGCCAGGTGATAGCCTTGGACCGCATCACAGGCCATTTCTTTCAGTAATTGCAGCGAGGCGGCATTTTCTACCCCTTCCGCAACCACTTTCATACCTAAACTATGGGCCATGTTTATCGTGGCGCGGACAATCTTCTGATTTTTATCAGATTGATCCAGCGTCATGATAAAAGCTTTATCGAGTTTCAGTTCATCAACGGGTAAATCTTTTAGTTTGACCAGCGTCGACTGGCCGATCCCGTAGTCATCCAGCGCTATCCGAAAACCCATTTTTTTCAGCGATTTCAGTGTCAACAGGCCAACGGCCTCGTCATACATAATATCGCGTTCCGTAATTTCGATGATACAGAACTGGGGGGCAATGCCAGCAAGCGTCGTTGATTGTTCCATCATCTGGCAAAACATCGGATGACAAATATCTTCAGCAGAGACATTGATGGCTGCCTGCAGCGGTAAACCGGCCTGATGCCAAGATTTTAACTGTTGCATCGTCTGCTTGACCACCCAGCGGGTCAAAGACACAATCAAACCGGCCTGCTCAGCCAGATCGATAAAAATATCCGGCCGGACATTACCGCTACCCGGTCGTTGCCAGCGGATTAACGTTTCTACAGCAGTAACGGTATGGTTTTCTATATTCACTTTGGGTTGAAAGTGTAAATACAGCTCATCTGATTGTAATTTGAGCGCGGCATTGAGTGCTTCGACCATGGACAATTGTTCCAGGCGGGCCTCATCCTGACCGGGTTCATAACAGTGCAGCCGTTTATGCTGGCTACGGGCATAATCTGCGGCAATGCGGGTGCGCCTTAGAATCGTTTGTTGATCGTCACCATGTTCCGGATACAGTGTGATACCGCAATAAAACCGAAGCTGTAACTCTATATCTTTGTGGGTTAATGGTCTTTCAAGATATTCGAGAATTTCATCAGTCAGTTGATTGGGCCGATGGCTGTCATCTAATTGCAATACCGAAATAAATTCAATGCCATCCATGCGGGCATGAAATTGTTTATGCGGATAATTAATCTTGTTAAGACGCCGGGCAATTATTTGCAGGCAGTTATCAGCAAACTCAGGCCCCAACTGATCATTTATTTGACGGAAATTATCGATATAAAAAGCAATTTGCAGCGATTTGCCCATTTCCGGCAAAGCCCTTTCCAGGATGCTGCGCAGTTTAGGCGCATTCAGTAAGCCAGTCAGACCATCATGTTCTGCCTGAAAAGTGATTTGATTTTCACGTATTTGAATATCCTGGCCCATGGTTCTCAGGGCATTGGACAAAGACTTTATTTCCGAGCTGCTTTTGCCTGTTTGAATATCCTGCTGATAGTCACCTTGTGAGAATCTTTGCGCAACACCCACCAGCTTAGAAATCGGCCGTACAATACGATCGGCAAAAAATAGACCACTCAGCACGGCGCAGACCATGATAAAGCTGGCAACGCCGATGATTTTCAAGGCCAAACTGTCATATTCTTCGTAAACTGGTCGCAAATCAGCCGTTAATATCACCGTAACAGGGTCATATTGCGGCGTGAGAGGACGCAGTTCCGTATTAATAAAAGCCGGACGCGACCAGATAAACCAATCTACCGAATGTTCAGCCAGTGAGTCTATAGATGCATCTTGTGAAGCCATCGTGTCAATACTGGTCAACAACACTTGCTCGTTTGACAGGAAGCTTAGTTCCATCATCGTCAAATTGGTCAGTTTTTCAAGGATCTGTTGATCCATTTCAAACCCAATCAACGTGTAAGCAATGGCTCTTGGCGCCAAAACGGGTTGCAAAATCAACTGATATAACTTGCCATTAACAACGGCAAGCTGAGCCCGATTAGGGGTTGATTGCAAAGAAATTTGCAGTTGATTCAGAAACTGCTTGGGCGCACCTAATTCACTGGAGTCAGCTATCAATTCACCTTCCAGATTGGACAGCATCATCAAGTCAGCGTTAATTCGCTCACCATGATTTTGTAACATGCTCTTCAAGGTTTCTTTATCAGCAGTGGCAACCGCATTTTTAAAACCAAAATCAGCGGTCAATACCCGCGAAGCCGTTATCAACAATTCTTCACGAGCCTGCGAGTATTCCGTCAGAATATCGATGGCATTAAGAATCTGCTGATTAATTTGTTGATTATTGAAGTTTCGGGCAGACCACCAGGATGTAACCTGGATCGCAATTGTGGTTAGTAAAACTAGTAATACCAGAAGCAGAACAATTTGTTGACGAAGGCTTTTGTTAAAAATTCGCACGGAAAGTGTCTTCAAAAGTATCACGGGCCGGCGGCGGCGTGATGTCCAAGGTCACAATATAATTTTGTTTGTCGGCGCTTTGTTCGAGCGCGCTGATGGTATAAATCTCCCGATGCTCGGGGCCTTCACTTTGATTGGCATGCCAGACACTGATTTGACTGTCTTCTGATGTGACCGGCAACCGCGCAGTGCCTTGTTGATTAGTTCTGGCATTACGTTTATCAGCTGCAACGTAGATATAACCCACCATTGAGTCATGAATATTACAGCCCAATACGACAACACCATGCTGGTCAAATAGCACCGGTTTTTCCGGCCGGTCTGCATAAAGCTTTAATTCGAATGTTTTTGCCGGCGAGAAGGAATAAACATGGTGGCGAATGTTATCACTATTGGGAAAATCGACTAACTGTCCTTTTTGGACAATAACTAACTCGGGTACAAAGGCTTTATCGATTTGATCCATGATGCCCACATCGTTATCAGGTCCTGGTTGAGTTGGGTCGCTGACAACTTCCAAAACGACATCCGGAAGGACTTTTCCATTTTGATCCTTCACGAGAAAGCTCATATCAGCAAAAGTTAAACTGCTGGTGAAAAGCAAACACAGTCCGGTAAATAATTTATAAAAATTCATTTGGTACCTTAATTACGATGAATAAGATGCTACAAATTGGCTGGGTTGCTTTCATAAAATTGTATTACCATTATTAGCAGCTCGGATGAAGCTTTTGTGAAAGTAGCTGCGCCGGGCCAAGACAAAACAATCTTACCTTTAACAGCTATTATCTGGATATCATTTTCTCGGTCATAGTGTAATGCAGCAATAACCTGCATCAAGAGTGTTGCGGGCAACCCGTAGTTGCACTAAAGTCCGTTGAGCTATCAGCGTCACAACAGATGCGCCATGGCAGATCAATAAACCTTGGTCCGATTAGAGCAGTGAAGGATTCTGGAATGTTCCTGTGAAAAGTTGGAACGTGACAATCGAAAGCCAACAAAATAACCTAATATGATCGTTGTTTAGCTGGTGTTTTTATAACGCTGATGAAGGATACCGACCCGTTCGACATAGACTTCGGTTTCGGCATAGGGTGGAATGCCGTTATAGCGTTTAACGGCGCCGGGGCCGGCATTGTAAGCTGCAATGGCCAGTTTAGTATCGCCATTAAAGGTTTTCAGTAGCCAGGCCAGATATTTCACTCCGCCTTCGATATTTTGTTTGGCGTCAAAGGCATTTTTAACGCCCATATCTCGTGCGGTGCCAGGCATCAGTTGCATTAAACCCTGTGCGCCTTTATTGGAGAGTGCATTGACTTTAAAAGCTGATTCGGCATGAATCACTGCCCTTACCAACGCCGGATCAATCTGATACTTTGTTGCCAGCTGTTTGACTTCGTTGCGGTAGGCATTGGTATTAAGTGCAATTGAATACCAGTTTATCGGGGAATCCGGGTTACATGCGAAGCAGTCGTAGCGCAGGACTTCAAATTCACCGGCCAATGGTTTCTGGTCAGAAAACACCACGCCATCACCGGCATTATTGATAGATTTATAAATGATGGTTTGCCGGCTGGTACGGGTAGTTTTGCTGGCCGGCACATCAGCATTGGTAAATTCTACAGAACCGTCACCATTGATGACTTGACGGATAGGTTCGGCCAGCAAGTGGGTGCTGAAGATGGCCGCTAATAGTAATATCAGCCCACGCATAGATTGTTAC